>NZ_JACHDC010000007.1:0-87737 GCF_014200875.1 Paraburkholderia sp. HC6.4b
CGCTTGTTTGGCTCGGCCAAACGGCGCTCCTCTCTCCTTGCACTACGCGCGCAAAGGCACGTTCGCAAGCCCGTTATTAGCGTGAACAGGCCCTAACGCGTCAGCGTTTCCTGCGCGGCCCGGTCGAGGCGCGCACCACGAGCTCGGGCGGTGGCCCGAGCACCATCGACGGCTGCCGCTCCGGCGTCTGGATCAAACGGATCAGGCTCTTGATCGACAACTCCGCGACGGCCGCGGTTTGAATCGCGACCGTGGTCAGCGCCGGATGCACCTGATGCGCGAGCTGAATGTCGGTGATGCCGATCACCGACACGTCGTCGGGCACCGAGCGGCCGAGCGTGATCAACGCCTGGATCGCGCCGATCGCGAGCAGGTCGTTGGTCGCGAAGATCGCGCTCAGTTGCGGGCGGTTCGCCATCAGTTCCATGCAGGCGGCGAAGCCGGCGTCGATCGAGTCGCGAATCTGCAGCACGGCGGCCGCATCGGCTTCGATGCCGGCCATGCGCATCGCGGCGCGAAAGCCGTTCGAGCGCGCGTCCTGCAAACCGCCGCAGCCGTCGCCGATCAGCAAGCCGATCTCGCGATGGCCGAGTCCGAGCAGATGCCCCGCGGCCAGCTCGCCGGCACGCGCGAAGTCGACTGCGATGCACGGTAGCTCGGGCGGCGACTCGGGGTGCTCCCACATGGCGAGCAGAATCGGCGCGCTATGCGTCGCAGACGCGCACAGGTCGTTGATCGTGATGTCCGTGTTCATCACGAGCACGCCGTCGGCGAGCGTGCCGGCAATCTGGTTCAGATATGCGCGGCCGATTTCGGCATCGTCGTCGGTATTGCAGACCATCAGGAAGTGGCCGGTCTTGCGCGCCGCGCGCTCGGCGGCGAGCACGAACTCCGGGTAAAACGGGTTCGAGATGTTCGACAGCATGAGCGCGAGCGTCGACGAACGGCCTTCGGCGAGCGCGCGCGCATTCAGGTTCGGCCGGTAGCCGAGTTCGGCGATCGCCTGCAGCACGCGCTCAGCCGTTTCAGGGCGGACTTTCTCGCGATTGCGCAGCACGTTGGAGACCGTGGCGGCGGTAACCTGCGCGCGTTTCGCGACTTCGGACAACGTGACCATGTCGAGTTATCCCATATTTAGGGAGGTCAATTCAAATGTTGCAAACGGCCTGCGACATTGCTAACTTTCTCAAAAACGTAACGGAGACATCCACCATGACTTTACCCGTCGAACTCGAATTTAAGCGATTAAATGCCGCCGGCACAAGGCCAGGGTGTTTTATTTCGGCCAAAATTTAAGCGGTTAAATCAAGGCGGAGACAGCATGGCGACGATTCGTTTGAGCGATGTGCAAAAGGCCTACGGCGACCATCCGCCGGTGATCCGGCGCGTGAATCTCGAGATCGCGCAGCATGAATTCTGCGTGTTTCTCGGCCCGTCGGGCTGCGGCAAGTCGACCTTATTACGGATGATCGCCGGTCTCGAAGACCTCAGCGAAGGCGAGCTGCATATCGGCGGCCGCCTCGTCAACGACGTGCCGGCTGCCGAGCGCGGCGTCGCGATGGTGTTCCAAAGCTACGCGCTGTTTCCGCACATGACCGTGTTCGACAACATGGCGTTCGGATTGAAGCTCGCGAAGCAGCCGAAGGACGTGATCGAGCGCAAGGTGGGCGAAGCCGCGCGGATTCTGCAACTGGAAAGCTTGCTCGCACGACATCCGAAAGCGCTGTCAGGCGGCCAGCGGCAGCGCGTCGCGATCGGCCGCGCGATCGTGCGCGAGCCGGGCGTGTTTCTGTTCGACGAGCCGCTATCGAATCTCGATGCCGCGCTGCGCGGCCAGACGCGCGTCGAGATCGCGCGTCTGCATCAGCGCTTCGCGAATGCGAGCGTCGTGTACGTCACGCACGATCAGGTCGAAGCGATGACGCTTGCCGATCGCATCGTGCTGCTGCATGCGGGCGCGGATGCCGAGCGCTTCGGCAGCATCGCGCAGAGCGGTGCGCCACTCGAGCTGTATCACCACCCGAAGTCGCGCTTCGTCGCGGGCTTTATCGGCTCGCCGCGTATGAACTTCGTCGATGCGACCGTCGAGTCGATCGAACCGGGGCGTGTGACGGTGGCGCTCGTGGCCGGCGCGGAAAAGCTGGTCGCGCACGTCGACGGTAAACGGCTGCAACGCGGCCAGCGCGTCACGCTCGGCGTGCGCCCCGAGCATCTGCGGCTCGATGGCGACGAACAGTTCATTCAGTGCGCGACCGTGCTATCGGAACGGCTCGGCGAGCACAGCTATATCCACGCGGACCACGCGGGAGGCACGCTGATCGCGAAAGCGCCCGGCGATACGCCGCTCGGCGCGGGCGAGCGCATCCGCGTCCATGTTCCGCCCGCTGCCTGTCATCTGTTCGACGAACAGGGACTCGCGCTGCGGCGTAGCACGTTCGAGCCGGAACGCGCGGCCGCCTGAACGATCGTCGACGGCGGACCTGCTTGAACGGTTCGTCAGACTGAATTCCGCCATAGAGCGGGTTACATCGCCGGCCACGCTGCGTAGCCGGTCAACAAGGTAGACAAGGAGACATAGATGATTGCTCTTCGCCTTCGCCGTTTCGCACAGGTGTCGATCGCCGCCGCCGTGATGGCCGGCGCGCTCGGCAGCGCCGCGGTCGACGCGGCCACGCTGAACGTCAACGTATCGGCGCGCGGTAATCAGCGCTCGACCTGGCAGGATGCGTTCGACCAGTTCAAGAAAGCCAATCCCGACATCGACCTGAAAATCACCTACGTGACCGAGGAAGCCTACAAGGTGCAGATGGGCGGCTGGCTCGCCACCGATCCACCCGACGTCGTCTCGTGGCACGACGGCGAGCGGATGGCCTATTACGCGCAACGTGGTCTGCTCGAAGATCTGAGCTCGGACTGGGCGAAGAACGGCTGGTCGCAGCAGTATGCGTCGGTCAAGGACGCGTCGACGTACAAGGGCAAGCAGTATGCGGCACCGCTCGGCTATGACGCGTACGGCTTCTTCTATCGCAAGGATCTGTTCGAGAAGGCCGGCATCAGGAGCGCGCCGAAAACGTGGGACGAACTGCTCGAAGCCAACAGGAAGCTGAAGGCGATCGGCGTCGCGCCGATCGCGGTGGCTGCTCGCGACAGCTGGACGCTGGCCGCCTGGTTCGACTATCTCGATCTGCGCATCAACGGCAACGAGTTCCATCAGAAGCTGATGGCCGGCGAAATTCCGTACACCGATCCGCGCGTGAAGAAGGTCTACACGACGTGGAAGACACTGCTCGACAATCACGACTTTATCGACAATGCGCTGTCGTACGACGTCGATTCGATCGGCCCGATCCTCAACAACGGCAAAGCCGCGATGATGCTGATGGGCACGTTCTTCTCGGCGAGCTTCCCGCCGTCGATCAAGGACCAGATCGGCTTCTTCCGTTTCCCGGTGCTCGACGCGAACGTGCCGATGGCCGAGGACGGCCCCGTCAACGTGCTGCTGATTCCGGCGAAGGCGAAGAACAAGGCCGACGCGCGCAAGCTGCTCGCGTTCATGGAGACGCCGAAGATCAACGCCGAACTCGCGAAGGGCTGGGGACAGTTGCCGTCGAACAGCCAGGCGGCGCCGCCTGAGGACGCGATCTCGAAGGTCGGCTTCCAGACGCTCGCGAACACGAAGGGCGGTATCGCGCAGTTCTACGATCGCGATATGCAGAAGGAAATGGCCGACGAAGGCATGAAGGCCATGCAGCAGTTCTACAGCGATCCGTCGCAACTCGACAGCGTGCTCGCTCATCTCGAAGCGACGCGCAAGCGCATCTACCAGAAGTAAGTCCCGCCGCGCCGGCCGCCTGAGCGCGGCCGGCTTGCGGGTCCCCTTGCGGGTCCCAATTCCGCCTTCGATTTCCGACGAGGCCGTTCCATGTCTCATACCGCAGCGCGCCGCCTGCCCGCGGCGCGGCACCGTCGCGTCTCGACGACGCGCCGTCATCAGCATCGCGCCGCGTTTTTCTTTCTGCTGCCGGGCTGCGCATTATTCGCGCTGTGCGTGATCTATCCGATCATCAGCAGCATTTCGCTGAGCTTCTACCACTGGGACGGCATGACGCCGAAGACCTTCGCCGGTCTCGCCAATTACGTCGAGCTGTTTCAGTCCGATACGTTCTATACGGCGCTGAAGAACAACCTGATCTGGCTCGCGCTGTTTCTGCTCGCGCCGCCTCTCGGTCTGCTGTTCGCGCTGTATCTGAACCAGCAGGTGCGCGGCATGCGCGTCGTGAAGTCGCTGTTTTTCGCGCCGTTCGTGCTGTCGGGCGTCGTGGTCGGCCTCGTATTCAGCTGGTTCTACGATCCGACGTTCGGGCTGCTGCGGCTGATCGTCGGCCGTGGCATTCCGGTGCTCGGCGATCCGCATACGGTCACGCTCGGCATCATCTTCGCCGCGCTGTGGCCGCAGGCGCCGTTCTGCATGATTCTGTATCTGACCGGGCTCACCGGTATCAATCCCGAAGTGGTCGAGGCTGCGCGCATGGAAGGCGCGCAGGGGCTGCGACTGCTGTGGCACGTGATCCTGCCGCAATTGCGGCCCGCCACCTTCATGGCGGTGGTGCTGACCGTGATCGGCGCACTGCGCAGCTTCGATCTGATCGCGGTGATGAGTGGCGGCGGTCCGTTCGACAGTTCCACCGTGCTCGCCTATTTCATGTACGACCAGACCAAACATACACAACTTAAACTATGCTAAGGTGGGTTTTTCAGTTGCACCGGAACCCCGAAAATGACCACCGACACGGCAGCGCGCACGCGCACCACGAAGGCCGCAAAGAGCGCGCCGCAGGCCATCGCCAAGGCCACCAAAGCGACCAGGGCCACCGCCACGCCCACGCGAAAACCCGCCGCAAAAGCGGACACCGCCAAGGCCATGCCGCACACGATCCGCAGCCGCCTGGCATCAGGCAAGCGCACCATCGTGGGTGACGTGACCGGCCCACGCGTGTATTCGTACATCCGGTTTTCGAGTGAGAAGCAGGCGAGCGGCACGAGCATCGAACGCCAATCGGAATACGCCGCCGAATGGGCAGCGGCCAAGGGGCTCACGCTCGACACCACGCTCACGATGTATGACCTCGGGCTGTCCGCTTGGAAAGGTGAGCACCTTGAGAAAGGCGCACTTGGTGGCTTCATCAAGGCCATAGAGAAGGGCCGTATTGCACCGGGTTCGGTGCTCATCGTTGAATCGCTCGACCGTCTTTCGCGGGACAAGGTGAACAAGGCGCAGGAACTGTTTCTGCGCATCATCAATGCGGGTGTCTGTATCGTCACGGCAAGCGATAACAAGGAATACAGCGCCGAATCTATCGGTGGTAGCAATGGCGGCATTGAACTCATCATCAGCCTGACAATCATGATCCGGGCTAATGAGGAATCGAGTACGAAAAGTGACCGCGTGCAACGGGCACTGCGCACACGTTGCCAGCAGTGGATAGCGGGCAAGTGGCGCGGCAACATCCGGGCGGGCCGTGATCCTTCATGGGTCACGTGGACCGGCAGCGGCTTCGAACTCAAGGAGGCAAGCGTGCAGGCATTGCGCGCGATGATCCAGCTATACGGGCAGGGTTATGGGCCGCGCCGCATCACTGAAATGCTCGATGACCAGGGCATCACATTGCCGTGGGGCCTCTCGCAGCAAACCCGCTTTTACGAAATCATGCGCAACCGCACGCTACTCGGTGAGCGCGCGCTCGAGGTAATGGGTGAAACGTTCGTGCTGCCCGGTTACTACCCAGCCGTGCTCACGGTCGAGCAGTTCGACCACCTGCAGTTAATGCTCTCGGGACGTAGCAGGCGCGGCGGCGGTGTGAAGGGCGAGATTCCGCCGCTATTCACGGGCATGCGCATGTGCATGTGCGGGCATTGCAAGTGGGCGATGGCGGGGCAGAACATGGCCGACAAGCGGTTCGATGATGGCAGCTATCCTGACTTTGCACGGCGCATCAACTGCAGCGGCTCAAGCAAACCGGACGGGTGCCGCACGTCACTGAGTACGAGCGTGGTGCCTATCGAGCACGCGATCATGGCCTATTGTTCCGATCAGGGAAATCTTGATGCGATGCGCGCATCGGGCGCGGGTAAATCCACGATCTCGGCGCGCATCGCGAAGGCGCGCACCGAGCGCACGAAGCTCGAAGCGCAGGCGGGCAATCTCACCGCCGCGCTCGCGGGCGGCAAAAGCTCACGCTTTGTGATGGCCGAACTTGAGAAGCTGGAAAAGAGGCTTGACGCCCTCAACGGCGAAATCATGGCGATGCAGCGCGAATACACGGCCCTGAGCCAGTCCGATGCGGCGGCCAATGCTGACGCATGGCTCGCGCTCATCGGGAGCGCCACGGCGCTTGATTACGATGCCCGCATGCAGGTGCGCGGACTCGTGGCCGATACCTTCGAGAGCGTCATCATTTTCATCGACGGATTTGGGCACGGCGCACCGGGTTATGTCGATATCGAACTCAAGTCACGACAGGGGGTGTTGCGGTGGCTTCGTGTGGATCGAAGCACGGGGGAATGGGTACAGGGGCACGATATCGACATGCTCGCCTTACCCGTAGAAGCATGAACCATCAGGCCGCGCGAGCGGCCTTTTTCTTGTGCCATGGCTGCAGCGGTGGCGTACTGCCATAGTCGTGCAATACGCCGATCTCTTTCAGGTGCAGCCAGTACGAATCGAGCGCGCGCATCCACGCGTCGCGTGAGACTGCCTCACCACTCTCGATCACCTTGCCCGCCGAATCAACGATGGCAAGCGTGAGCGGCCTGCCATCATGCCCCACGGCGTAGACACCTTCCCACACCTTCGAGAACAGCACTGCCGCCGTGACCGTGGGCGGCGGCGGAAATTTGGGAATCCTGCGGGGTTCGTTCACCATCACTCTCCTTTCGTTTCGCGGCCGGCGCGCGGGTCATCCTCATCCGCGCGCTCGCCGCTCTCCCTGATACCTGCCGCGTGATCGCTGCAACCTACGACAAGTCCCTCAAACGGCTCGGTGATGCCATACGCCGCCAGTGCATCAAAGCAGGTTTCACACAGCCCGCTGATGCGCGCCTCAAGCCATCCGGCTTCGCTGTACACGTTCGCATCGGTGAAGGGTTCACCGCAGCGGCGGCAGCGTGACCGGGCCATGGTGCTATCCGTTCCACGTGCATGGGTCAACCATGCGGGCATCCCCAAAGCAGCACGGGCCGCACAGGCAGGTATCGAGCACCACCGCGCCATCACGCAGGCCGGTGACGGTGGGGCCCTCGCCGCACGCTTCGCATGACTGCGCATAATCCGGCTCATACCGGTCGACCGTGGCGGTATCGAGCCCGTCACCCACATCAGGCGGGCGCAGCTTCGCGCGTCTCTTCCGGCTGCGTGATGACATGGCCTGGACTCCCATCGGTGAGTAACGGTGCGGGCAGGGCGATGGCATTGGTGATGGCATCGGTGATGACCTGCATGATGGCAATGGTTGCCAGACTGATTGAACCGGCGGCCTGGCAAGCGGGCATGACTGACGGATCGAAAGCCAGGAACGGGACCTCATCCGGCGCGTGGCGCGCTGCTTCGGCCTGGTCACGTTCGGCCCGCTCACGAAGTTGCGCCTTCATGTGGTCAATCACGCTGTCATCTAGATCACGCTTATGGGCAAGCTCGCGCAGCAGGGTCCACCACATGAACGCCGCGTGATTATCGTGAATGTACTGCAGGTGGGTGAGCAGCCGTTCGTGCCCTTCGAGAAAGGCCACGAACGTGGGTGAGCATCCGGCATCACGCGCGAACATTGGCAGTATCGCCGCGCGTTTGCCCTCGAAGCATTCGCGATACTCTTCATCGGGGATCAGCCAGCCGACCGGGCAGCGCCTGCCATCGGGCGCGCGATAGCTGCACAGGTGGCAGATACCGGATATCCCTGATATCCCTTTGGCGGTCATTGTTATCGCGCGCTCGCCCTGGTCGAGCAGGTGCCAGGCTGCGATATCGAACACATCCTGTTCGGTCAGTCCTTCGAGCATTTGTGTCGTGAGTTTCACGGTTTCCCTCGTTTCCAAAGATGTTGGACTACTGAAAACTACTCTTCATCGCTGTCGGTATCGGCGGCATTGGTCATATCGAGCGATACCGGTACTTCATGTTTGAGCAGGCCGAAGAGTTTTGCCGCCTCATCGGTGCTCGGCTGAACCTGCGCGCGAGCGATGCACGTACAGGTGCCGCCTTCGAGCGGCCTGACCGTCAGTTTTCCGAACACGGCATCGGGAAAGACCAGATCGCCTTTACCCCTGCCGTTACCCGAATGCAGGCGCATGCCCACGCCGGAATGCTCGCCCGCCCAACGCAGGATTCCCAGTTGCGGATATCGCACGTGTGTGAGGTGGTCGGCATCGGGGTCCAGCATGTCCGGGTCATCGCTGACCTCATAGAGCGTTGCGCGCAGACCTGCCGCGAGCGCATCGAGCGCGCCGTTAGGCACGTCGAACGACAGGCGGATATCCACGCACGAAACTTCGTCGTCACCGTGCATCTCGCTACGAAGATTGAGATGCGCGATTTTCATGGGGTGGTGCGTCAGTTCAAGCATCATCGTTCTCCCTGGAGACGGCGATATTCGCAGCACGCCGGAAACGGTTCATTTGTCGGTGCAGCAGTTCGAGCAGCATCATGGCGCCGCTCTCGTCGAGACCGGCCATCAAGTTGGTGTAGTCAAGCACCACGCCAATGCCCGCATAGAACGCCAGGCGAAGCGTGACCAGTTCATGTGCGCACGCATCGGGATCGACCGCGGACTCGCGATAACACTGCCAGTGCTCCTCGAGCGTCTTAACCCTGCTCATCATCGAACTCCCCCATGCGTGCGCTGTACATCTGCTCAAGCTCAATGCGCTGCTTGGCATCGGCCACACGGGCGATGAGCGCAGAGGCGACGTCGAGCGCGGCAGTATCGGTTGCATCATTGAGCGCCGATGCCACGAACGCATAGGACAGCGGCGCATCATCGCGCCTGCCTGCTGCCTTCGGTGCCGCCTTCGGGTCTGCCTTGGGCTCGGCTTTCGCATCGCCCGCGCCACCGGTTTTCGCCGCAGGCTTCGGCGTGGGTTTTGATGCGGGCTTCGGCGCGGCCTTCGCGCCGCCGGTTTTTTTCTTCATGCGGGACTTCACTGCGGCAGTCCCGGTGCCTTCGGTCTGCGACTCATCACTCTCACCGGTGCCCACTGCGTCGCCCATATCGAACCACTCACCCGGCTCGCTCATGCCATCGCGCAGGCTCACGTAAATGCGCTTGAGCGTGACCACCTGCGCGGCCTGAATTGCATTGAGGCGACGTTGAATCAGATGCTCGATGTGTTCTTTCGTGACGCCCCACGGCTCGAAGGCCGCCACCATCTTTGCCATTGCTTCGGTGCTCGTATCGGCTTCGGCATTCACGGTGGTGTCGGCCTGCAGCATGCCGCGCTCCACCACGTCAACTGGTATGCACGCCTGAATACAGGCGCGCACGCGGCGCATCGCCATGTTCGCGCACAGTTCGTAAATCTCGCGCTCATCGGAAAGCACATAACCGCCTCCCTTGCGCTCGCTACGGTCGCGCCAGTGCGGCACGATAAAACCAATTTCCTCACCGGTGCCCGTTTCCAGATCGATGCAGCGGCACTCAATCTGTGAGAAGGGCACACCGCTCACATCAGCGCCGCGCGAGACAATGCGCCAGCCGTAATCGAGATTGCCCCATTCGACCGCGATGGCCTGCATACCCTTGATGCTTGGCCCGCGAATATCGTTGCCGCCTTTCGCGTACTGGTACTGGCTCTTTTCAGCGAGCGTCACGCTCGTGAAGGCCATGAGGATACGATCGGTGGCGACCACGCGATCACGCGGATAGCGATGGGCCGCCTCGCGCTTTATCAGTTCGCGTGATAGCTCGCGTGAAAACTCGTGACGGCCACCGGTTGATTCTGCGAGCGCCTTGCCACTGGCAAAAGGTGAATCGACAACTTCATTCATTGTGGCTCTCCCTTTTTGGTGTAACGGAAGTCAACGTATGTGACCGGCTCAACTTCATAGCCCTTGCGCTCGATGACCTTTCGGCGATAGCCGCCGCCGTTGGGCAGCAGACCCACTGACGAGGAGCCCATCAGGTGCATCAGACGCGCACGCGCGGCGTCGGCACCCGCCTGCATCAGCTTGGCCTGTTCTTCGAAATCGAGCCGCGCGTAGTGCATCGCTTCGGCTTCGGCGGGCAGGTGAATCGTGGTGCCGTCCGTGCCGGGATACATCCGCCTGAGCAGCGCGATAGCGGTGGGGTGTGCGTAATCGAGCGGCGGCGCTTCGTTGTGCTCGACGTGCCGCCAGAACTCGGCCTCACCTTCAATGAGTATCTGGCTCATTTCTTCATCGCGCTCGATGTGATAGACGACCAGCCGGTTGCCACCCACGCAGGCCGCCAGATGCCAGCGGTCATAGCCGCTCACGGTCAGATAGTGATGCACCTGAAGCAGGTAGTCGGGGGGCACCTGGTCGGAGTGTTCTTCGCCCCATTCACCGAAGCGGAAGGCGAGCGAATCGACGTTTTTGCATTCGAGCCCTTCACGCCTGCCATCGATGGTGCGGTCGAAGCTCGCCAGCATGAAGCGGTGGCGGCGGTGCTGCGCGATGCGGTTGTGCCTGCGTAGCTTCACGCCGTAGCGGCGCGCGTACATCACGGCTATCGGCTCCTCGAGCAGCTTGCCGAACTCCATGCGCTCGACGGCATCGAGCGCGGTAATCTGCGTATTGAGCGCGCCAGTCTTTTCCTGAAAAAGCTGCAATGGCGTTTTGTGCATGCTCTGCCCGAGCGCCGCCGCTGCATCACTGCCGCCGATACCCTTGCGGCGGTTTTCAAGCCATTCGTCACGTGCAGACATCATTGCCACCGTGAAGGTCATACCAGACAGCAACCTGGGCTTCTTCGTGCGACAGTCCCTTATCGATCATGTGCGGTCGAAGCAGTGCGAGCATTTGCGCGTCATCGTCGCAGCGCTCGGAAACGGCTTTCCTGTTTTTTTCCATGCGCTCGTGTCTGCGCTCCAGGTCCAGATAGCTGACCGCCGTCAGACGCACGATCGTCCCGTCGCCTACTTCGAATGTTGAGTGCCGCATGAAATCCCGCACTTCCTCGGCGCTATTGAAGAGGTCTTGCTGGTGCCTGTCGATGCGTCTGTCAGAAGTTCTCTTGATAAATTCGCTGACGATCTGGTTCGCCGCAAGTCCGTTTGCATAGGTATGCAAAACGTCGTCGTCACGAAGATAGCTTTCGACCCGGAGAGAAAGCGATGCGGGATCATGATGCTGATCGTCTGCGATAAGCGAATCGAGAAATGGCGTGCAACGATGGGATAGTTCAACAAGCGCCATCCTTACCGGGTCTTTTGGCGAACGGCTCATGACAATTTCTCCTGTAGCGCCTGCAAGATATTGATCCAGACCGTAATGTCTGAGTGGAGGTCGGTTGCGAAATGCTCCCGTTTCTGGCTATACATGAGCGCAAGTTCATCGGCCAGCGGCCCCTCGTAACAGGTGACGCGGGTATTAATCTCCTTCATCGTCTGCGCGTGACTGCGAAGCGCGTTAGCCTCCCTTTCGCGACGATCCCGCGCCGCGGCTTCCGCTTCGCTTAAGTTCATCCGTTCTTCGTTCACAAGGTCTGCAAGGTCGGAATCGGATTCGCGCAATACCTCATAGCGCGCATCGTTCGCTTGTCCAACCTGACTGCGGCGCTGAGCTTCTGCGTAGGCCTCATCGAGACCGAGCGAGCCGCCAATCACCTGATCGACCATATCGGGGCAGAACTTCACGACCGTGCGAGCCAGTGAGATGCGTTCCTGCCGCACTTCTTTGGTTTCCAAAGAAGTGCCTTTCTTGCCTTGTTGCTTGTTCGGAAACCGGACGGCAATCAGCATCGCCTTTTGCCCTTTCGTCAGATCGCGCCGTTCAAGGTTCGCATCGGCAATGAACGCATCGGTATCCTGACCGTCGAGCATGATGGTGTGCGGTGTCACACCCGCGCGTTTGCATGCTGCGATCCGGTTGCGTCCATCAATCAGGCATAATTGCGGCGGAAAGCCTTCGGCGGTTGCAGCCATGCCGAGCACCACCGGCATGCGCAGACCGTTCGCCTTGATGCTTGCCGCCATCGCATCGAGATCGTCGTCGCTGCGCATCGGGAACCTTGCCGCCCACGGATGCACCGGTAACGTGGATACGTCAACCTTGTCCGCTTCGGTGTTCATTGCTCGCTTCATGGCTGATCCTGTTGATCGGAACACCGCGCACGCCATACATGCGCGAGATCGGCACGCGTGGATCGGAATAGGCATAGCGCTGCCGCCACCATGCGCGGCGCAGCGCCCGCGGGATCGTGCGCAGCGCTGCCCGGTACGTCAGCGGCGCGCGGTGATCGAATGCGAATTTGTTCACGATTTTTACTCGACGCCTCAATGTGGATCGAAAGATATAAAGTGACATCTTCGAAAGCAAGTGAAGAATATTTTCTTCACCCCAAATAATTAACCATTGAAAAAGGGCCGGTTTTATTCCGGCATCTATGGTCCGCATTTCTGCGTTCGTTTTCCGACGATCCTGATTCGTCGTGCTGACAGACGAATTACATGGAACGGATGGCGAAAACTGGTCACCTTGATTCATGGGGTAGAGCACGCTTTTCGATTTTGTCAAAAAAATATTTTGCGGAATCGTGGAATAAATCTTCAATTGTGAAAAATTAGGCGTTAGCCGTGCATTGCACAGATTCCGGCTGTTGACGACAAGTGCTGTGCGACCTATTTTCCGAATCGCGGACCCCAATGATTCAACTATTCGGAGAAGGGAAAATGCGTGTCGAAAAAGACGATCTGCTATTCCCCGGCATGCCTGCGCTCGTGATTGCAATCGAAGCGGCGGGCAGTCAGACGGCGCTCGCCCGTCGCATCGGAGTATCGACAGTCAATGTATGGAACTGGCTGAACCGCGATCATCTCGTGCCCCTCGACCGTGTCCCGTTCATCGTGGCAGCTGCGCAGCATGACAAAGTCACACCGCGTTCGCTGCGCCCCGACTACGGTCTCGGCTGGTCGCTGCTCGCGCGCCAGCTTGGCACGTGCATGTCGCCGCTTATTTCCCCTGATGACGAACTGGACGCGCTGAACCACTGAAGCAGGGGAGTGCCGACATGCAATCTCGCAACGATGCTCGCATGCTTCCCGAAGCGATCGAAAGCAGACCCACAGGGGGCACGCCATGAGCTGGCTGAAGATCGACGCGGCCACCCCAGACAAGCGCGAAGTCTGGGCCATTGCCGCTGCGCTGTCGCTCGACCGGGACGCCGTGGTAGGCAAACTCGTGCGCGTGTGGCTATGGTTCGAGCAGTACTCGCACAACGGTAACGCTCCAAGCGTTACCACAGCGTTAGTCGATGCGTTAGTGAATGTGAGCGGATTTGCCGACGCGATGATTACCGTTCACTGGCTGTCGATTGAGAACGGCGGACTGTCGATGCCGCATTTTGACTGGCATACTGGCGCAAGCGCCAACCGGCGGGCCTGTACGGCAACACGCGTGTCACGGCATAAAAGCACGAACGGTCAAAGTAACGCAGAAGGTAACGCAGAGAGTAACGCTGCTGCTAACGCAGAAGGTAACGCATCAGTAACGCACGATGATGAAAAGTGCGTATATGTAGTAAACCTAAAACCTTCTATATCTCTTAAGCCTAAGAATAAAAACATACGCACTTCGCGTTTCAACGCGCATGCATGGCTGGTGTCGCTGGGGGTCGATCCGCAGATTGCCGACGACTGGCTCACGCTGCGCAGTGGCAAGCGTCTGAAGCCAACCGAAACCGCCTTTGCGGGCGTACTGCGCGAGGCGCAGAAGGCCGGGCTGCCGCTCAGTGACGCGCTGCGAACCTGCTGCACGCGCGGCTGGGGGAGCTTTCAGGCCGCATGGCTCGAAGACCGCGCGCACGGCGCGCAGGGGCCACCGTTCGCGCTTACCCCGCTGCAGCAGCGCGAAGCGGAACACCGCCGCGTCGCGCAGGGGCTGACCCGCATGAGCGGGTCAGCGGATGACGTCATCGAAGGGGCAGTGTCCGAGGTGCATCGTGGAGCCCAAAGCGGCAATCCCTGAGGCCTGGGTCGTCAGCCTGTTCGCACGCATGCAGGCGATTTTCGGCGCGCGCTTTTCTGCGCTGTGGGCCGATGCGGACCTGGACCTCGTCAAACGCGTGTGGGGCGAAGCGCTTGCGCAGGTGCAGCCCGACGACATGCGCCGCGCCGTGATGCTGCTGCCTCGCGAGAAGCGGCCGCCTGATCTGCCACGCTTTCTCGAACTCTGCGAACCCGTGCCGGTCGCGCAGCGCGCGAGCTTCGGGCCTGCCCGACTGCCGCTCTTCGAGCGGGCCGACGCGGCAACGGTCGATACCTGCATGACGCGCATGCGCGATGGGCTCGCACCGCTCGCGGGGGTGAGTCCTTCGCCGCAGTGGGCGTTCGACATGCTGCTACGTGGCACGGCGCACAACGGCCGGCCGCTTGGTGCCGAAGCGCGACGCATCGCGACCGATGCGGTGGTGTCGGCGGCGGGTCGCGCCTGTGTCGCCGACGCACCCACCGCAGTGCGTGCGCGGTATCGCGCTGTCTTCGAAGCGGCGTATCGCGCGCGCGGTGGTGTGCCGCCGTCGCGCGTGCCAGGGGAGGACGACGAGGAACCGCAGGAGGCGACACTGTGACCGCTATCGCCTTCACGATCCTCGGCCAACCCGCCAGCAAGGCCAACAGCCGCGAAATCGTCATGCGCCGCAAGCGCGACGATACCGGCGCGCTCAGGTCGCGGCCCATGTCGATCAAATCCGACAAGGCGCGCGCCTACGAGCGCTATGCACTGCCCCAGATTCCGGCCAATTGCCGTGTGCAGCTCACTGGCCCGGTACGCGTCACGCTGCGGATTTTCTATGCGAGCGAACGCCCGGACCTGGACGAATCGGTCGTGCTCGATGTGCTGCAAAGCCGCTATGCGAAGGTGAAAAGGCACGGCGCGAAGGTCCGTGAACTGGTTCATGCCGGCGTGTATGTGAACGACCGGCAGGTGCGCGAGAAACACGTTTATCACGGTATCGACCGCACCAACCCGCGCACCGAGGTGATTGTCGAACCGCTGGCCGCGCAGCAATGCGCACTCGGGTTCGGCGCGTTGCAGGAGGTTGAACATGAACCCGCGACAACGAGAGGTAAGGATGATCCGCTCCGACCAGATACGCGCCCGCGCACTGCATGACGCGGCACGTCTGCGTGACGCGCTTGCGCTGATCGCCGACCTTGCGGAAGGCACGCATAGTGCAATGACGCTACCGGACATTGCGAGGATCGCGCGTGCCGCGCTGGTCGGTCCCGAACCGCCCGACCCGCGTCAGCAATCCGGCGCGGCGACGCACTGAGGGGGGAAAACATGAACAGATTCCCGGTAGCCGAATGCGCGCCGCTTGTGAGCGTCACGCTGGCTGACCAGGTGCGCGCAGAAGCGATCCGCCGCGGCGGCGAGTGGAAAGGGCGCGCTGACAGGTGTGCGGCGCTCGCGGTGAGATGGTTTGGACACAGGCCGTGCAAGGGAGAGGACCTGCGTACCGTGTTTGATGAAATTTTTCGAACGGACGGGACATAACCATGCACCGTTGTCCGTGGCCCGGTTGCGAACAGATCGTCCCGCGCAATACGTGGGGATGCCGGAGACACTGGTACGCGCTGTCGAACGATCTGAGGGCGTGGATCGGCCGCGCCTACCGTCAGGGAATCGAGCGCGGCGACCATCCTTCGCGCTCGTACCGGGACGCGCACCGCGCCGCCCTCGAATGGATTCGGGAGCAGACCAGGGAGGCGCGCTCAGCCGCGTATCAAACCTTGCCAGCGGACACTAAATCCTTCCCGCTTCAGGTGCAATCCTCGCCCGGCGACGATCGATCCTTGCCGCCGCGGTTGCGATCCTCGCCCGCTAACGGGGCATCTTCGCCGCTTCGGGAGAAATCGACGGATGGCCGCCGTTTGCCTCTGGACAGGCCTGCGCGGTCGCCTTAAGGTGGGTATGCAGTCGTTTGTAATCACCCACTTATTAAATAGGATTCCAGATGAAATCGACGAAGACCACCACGACCCGCGCAGCAACGAAAACACCTGCAAAACAGGCCTTGACGAAAGCGCTGGTAAAAAAAACGATGGCTGAGAGCGTGGTTCAGCCGAAGGCAAAAGCGACGGTGGCGCCGAAGCCCGCCGTCAAGACACCGACAGCGAAGGTCGCGCCGACGGCCCCCGCCAAGGCTCCCGCGAAGGTCGCATCGACGCCGCCCGCGTCGAGCCAGTCCAGCAGCGCAACGGCGCTTCCTCAAACAGCCGGCGCGGCGCTCGCTGCGCGAATCGCCGAGGCGCGCGTGACTGAAGTCAGGCTGGCGAAATCGATCAGCGTGGCGCCGCGCCGCATCCGCGAGATTATTGAAGGCAAGCGCCGGTTGACGGCTGATACGGCCGTTCGCCTTGCTGTGTTCTTCGGCGACGATCCGATGACCTGGATGGGCTACCAGCTTGCGTACGAGATCGCGCAGGAGACTCAGGAGCTCTCCGGCGTACTCGCGTCGATCGTTCCCCTGGCGCGCGTCGCGCAGACCCCTGTCGTCGCTTCCAGGGGAGCGTGAGATGGCGAGGAAAAAGCCGGCCGGAATCGTTGCGAAGCTGGTCCCTGAGAGTCGTCGCCTGAGGTTTCTCCCGAAAATGCTGGGCAAATTTTTATGGCCGGTTGCAGAGAATTTGGTGTATTCCTGCGCGGCCAAGCTCTCGCCGGAGTATGCGCACGGGGCGTGGAATTTTTACGAACTGTCGAACGGCAGTTTCTATCTTGCACCCCGCGCGCCGGAACGGATGACACTGAGGATAGAGGGCAATCAGTTCGATAGCACCATGAGCGCGGACGCAGCCGGAATCACCATCAGCCTGTTCGTCCTGAACCGGCTGATATGGACGATTCATGAACAGGGCGGTAACTACGATCCGCAGGTCGAGCAGTACTACGCGCTGAGGGAGTACGCGAAACAGCACGCCGAGGGCGGGCTGATTTTGCGGGCTATCGACTAGCGATCTGGCGCACCAGTCCAGGCGCGCCGAGCGCAGGCCTGAGCGTTTCTGACGCTAGCACGCTGGTGGGTCGGATTGAAATTTCTTGACAACCGGCAAAAACAGTCGAATATACGCAAAGATTAGTAGTCGCCGAACTGCACCCGGAACCCGCCTCGAGCGGGTTTTTTCGTGTACGCGCCTGGTTTCCCCACACGGCTTGCCCATGAAAGACACCTATTGCGGCACAGCAGCGGCGCTGCGTGACGCGCTTTCGCACGCGGTTCTGCGTGGAGGCGCGTCCTCTCTCAAGGCGCTACACCAGTCGGCGCCAGGCGATGACGTACTGACCGGCACCGATGCCACCGCGCAGGCCGCTCGTATCCGCTATCGGCTGGACCGCTTGACGGTCCTGCAACGCGCGCTGCTCGTGGTCAGCTATGCACCCCGAAACCTGACCTGCGCGTGTCATCGTCCCTGCTGCGCGGGGCATTACCCCAATCCCGAATGGTCGGGCGCGCTCGCGCTGGTCGTCGCAGACACTGCGCCGCTGTTTACCGGACACGTCCCGAATATCCGTTTGCGTTCCGCGCTTGTCGCCAACATCCTCACACATACCAGCGAAACACAGGTCAGCCTCGCGCAGCGCTGCGGCGTGCACCGGCAGACCGTTGCCGAACATACCGCGATCCTCAGTGCTGCGCTGAGTGGCACCCGGCAGAAAAGCGGTGAGTTCGACGCAGCGTTCGGACGCGTTGACGCGCTCCTGCGCGAAGCTGGGATTGTGCGCGACGAATCCGCATCAGACGTCACGAATGAAGAAACAGCCGCCGTGGCCTGCCGACAGCGTGGAGCGCTGGCCGCTTGAGCGGCTGCAGCTTGCGACGCACAACGCGCGTAGTCATCCACCGGAGCAGGTGGAGAGCCTTGCAGGCTCGCTGCGTGAATTTGGCTGGACGATTCCCGTACTCGTAGACGAAGCCGGGGAGGTCATCGCCGGACACGGGCGTCTGCTCGCCGCGCGCCAGATCGGTCTCGCCGATGCTCCCGTGATCGTGGCGCGGGGATGGAGCGGGGCACAGAAGCGCGCCTACCGGATTGCGGACAACAAGCTCGCGCTTAATGCCTCATGGGATACGGAACTGCTCGCGCAGGAGCTTCAGGCACTCACCGCTGAGGGCTTCGAGCCCGATCTGCTTGGTTTCTCTGACGCTGATCTGGCGCGGCTGACTGACGATACAGACAGGCTCCGGCTCGATCACGCCGCGCAGATTGCCGAAGTTGCAGACCCTACGGAATTTGGTTTCGCAAGCGCGAACGCCAATACGCACGAGCGGGCTCCAGTCAGTACAGCTGCCGACGCTGTCGCCAGCCAGAATGGTTTTTCTGCTGTGAGCGATGCAGATGCTTCTCTCGCAGTCTTTTCCTGCATGGTCCGGGTTGCTGACCGTCAGACCCTGTTCGATGCCATTGCTCACGCGCGAACGCGCGGCGCGGCCGACAGCGGCGCCGCGCTCCTGCTGATCGCCCGCGAATGGCTTGATGCAAGCCAAAGTATCCAATGAATCGATCCGCTCACATCGGCGCGCCCTCGCACGCGTTCACGGCCTATGACTGGCAGCATGGCTGTCTGGGCGACGCATTGCAGGCGTGGACGGACGACCTTACCGTCACCGAGCCGAAGGCGACTCACTTCGGCTACGTGTATGAGGGCGCAGCGCGCCTGCAGCACAACGGCCATGCGTGGATGTTGCACGCCGGCCAATACTTCTGCGTCCCCGGCCGCTTCACGCTGTCCGCACGCAGTAGCCGCGGAGTCATCATGCGTCGTATCGGCTGGCGCGGCCTGTTCATGATCGGTGGCCCCGTCGAGCACAAGGGCCGGTTGCGCTATATCGACCAGTGCAGTGATACCACGCTTGTGCAGCCTGTTCGCCGCGGCGATCCCTGTCTGAACCTGCTGTACTTCCCCGCAGGCGTTTTTCAGACCGCACACACGCATCCATCGGACCGGCTTGGACTCGTTCTCTCAGGGCGCGGGACGTGCGTTGCACGTAATGCGGGCGCTGATGCCCGCATCGCGCTCGAAGCGGGAATGGTCTTCTGCATCCATGCGAACGGCCGGCATCACTTCGCCACCGACCGGGGCGACGAAATGCGCGTGCTCGCCTATCACCCGGATTCCGATTGCGGCCCGACTGACGATGATCACCCGATGATTAACCGCACTATCGTGGATGGCGTGTCGGCCCGCAATCTTGCTGCGATCCGCACGACCGGCGATGCGACACTGGAACGCTCATGAGCGGCAAGGCGCGTCTGACGCTGGACCGGCACTATGTGGACGATACTGTTCACGATGCGGCGCTGGAACGTATCCGGCATCTGTACAGCCGGTTCGACCGGATCGTCGTCTCGTTCTCCGGCGGGAAGGATTCGACCGTCGTGTTGCATCTCGCGCTCTCGGTCGCGAGCGAAACCGGACGCCTGCCGCTCGAGGTTCACTTCTATGACGAGGAGTGCATTTCGCCCGACACGGACGACTATGTAGGGCGCGTGCGCGCCCAGCCTCATATCGCGCTCACCTGGTATTGCGTGCCGGTCAAACACCGCAACGCCTGCTCGCGGCAGCAGCCGTACTGGTACTGCTGGAATCCCGATGAGCGCGACCTGTGGGTGCGCCCGATGCCGGCGTGCGCTGAGGCGACGATGCCGGGTTTTGCCAGGGGAATGATGATCCCCGATTGTAGCCATCTGCCATTCGCGGGCCAGTCGCAGACAGTCGCGATGCTGCGCGGCATCCGTACTCAGGAATCGTTGCGCCGGTTACGGATGACAATGCGGACGCGCGTCGATAACTACATTCATCAGAGCCCCAACGCGCGCAACGTCTGGTTGTGCGATCCGATATACGACTGGCGGTTCGAGGATGTTTGGGTCGCGCCGTCGTGCTTCGGATGGGACTACAACCACACCTATGACCGCTTTGAAGCGATGGGACTGGCGCATGCCCAGCAGCGCGTCTGCCCGCCGTTTGGCGAAGAACCGCTCAACCTGCTGCATACCTGGGCGATCTGCTACCCCGACCTGTGGCACCGGATGACGGCGCGCGTACCGGGTGCCGCAACAGCCGCGCGCTATGCGCTGACCGAGCTTTACGGTACGCACCTGCGCGAGCCGCCACAAGGTCTGACGTGGCGGCAATGGACCTGGCGGATTATCGATCTCTACGATGAGCCCTGGCGCTCGCGCGTCGCGCTGTCCCTGAAGCGCGCGATAGAAGTACATCAGCGCAAAACCAGGCGGCCGATTGACGACACCCGAGCCGATCCGATGAGCGGCGTATCCTGGCGGGCGCTGGCACAGATCGCGCTGAAAGGTGACTTCAAGAACCGCAAGGCTGGTGGGCTGGTCACGCTTGCCGGAGCGGAGCAGAAGCGACGGGGGGTGACGCTCGAAGAACTGCTTGCAATGGAAATCGACAACGATGGCACCCGCTATTGAGTCAGCTTCTCCGCTGCCGGATGAGGTGCGCGGCGCTATTGAACACGCTGCCGTCTCTCGCGTGAAATGGGTACATCGCGATTGCGTGCGGGCGAACGACTACAACCCGAACCGCGTCGCTCCGCTGGAGCTTGAACTGCTGGTTCTCTCGATCCTCGAGGATGGCTTCACGCAGCCGCTTGTCGTGCTGAAAGACAGTAGCGGTTACGTCCTGGTCGACGGTTATCACCGCTGGCTCGTCGCCGATGAGCCGCGCCTCGTCGCGCGCTATGGCGGATTCGTGCCCATCGCGGAGATTGAAGCCGATCCGGTGCATCGCATGATGTCCACGATCAGGCACAACCGCGCCCGTGGCACGCACGCTGTGCTGCCGATGGCCGGGATTGTCCGCACGATCATCGAGGCAGGCGTACCGGTACCTGAGATCGAGCGCGGCCTTGGCATGGAACCGGAGGAAGTAGACAGACTTGCAGACCGTTCCGGCATGCCTGAACGCGTTGGCAAGCGCCTCGCAAAAGCGGAGTTCGGCCGCGCGTGGATTCCGTCCTGACGCTGCGTGTATCGATGCTTGAACTGTCGATCAGCTCGAACATTGAGGCCGTGTCGCGCAAGCTCTCAGCGCTGGCTTATCGGCAATTGCCCTTTGCCGAAGCACGCACTGTGACCGAACTGGCGAAGCTCGCCGCCGACGCCGAAAAGAACGCACTACCGCAAGTTTTCGACAACCCGACGCCCTTTACCGTCAACTCCGTTGCAGTTCAGGCTGCCCGAAAGGGAAGTCCCGTTGCGCGCGTCTATATCCGTGACCGCGCCGCGCAGTATCTTGCCCCTTATGAATTCGGCGGCGTGCAGTATCTTGGCGCGAAGCCGGCGAACCTCGTTCCGGCCGGCGTATCGGCGAACCAGTATGGCAACCTGCCACGCAACGCCATCCGCAAGTACATGGGGCGATCTGACGTGTTCATGGGGCCGATCAAAACGAAGCACGGCACGATCTACGGTGTATGGCAGCGCCCGTTTCTGCGCGAGCGTGCGACCGATATTTCAGGGAACGTCCGGCAGCGTAAAAAGCTGCGGGGAAGGCATACGCTGGGAGCAGACGTCAACACGACAGGCAGGCTTCGTTTGCTGATCGCGTTCCGGCCGCCGGTCGAGACGAAGAAGCGGCTCGAATTCGGCGAACGCGCCGAGGCGGTCGTCGAGGCGAACTTCGACCGGGTTTTCGGGCGGGAACTTGCGCGGGCTGTCGCGAGCGCGCAAGGGTAGTGTTGAGTGTTACTGCGCAGGCACACTACCCGTAGATGGTATTCAGTTCACGCATGAGGACGGCCTTTGCCGCTTCGATGAACCCTTGTGGAAAGGGGATATAGACGAGCCCCTGGATATTTGACGGGATGTTCACCCCTTCCTCGTGCAGCACCACCACCCGCGCGAGCCCATACTTTCCTTGGAAATATCCAATTTCGTGCATAACGTTTTCTCTAGCACGTAATTGGCCACTTTCGTCCTTGTCGTCCCCGGTCATGACAATAACGGCTGAATCGCACTGATTTGCTGCTTCCTCCAATTTTCCGAGAACGGTCAACCCCTTATTGGGTTCTTGAGCAAGTTCGAGCGTCGCAAGCTTAAGGTCGCGCTCGATAAACGACTGCACCTCGTACCAATCTTTTGCCCGCCCGTGGCTAATAAACACCCTGCGAGGAGCCGCCGTGGCCGGTGCTGCGAGTTCGCTGTTGGACCGAATTTCGATTACTTGGTCCACGTTCCTCGAAAGCCGTTCAAGCTGTCTACGGTAATACCAGTTTGGGCGCGATTGGCCGTCGGAGCCCGACGTCATGGCGCATTCCGGCGCCTCCTTCACGTCTGGAAAATCACCGTACAGATCCGGTAGCGCTTCGCGTAACTCTTCAACCGCGTTTGCTACCCCGACGAAGTACGCTTCGACATCGTCTGGCGAAAAAATTCTGATGGGCACCTTATGTGAGCCGCTGTCCGTGAGCGTTCTGTCGATTGCCTTCTTCAGACCGGCAAGTTTCGCCATTGTGGTTGCTACCGATGCCATATGCCCTCCAGCTTGTTTTGACTTGAGTCCAGCGCGCGCTGCCCCGGTGAGGTCGGAAGCCTAACATGCCGCGCGCGGTCGACCGCCCGGAGCGGGTCCTGGTCCCCTCTCGAAAAATGGGGGCAAATTGCGCGAGCCCGTTCTGTCTGTAGCTACAGGCTTCCAAAAGTCTTTGCACCATGCCGGACGGCATCTCCATCCGCGAATTCGCGCGACGTGAGCACGTTTCGGACACGCTCGTTCATCAGGCGCTCAAGCAGGGACGGCTTGCGAAGCGCGCAGACGGCCTGATGGACCCGGCGCTTCTTGGCACTCGCTGGCGCGCGAGCGAAAGGCGGGGCGAGGCTGCAAACGGGCCCGCAAAGGACACTTTGCAGCCGGGCGGAACTGCAAAGGGGCTGGCGTACGGCGAAGCCCTGCGCATCAAGGAGAACTGGACCGCGCTGCTGCGCCGCCTCGAATACGAACAGAAATCCGGCGCACTGGTTGAGCTGGCCGTCGCGCGAGGCGTCGTGTTCGAGTTATGCCGCGAGCAGCGCGACGCGTGGCTTGCATGGCCCGCGAAGGTCGCACCGTTCATTGCAATGGCTTTCGGTATAGACGACATTGACCGGCTAACGAACACACTGGCGGCGCATGTTCATCAGCAGCTTGCCGACCTCGGGGAGCCTGAACCGCGCTTCGACGCGGAACAAGGCCGATGATCTTCGACGTGTCGGCCGCGGCGGGTGGACCCCGCCGCCACGTCTGAGCGTTCCGGCATGGGCTGACCGCTACAGGAGACTCGCGAAGGAATCGGGCAGCCTGGCGGGTCGCTGGGCGACCGGGACCGTGGAAGCCGCACGCGGGCCGATGCTTGCCGTGACCGAGCCGGGCGTGCATGTCATCACCGCGATGGTGAACACGCAGTTGTTCAAGACGTCGCTGATCGAGAACGTCTTCGGCTACTTTGCGCATCTCGATCCGTGCCCGATGCTGCTGCTCGAACCCAAGGAAGCAGCGGCCGAACAGTTCAGCAAGGAACGCATTACGCCACTGGTGCGGGTCACGCCCGTACTGCGTGAACGGGTCGGCACGACCAAAACGCGCAACGCCGAGGAAACGCTGCTGTTCAAGTCGTTTCCGGGCGGCTTCCTCGCGCTCGCGGGCGCGGGCAGTCCCGATAACCTCGCGCGCCGCCCGATCCGGCTCGTTCTCGCGGACGAAATCGACAAGTACCCGGTCACGCGCGAGGGCGACCCTATCGCGCTCGCCGAGGAGCGCGTCGCCACGTTCGCGAACTGGCTGTCGGTGCGGACCTGTTCACCAACCGTCACCGAGGAAAGCCGCATCGAAGCCAGTTACGGCGAGTCGGACCAGCGTCGCGCGAGCGTAGCCTGTCCGCATTGCGGGCACCGTCAGTTCCTGGACTTTTTCCGCCATGTCGAGTGGGAGAAGCGCAAGGACGACAAGGGCAACGTGACCGGCCATCGCACAAAGACCGCGCGCGTGTACTGCGAGTCGTGCGGCGCGGGCTGGTCCGAGTCCGAACGGCTTACCGCCTTGCAGTCCATACGGTGGCATCAGACGCGGGTATTCGAATGCTGCGGCGCGCGCCACGCGCCGCTTGACGCCTATGAGCGTGCGTGGCGCAACGGTGAGCAAATCCAGGAGCCCGGCGGCGAGTCTGCCTGTGTGCGTGCCGTATGGGACTGGTGGGAATCGGAGCGTCATGCTGTCTATCGCGCGAAGTGTCCGACCTGCGGCGCGTGGAGCGTCGATAACGCGCATGCCGGATTCCAGGCGTCGAAGCTCCTGAGCCCGTGGACGCGCGACCGGCCCGCCGACATCGCGGCGCGCTGGATCGACGCGCAGGGCGACGAGGAACGGCTGCAAGCCTGGTGGAATACACAGATGGGACTCCCGTACCGTCCGCGCACCGGTCGCGCGCTCTCCGCTGAAGCGGTCGTCGCTCGCGGTGAGATATGGGCGGCTGAAGTGCCCGATGGTGTCGCCGTGCTGGTCGTGGGCGCGGACGTGCAGGATTATCGCGTTGAGCTCGAAGTCGTCGGCTGGGGCCGCAACGAGGAAAGCTGGTCAATCGACTACGAAATCATCGAGGGCGAGTTTTCAGACGCGCGTACACAGGCGCGCATCGACACGTATCTCAGACGCCTGTGGCATCGCGCCGATGGTCGCCCCTTCGAGATTATGGCCGCATGCATCGATTCGGGCGGACATCACACGCAGGCGGTGTACCAGTTCTGCGCGGCGCGCATCGGGCGTCGCATCTGGGCAGTCAAGGGCGAATCGGCACGCGGCGGCGAGCGCAATCCGGTATGGCCGTCGAAGCGGCCCACGTCGCGCACGAAGAGAACCTATCGCCCAATCCTTCTCGGCGTGAACGCGGCGAAAGACACGATCCGTCAGCGGCTGCTGCTCGATACGCCGGGACCGGGTTACATGCACTTCCCCGCAGACCGTGACATTGGCTATTACGCGCAACTGACCGCCGAGCGTATCGTGATCCGGGAATCGGGCGGCAGACGTTACCGGGTGTGGGAACTGCCACCGGGCCGCGCCAATGAAGCGCTCGACTGTCGCGTGTATGCGTACGGCGCGCTGTGCGGCCTGCTGTTTTTCGGGCTGCAACTGAACCGGCGCGCGGACGCGGTGAAGGCGTGGACGCCACCGCCTGCCGTACCGCCGACGCCGCACCGACCATACCCGGCCACCGCACGCACGCGGACCTCGCTCGTTCAGCGCCTTGCCTGAGAACCGTTATGCCCTGCCACCGCCTGAGCATCCTGGACGGGATGACGCTCGGCGCGCTCGAATCGCAGCTTGCAGGCATGCAGCAGGCGTATCTCGCGCTGGTATCGGGCACCCGGGCGCAGTCCGCGTCGTACACGCAGGCAGACGGTAGCCGTTCGATCGCATACACGCAGGCCAATATCGCCGATCTGGTGCAGGCCATCATCGGCGTGCAGACACAGATCGATGCACTGCGCGGACTCTGCCGCAATCGCCGCCGCCCGGTCACGCCGTACTTCTGAGCCAGCAATGGGCGTCATCGTTGACGAAAGCGGCCAGCCGATCCCCGAACCGGTCGCGGGACGCGGCGGCACGGTCGGCGCGCACATGTCGGAACCGGGACGCGTGCTGGCCTCGCCAGGCAGCGGCCTCGGGTTGCCGGGCTACCAGTTTCCGTATGACGCCGCGGACTGGTTTGCCCAGGAGATGGGCAACTGGTTGCCGTGGATACGGTCGCCCGATTCGGAGATCAACCTATTCCGTGACTGGATGGTTGCGCGCTCGCGCGACCTCTTTCGCAATGACGGCTGGATCAATGGCGGCGTTACCCGCATTCTCGATAACACCATCGGGACGAACCTGCTGCTGTCAGCGAATCCCGATTACCGGGCGCTCGCACTGCGTACCGGTATCAGCGGCTTTGATGCTTCGTGGGCCGACGAATTCCGGCGCACTGCTGAAGCACTCTGGCGCGGGTATGCAGAGAACCCCGGCCACTATAACGACGTGGCGCGGCAACTGACGCTCGGACAGCAATTCCGGGTTGCGATGCGTCACAAGCTGATCGACGGCGAAGGGCTCGGGCTCATCTACTGGCTACCTGAACGCGTGGGCTATGGCGGCGCGGACTACGCGACCGCGTTGCTGCTGCTCGATCCCGATCGTCTGAGCAACCCGTATCAGGCCATCGACTCACGCTACCTGCGCGGCGGCGTTGAGATTGACGATTACGGCGTGCCGCTCGCGTATCACATCCGCGAAGCGCATCAGAACGACTGGTATCTCGCCGTCGAGGCGAACACCTGGGAGCGTATCGAGCGCTGCGACGAGGACGGCTGGCTGCGCGTACTGCACGACTATGACCGCGACCGGGCGGGCCAGCATCGGGGCCTCGGGGTGTTCACGCCGGTCCTGCTGCACGCGCGCATGCTCGCGCGGTATTACGGCGTCGAGCTACAGGCCGCGACCATCGCCGCGACATTCGGCACCTACGTTACGTCGCCCTATGATCCGGCGCTGGTGCAGGATGCGCTTGGCGCGGGCGAAGGCGAGGAATTGCCGCTGTATCAGGCATTGCGTGCGCGGTGGGCCGACGAGCGTCCCGCGATGCTCAACGGCGCGCGTATTCCCACGCTCGCACCTGGCGAATCACTCGAAAGCGTTTCGGCCGCGCACCCGCACGGCAACTTCGAGACATTCGCGCACGAGATGCAGCGCGTGATTGCGGCGGTGCTGGGGCTCAGCGCCGAGCAGCTTTCGCAGGACTGGAGCAGGACGAATTACAGCAGTGCGCGGGCGGCACTGCTCGAAGCGTGGAAAACGCTCACGCGGCGGCGCGACGAGTTCTGCCTGAACTTCGCGTCACCGTTCTACGGTGCGTGGCTGTGGGAAGCAATGGACCGGGGTGAACTGCCGCTGCCGGCTGGTGCGCCGCCGTATATCGAGGCGCGCGCCGCGTACGCGCGCTGTTCATGGATGGGGGTGGCGCGCGGCTGGATCGATCCGACCAAGGAAAAGGCCGGTGCGGTGATGGGCATGGACGCGGCGCTCTCGACGCTCAAGCGTGAATGCGCGGAACAGGGACTCGATTATGAGGAAGTACTGCACCAGCGCGCGAATGAAATCCGGCTGATGAAGGAACTTGGGCTTGATTTGCCTGCCTGGGCTGGCAGTATCGCTGCGGCAGAAGCGGCGAAACCCGAGGCAGCCCCTGTACCGCAATAGTATCCGGCCGCGTTGATAGCCGGGCGCTGTGTTCAGGACTGGCGACGCGCGGCGAACAGCTTGCGTACGAACGCAATCAGGCGCAGGGGATTCAGGCGGAAATGGCTATGGCGTGCAACGCCTGCGCGGCTGTAGAGGTGCGTAGCTTCAATCAGGGTAATCGGGCTCATGACTTTCTCCGTATAAATTCGAATACAGGATAGGTCTCCCTGTCTCAAATTTGAATAGGTTCAGTCCGAAAGATAGATGCCCCCGGATATCGAGGTCGGTGGAAAGAGAAGCCAGCTTTGTTGAATTGCAGGTTTCGGAATGGCGATATGCCCAACGGTGCCGCGACGCCGCTATGAAGGGACGCAAAAAAAATAGCGCGCCACAAGGACGCGCCATGAAAAGGGTTTTCTACTACATGCCAACCCTATCGCCCCCGGAAAGCGGAGGACGTACTGAGGGGCGACGCTTCAATGCTAGGCGTATATACCGGACGCAGACCTCGGACAACTCCGAAATGCCGGGCGCTCGATGGTGGCGCAGCGCAAAAAAAGGTTCTTCGCGGATTTACGTGGAGGATGGGTTACTGGCTCGAGTCGGCCAAGAAGAGTCGTACGATGTGAGCAATCGAATGGCCGGAGTCCACTGAAAATTCGACGCTGGATGTCTACTCACACCCGATCAGGAAGAAGTCCGCTCGACTGTCTTCAAACTGGGATGCTCACGAAAATTGGACATAGCGGTGTGCGTCAAAGCGTAATTCGCTGCCGCCGGCCAATCGGACCGCTCGTGCTGCTGCAAAAATTTCGCCCCCGGAAGCTAGGCACTACCTACATCGGCATGGTTTCCAACGAGAATGGAATGCTCACGTTAACCCCGCCGTTGGTGCTAGGTGTGACGTTGACGCCGCCCGCGACGGCGATAGCGTCAGCGCAATCGCCCAACTCTTCGAAGATCTTCTGATTACGCCATGCGCCGTATTCCTCAGCGAGGCGCTGGCAAATATCACCTAGACGTTCGAAATACGGCGCAAACCAATGGCAAGCGAGCGCTGTACGGGTGTTTGGTAGATCGTCCAGTCCAACCCCGGTTCCAGCCATGTTCCCTAGGAGATAGCACGCGAACTTCATCAAGCGTCCATATGCGCCGTAGACATCATCTAAAACCCGCCTCACGTCGGCATGCAGCCGATACGCGCGTATCGCGTTGTTGGCCGTTTCCCGTGTCTCCCCGAGTGCTTGGATAAACGTCTCTTCGTATTCGTGGACAGGATTGCGGCCAATGTCTCTACTAAGACGCGTTGCTGCGTATTCGTCCCAGCAGGATTGAATAATTCTCCATCTAAGGGTTTGATGTACGTTGCTGGCCCTACTCTGTAGCAAAATCCCCGGAAATGCCTTGTCAAACTGATGGGTTGCATCGACATGGGCGCACTCGTGCGCCAACAAGTGCAGCGCAAAATCGAAATGCTCCTCGGCGGGATCCTCCAGCGCAATGACGTATTCGGCGTTGAAAACTATGTGGCTCTTGACTTTCCCTCCGCGCAAGACCGAAGGTGTCATTGCGACACCGACTACGTTTCCTTCACTTGGTGTAAGTTGATAGGTTGTAGGTATTCCAAGATCGAGATCACACAGGGCTTGCCGATAGTCAAACGCAACTGTAATTCCATCAAGTCCACTTAAATCAAAGTAAGAACTCAACTCACGGACTAAGTGACCAAGGCATTCAGCATACCGCTCGGCCCTATCCGTAGTATCAAATCCTCTAAGGCTGACAGAAAAACTCTCGGGGGCAGTTTGCGGTGGTATAGGAGACTCGTCTATAGGGCTGGCTTCGTTTTCTTCCATCGTTTTCCTTTTTGGCATACGGGGGTGCAATTCACTTAGCGTGCCAGCGTGAGGGTGTAAAAATCTGCAACCCGCAGAAACTGCGCGCAAGGGGAATTGCTGGCAGTGACGGGGGCAATGCTAGGCGTGTATGCCGAGCGCAGACCTCAGACAACTCCGAAATGCCGAGGCGCGCACGATGGTCGTGAACTATCCGCACCTGGCGACGCGCCTTTTTAATGTGCCGCTCGTCATTGCGCCGGGCAAGATCGAAATCATCATGGCCGCGCTCGCGGACCGGTTTGGTCTCGCGCGGCTGTTCCGCCCGAACGGTGAACTGCGCGCATTCGATGCCGGGCTTGAAGCGGGCGAGCCTGCGGACGAGCTTGCGTATGAGGTCGTCCAGGGTATCGCGGTCATTCCGGTGCAGGGAACGCTGGTGCAGAAGCTCGGCACGCTGCGTCCGTACTCGGGCATGACCGGTTATGACGGCATCCGCGCGAACCTCGCGACGGCGCTGGCCGATGACTCTGTGCGTGCAATCGTGCTCGATATCGACAGCCCCGGCGGCGAGGTCGCCGGGTGTTTCGATCTGACCGACGCCATTTACGGTGCGCGGGGCATCAAGCCGCTGTACGCGATCCTCACCGAGTGCGCGTTTTCCGCCGCGTATGCGCTCGCTTCGGCCTGTGATCGCGTGATCGTGCCGCGCACGGGCGGAACCGGTAGCGTCGGCGTGATCGTCGCGCATGTTGATTTTTCGAAAGCGCTCACCGATGCGGGCCTGACGGTCACGCTCATTACCTATGGCGAGCGCAAGGCAGACGGCAGCGAATACCGGCCACTCTCTGACGAAGCTTATGCACGTATCAAGGCAGACGTGGACAGCGTAGGCGAACTGTTCGTGGCGACGGTCGCACGCAATCGCGGGCTGACCGTGGCGCAGGTTCGCGACACGCAGGCCGCAACCTTCCTCGGGGCGGCGAGCGTCGATACCGGCTTTGCCGATGCAGTCATGTCGCCCGATGCGGCGTTTCTTGCGCTACTCGATTCGCTCGCGCTGTCATCCGTGCCGCAGTAACCACCAGGACCATGCAGGAGGTCTTAAAAATGGGATTCTCTCTTTCAGCCATGACCCGCTCACTGCCATTCGCGCACCTCGGGCGCGCGGGGACGCGTACGCGCGCTGAGGACGACTCACCGCTTGTCGAGAATGACGAACGCGAGCCGCCTGCCGAGCGCGACCGCGAGGATGGCGCACACAACGATGCGCGCACACGGCGTGCACAGGACGACGAGCCGCGCAACGGCGACGATGCACAGGAGGACGACAACGAAGAAGACGAGGACGGGGACAACGACGAAGGCGATGACGTCCAGCTCGGGGACGACGACAGCCGCGATGACGCCGACGACGCTGATGAACGGGACAGCCGGCGCGGCAAGGCAAAGGGCCGAGGCGGTGGTCAGGCGCAGGACGGTGACGACGAGGAAGAAATGCACGGCAGTTCCGTCGAGGCGCGCGCGCGCCGCCGCGAGCAGGCGCGCTGCGCCGCGATCTTTTCAAGTCACGCGGCCGCGCGCAATCCGGTACTGGCCGCCAATCTCGCGTTCAGAACACGCCTCGCACGCGGTGCCGCGCTCGCGGTACTCGAAAGCACACCCGCCCCGCCGACCGCCAATAGCGGACGCGTCGAGCGCAATCCGCGCGTCGGCCCGGGAGGTACACCGGGCATGAACTCACGTCAGGCCATCGCGTCGGCATGGGACCACGCATTCGCGAAGGTGAATGCGCGCAAACGCTAGTGCGCGTGCCGGTTTTTCATCCGTTCCATTACAGGGGATCACGATCATGGGCGCTCCTACTGTCCCGCCGCTCTTTGAGAACTGGCATGACGGCGGCTTTCTCGTCTCCGAAGCGAACGGCCACCGCTCGCGCGACGGCATCGTCCTGACGGGCGGTGTGTATGTCATGGCCGGGACCATTCTCAGCCGCCTTGCCTTGCCTCCGACACCCCCGCCAGGCAATGACGCAAGGGGCGACGCGGGGGCCGCGTCGGTCGTCGCAGGCACGCCGGAGCGCGAGAACACCGGCGACGGTGTCCTGCGGCTCACCGATCCGCCGCGTGCCAGCTCGTCGCCGTCTGGTCGCTACGTCTGCACCTTCACGAGCCGCAACACGTTCGACGTGAGCGGACCCGATGAACTGGGCGCGACTGCGCAGCAGACCGGGGCGCCGGTCGTCGTCGACGGCCTGAGCTTCGTCATCGAACAGGGCGCAAAGCGCTTCGCTGCGGGCGATACCTTTGCGATCACGTTCGATGCTGCCGATCCGTTCGATATCGGCACACCCGGTATCTGGATGCCCTGGAATCCCGCCGCGACTGATGGCTCCGAAGTCGTGGCGGGTCTGCTGTTCGGCTCGCGCGATACGACGCGGATGGATCGCGCCGCCGTCGCGATCGTGCGCGACGCGGAAGTGAACGCATCGGAGCTTGTCTGGCCGTCGGACGTGACGCCGTACCAGATGCAGATCGCGGGCGACCAGTTGCGCGCCGCAGGCATCCTGCTGCGCTAGTACCCCTTTCCTTCCTCGCAAGGCCGCACGGACGCTGGTCCGGGGCGGTCTTTTCTTTTGGGGAGCCGTCATCATGGCTGGCGAAATTCTCGATGTATTCCATCAGGACCCGTTCACGGCAATTGCGCTCTCGGACGCCGTTCAGCGCAACCCGTACCAGCCTGTCGGCCTCGGTGAGCTGGGCGTATTCGATCCCAACCCGATCCGCACGAAAGCGCTGGCAGTCGAGGAACGCACCGGCAAGCTGATCCTGATCCCGTTCTCCCAGCGCGGCGAGGAAGGCACGCAGCGCACGACCGAACGTCGCAAGATGCGCTATTTCGACGTGCCGCGCCTGATGCACTCGGACACGGTGTACGCCGAGGAAGTACAGGGCATCCGCGAGTTCGGTACGGAATCCGTCCTGATGCAGGTCGAGGCCGAAGTTGCGCGGCGGCTCTCGGGACCGACCGGGCTGCTCGCGAGTGTCGAATACACGAAGGAATTCCTGAGGCTCGCCGCGTTGCAGGGACTGGTGCTCGATCCGAAGGACGGCAGCGTGCTCTACAACTGGTTCGATGAATTCCAGATTCCGCAGGCCACCGAAACGCCGTTCGATCTGGGCGCGACCGAGGCAGGCAAGGCGAACACACCCTTGCGGCCGATCTGCAACGCGATCATCCGTACGATGGCGCGCAAGTCGCAGGGCGCATTCACGCCGACCACGCGCGTCTACGCGATGTGCGGCGATGCTTTCTATGACGCGTTCGTCAATCACCCGGACGTGATCCGTACGTTCGTGAACTGGTCCGATGCGCGCGCACTGCGCGACAACTCGCAGGGTGCCGCGTTTGATGCGTTCGTGTTCTCCGGCATTACGTGGTTCAACTATCGCGGCTCGGACGACAACGTGACCATCAAGGTTCCTGATGACGTGGTGAAGTTTTTCCCGGTCGGCGCGCCCGGTGTATTCCGCGAAGCGATGGCGCCGGGCGAAACCGTCGATTGGGTCAACACGCCGGGACGGCCCGTGTACGTGCTGCCGATCTTCGACGTGCTGCGGCGCATGTGGTGGAAGATGGAAGCGTATGCGTACCCGCTCTACGTCTGCACGCGGCCCGAAGTACTGCTGTCCGGTCGCATGTTCGAAGCGACCACGGCAGGCGCTACGCGCATCACGCCGGAAGAACCATCCGCGACGGCTGCACAACCGGCAGACGCAGCCAGCGCCGCGCCAATCGCCTGAGCGGTCCCCACCATGATTGACTGGGATAGCCTGGTGCTCGCGCCCGTCGAAGGCATCTTCGGCCAGCCCGCGACGCTCTACGCGGGAAGCGGTAACGCGCATGCGCTTAACGGCGTGTTTGACGAAGCCTTTACGAACGTGGATGTGGTCGACGGCGTACCCGTCACCACGACACGCCCATGCTACGGCTTTCGCGTGGCAACACTTCCCGTTACTGCACACCAGGGCGACACGCTGTTCATTCCGGCCGCGCCCGGTGCGCCGCTCAGTGACACGACCTATGTCGTCCGCGAAGTCCGTACGGATGGACATGGGTGGTGTTTCCTGCTGCTCAATCTCGCGACCTGACCAGTTTTCCTCGCCCCAGCCGTGGACCGCGCACGTATCCGCCCTTTGCCGATGCTCGGGCGTCGTCAGGTGCGTCTCGCCGCGCTTGGCGCACTGGAGCGCGCAGAACTTCAGGTCGCCGGCCGGGCGGTGCTGATCCGTTCGCCTGGCGACTGGTCCGCGCCGTCTGACGTGTTGCCCGCTGTCATCGTGCGCACCGCGCACGAAGCGAAGACGTCATTCAATCGCGGCATGCCGCAGTTCACGACGACATGCAGCCTCGAAGTCAAGGCGGTGGTCGAAGGCGCGACGGCCGCCGAGGCACAGGACGCAATTGAATGGCTGTGGTACGCGGTCGAGAACGCGCTGCTGCTCGACTGGTCGCTCGTGCGCATGCTTCAGCAGTTCCCGAGCATTGAAAGCGTGCTCGACATTCGCGCCGAGGGTGCGCGGCATCTCGCCGGTATCGCGGGCTCATTCCGCTGTGAGTACCCCGAAATGTACGACCCCACCGCAGACAGGCCGCAGCCCGCGCCGTGGCCGATCGATCCGCCTGCACCGGTCCCGCTCGAACGCGTCGGCCTGCACGCGGACCTGACCAATCGCGCCGACCCGACCGGCACGTACCCCGCCCCGCCGTTCCCGCAGAGCGTTGTTCCCGCACCGCGCACGCATGGGCCGGACGGACGTGACGAGGGGCGGCTCGACATTCCGCTAGAGGGAGACTGACATGCACATCAGGCCAGCAACGGGCGTGCGGGTGCGCGATCCCGACCTGCGCGACTTCCTGCCCGACGCCGGGCGCGTCGTACCCGATTCGGTGTACTGGCGTCGCCGTCTGCGCGATGGCGACGTGGTGCCCGTCGCGGATGAGCCGCCCCCCATCCCGGACACGCCAGACGAGCCCGACGCGACGCGGCGCGCATCACACCGCACGCGCGAACCCAAAGCCACCGACCCGACATAACACGCGCTTTCTGCGCCTCTGCCTGCCGCTGCGCGCGCTTCCCTCGATCCCCTCAAGACAATCGCGCGGGCCCCGCCCCGGCCCGCCCCAACCGTCCTGCGTCCGATTCCGTCTCCGATTCGCGCCCACCATCCCGGGAGGTTGCTCCCATGATTCCCTTTACCAACCTGCCTGAGAACATCCGAGTGCCGCTGTTCTACGCGGAGCTCGACGCGTCGCAGGCCAACAGCGCCCAACTCAACCAGCGCACGCTGATTATCGGGCAGATGACCGACACGGGAACCGGCGAACCGGGCACGCCGGTTATCAGCGCGGGCGTGGGCGACGCGCGCGCACGGTGGGGCAGCAATTCGATGCTCGCCGCGATGACCGCTGCCTATCGCGCGGCCGATAGCTTCGGCGAAGTGTGGTATCTGCCGCTCGAGGACGCAACCGGCGCGGTAGCCGCAAGTGGAACGGTCACGCTCAACATCGAAGGCGACGCCGGCGTCTCGGGCGTCATCTCGCTTTATATCGCCGGTCGGCGCTACCAGTTGCCGGTGCAGGCCACGCAGAGCGCGGCTGACATCGCGGAAGCGCTCGCCACACTCGTTGCTGCAGATGCGTTCGGGCTGGTGAGCGCATCGGCTCAGGACAACGTAGTCACGCTGACTGCCATCAATGCGGGCATGGTGGGCAATGAAATTGACGTGCGCCTGAATTACGGCGGCTCACGCGCGGGCGAATCGACGCCGCTCAATCTGCATGTTGCCATCGCGCCAATGGCGGGCGGCGCGATCAATCCGACCGACACGCTACAGGCCGCGCTCGATAACTGCGGCGACATGCCATTCGACTTCATCGTCTGCCCGTACACCGATAGCGTCAGCCTCGATGCACTGCATACGTTCCTGAACGATCAGACCGGGCGCTGGTCGTGGGCCCAGCAGATTTACGGCCATGCCTTTGCCGCGTACCGGGGGACGCTCGCGGCGTGTACGACATTCGGCGCGGGCCGCAACAACCAGCATGAATCGGTGCTTGGGTTCCATGATTCGCCCACACCCGCATGGATCGTCGCCGCGCAGCTTGCCGGCTCGGTCGCGCCCGCGCTGCGCAATGATCCGGGGCGCCCGGTCCAGACGCTACCGATTCGCGGCATGCTCGCGCCGCCGGTTGCCTCGCGCTTCCTGCTCACCGAGCGCAACACGCTGCTCTATGACGGTATCAGCACGTTCAATGTTGGCGATGACGGCACCTGCTATGCCGAGAACATCACGACGACCTACCAGAAGAATCCGTGGGGCGATCCCGATGACAGTTACCTCGAAGTCGAAACGATGTTTCTGCTGGTGTACGTGCTGCGTGCGCTGCGCTCGATGGTCACATCGAAGTATTCACGCATGAAGCTCGCCGCGGACGGCACGCGCTTCGCATCCGGTAGCGCCATCGTCACACCGCTGCTGATACGCGCAGACGTGATCGCCCGGTATCAGGAACTCGAATTCGATGGCTACGTGCAGAACAGCGCACTGTTCGCGCGGCAACTCATTGTCGAGCAGAACGCGAACAACCCGAATCGCGTTGACTGTCTGTGGCCCGGAACGCTGATCGACCAGCTCCGGATTTTTGCCCTGCTCGCGCAATTCAGGCTCAGCTAGTCATTCCGAACCGCAGCACTGAACCGCACCAAGCCGCCCCGGCGAACCGCCCCGGCGGCTTTTTCATTTCTGGAGCCCGCCATGTCAGATGACACAAACCGCCTGGCCGGTGTCGCGTGGATATCGATGGACGGCCAGAACTACATGCTGTCCGGCGAACTGGCGTATTCGCCCGCCGACTACGAACGCGAGTCGATGGTCGGACAGGACCGCGTACACGGCTATGCGGAGAAGCCGCGCGCGCCGTTCATTTCCGCCACGCTGCGCGACGCGGGCACGCTGACAGTCAAGGACTTTAACGCGATGACCAATGTCACGGTCACGCTCGAACTGGCGAACGGCAAGACGGTCGTCGGCCGCAATATGTGGGCCACCGAAGCGCAGGAAGTGAGAACGCCGGAAGCGACGTTTGAAATCCGCTTCGAAGGCTTCTCCGGCAGCGTCACGGAGCAATAAGCGAACAGTAAGGAGCGCACCATGTACGAGGTCATTACGCTACTGAGCCCCATCGACGGGCTGACCGAGATTACGCTGCGCGAACCTACCGTCGATGAAATCGCGAAGGTCAACGACGACGCAGCGAAGTTCGGCAACGTGCGCGCCATGAAGAACCTGATTGCGACGATGGCGAAGATTGACGTGGCCACCGTGGGCCGCATGGGTGCGCGCGACTTCAACGCGTGCAACAAATACCTGTCCGGTTTTTTCGAGTAGTGCCCGCCAACGTGCGCGATATCGTGGCCGATGTGACGCACTTCTATGGATGGGGACCGCGCGACGCGGGCGGGCTGACGTGGACCGAGCTGGCGCAATGGCTCGCGCAGGCACGACGCATCCAGCACGCCGCCCAGCAGGCCGCAGAAAAGAGCCGCGTGAGGTGAAGCGATGGCAGCCCAGGCTATCCAGTTCACCATCTCGACCGTTGACAAGGCGACGAAGACAATCAACAAGGTCAACGATTCGATATCGAGGATGACGCGCCCGTATCAGAACCTTGCGCGCAGCGCGCAACGGTTTTCGCGTGCATCGGGGCTGACACAGGTCGGCCAGAAGCTGCATGTCGTCGCACAGAAGGCCGGCAGTGCGGCATCGAGCCTCACGCGCATGGGTGCGCCGCTGCTCGCGCTGGTCGGTGGCGGCACGCTCGCGGGTCTGACTGACCTCGTGGTGCAGTGGGAGCGCATGGGCGCGGAAACGGAGCGCACCGCGCGACTGCTCGGCATCACGGCGGGCGAACTGACGCAGATGCGCAGCGCCGCGCGGTTGATGGGCATCTCCGCCGACACGATGACATCGGGCTTTCGTGGCTTCGCGGACACCTTGCAGGATGCGCGCTGGGGCCGCAATCAGGCCGCCTTCGCGACCATCCAGGCGCTTGGCATCAACCTGCGCAAGACGGAGACCGGCGCAGTCGATACACAGGCCGCGCTTTATGATCTGGCCGACCGCATCCAGACAATCCAGAACACGGATCCGGCAGCGGCGCGCAATCTGGCGCGCTCGCTCGGCGTCGAGCAGCTTCTGCCGGTACTCGTTCGCGGGCGTCGGGGCATGCAGGCGTATGAGGCCGAAGCGCGGCGGCTACGCGGTGACTTTACCCCGCAGATGGCCGCGCGTGCGCAGGCGTTCGCCCTGTCGCTTGACCGGATGAGTACGGCAGCGGACGGCCTGAAGGCATCGATTGCGGACAGTCTCGCGCCAGTACTCGGCCCGATGATCGAGCGCTTCACCGAGTGGATCGCGAAGAACCGCGAACTGATCTCACAGCGCGTCGCGGAGCTGGTGGAGCGGATCGCGCGCTGGCTCGCTTCGGTCGATTGGGACAGGTTTGCGCAGGGCGTCACGGACGCGGTAACGGGCCTGATTGGCTTCGCGTCGTGTGTCAGTAGCGTGGTCGATGCAATCGGCGGCTGGAAGGTCGCCGCGTTCGCGGTCGCGACTTACATGGCGGGTGGTTTCGTCGCTTCGATTGCATCAGCAATCGGCAGCATCGGGATGCTTGGAGCGCAGGTGTTCATGCTGGTGCGCGCGTGGTCGGGTGCTGGCGCGACAGCGAGTACGGCCGCAGAAGCCATCGCGGGCGCGGGTGCCGCGGCTGGCGGTGGCACAGCCGGAGCGGGTGCAGCCGCAGCGGGAGCGGTCGCGGGCCGTGGTCTGCTCGCGCGCATGGCGGGCGGTCTGCTGCGCTTCGTCAACCCGGTGACCGTTGGCGCCTATCTCGGCCTGCATAGCGAACACCTCAACACGGGAGAAGATGAACAGCTAAAACGCATCCGTGATGCCGAAGCTGCGACGGGCGGCGTATGGCCCGGTGCGGCAAACGCCCAGTCCGCGCAGACGGCACCCCGCACCCCCGGTGCCAGAGGCGTCGGCGCAACCGTTACGCAGTGGGCCCAGAAGCTCAACTTCGCCGGTACGGAGGCGCGTTACGGTCTGCCTGCCGGTCTGCTCTCGGCCATGGCACAGAAGGAATCGAGCGGTAACGCCAGGGCGGTCAGTCCCGCAGGCGCACGCGGCCTGTTCCAGTTCATGCCTGCGACGGCGCGCGAATATGGCATCGACGCATTCAATCCGGCGCAGGCCGCCGATGCGGCGGCGCGCAAGATGTCCGGGCTGCTTACGCGCTACAAGGGCAACCTGACCTACGCGCTCTCGGCCTACAACTGGGGTGAGGGCAACCTGGACCAGCACGGGCTCGCGCGGGCACCCGCCGAAACGCGCAACTACGCACCGGGTGTACTCGCCAACATGCCGTCACTCGATCCGGGCGCTGAGCTCGCTTCGCTCAATGCACCCGGCGCGGCAGCGGGCATGCAGAATGCGCCCGCGCCTGTCGTTCATGTTGACAACCACGTCCACGTCGCGCGCGACGGCAGCGTGACCGTAAAGACCCGCACGCCGGCCGGCCTGAAGATCGCGCGGCCGATGGAAGGCATGGCGTAGCCAGCATGAGCCCGACCGACTTCCCGTTCTTCCGTGCCTTGCAGGTCGCCTCATGGCGCGGTGTGCCTTTCGCGGTGACGGGTTCGACGCTCAAGGTCGGACGCCGCAACGTCACGCACGAATATCCGTACCGGGATGAGGTCTGGGTCGAAGACCTCGGGCGCACAGGGCGGCGTATCAGTCTGAGTGGCTTTCTGCTTCAGGATGCCGCCTATCTGGGTACCCCCGGCGGCGGTGACGTGATCGCGCAGCGCGCGGCGATGATCCGCGTCTGCGAGCAGCCGGGCGACAGTGACAGCAGCGATGGCGAACTGGTGCATCCCTCGCTGGGACGGCTGAATGTCGCGCTGATTGACTTCGAGTGCGAAGAACGATCGGAACGCGGCCGGTATTTCGAACTGCGCTTCTCGTTCATCGAGTCGGGCGCACAGCAGTTTCCGACGCTGGCGATTGCCACGCAGGCGCAGACCGGCCTGTCAGCTGTCGCCGCATTCGCGGCCGTGGCGCAGGATTTCTTCAATACGGTTTCCGCCGTGCTGTCCGCGCCCGCCGTGGTCGGGGAAATCGAGCGTACCGCGCGAAATTTCGTCGTGGAGGCGCAGGCGATCACGCAGCGCGCGACGAGCCTGGTTGCGATGGTCGCGACGCTCAAGGGCCGGTATGGCCGGTTCGTGGGGCAGTTCACCGCCGCCGTGCGGCAGCCGTCAACAACGATTGCAGACCTGATTGGCGCGGGTGCGCAGGCCCGAACCGCCGTAGGCGTGGCAGGCGCAGCGCTGGCGACCTCCGCTGCCGTCTCCGACTGGCCCGGTATGTCCGGTGCTGCGCAGTCGCTGGTCGGGGCCGTGCAGAACGCCAACCCTGATCCGCATCAGGCGGTGCAGTCGCTGGTCGCGCTTCAGGCGTCGGTGAGCCCGCAGCAGCGCGCGACCGCCGCGCTCGCCGCGGCGAACCTGTTCACGACGCTCCTATACCGCCGTAACGCCGTTGTCGCGCTCGCGCAGAGCACGACCGGTTACGCGCTCGCGTCGATCGCGGACGCTGACACGTTGCGCTCGACGGTGTGCGATGCGCTCGATCTGGAAATCACCACGGCGGGCGACCTGGGCGACGACGCGACCTTTGAGGCACTGCGCGCGCTGGAAGTCGCCGTGGTACAGGACGTGACCACGCGCGGCGCATCGCTTGCCACCATGCAGACGGTGAATACGCCTGATCCGATGCCCCTGCTGGTGCTGGCGCAACGGCTCTATCAGGACGTGGCGCGATACGACACGCTGCTACAGCAGGCCGCACCGGTTCATCCGGCGTTCGCGCCAAAGAGTTTCCGTGCTTCGCTTGACTAGACGCTTCTCCAAATGGAGTGCTCTAGAAACGACACCATTCGTCGAAGGACAGGAATCCTTCGAGACGCGCAGCATTATCGACAAAAAGCGCCCAGAATATTGGTGGTTCCTTGGGGGCCAGCACGCGGCGGAAATGATCGTCTTTAACGAATAAATCAAGCCTTGGAAAGCCGAAATCGGTGACAAGTTCTCGTGTTTCGCCTGGAAGAATTCGAAGACTCTGATTCTGGCTTCGAGTCGGCACTCTTTCGGAACTGTACTCCGTTCGCACAAAGTAGCATTCGTGGCGATAGAACGTGCTCGTGGCAATACTGTCAAGGTCACCGCCGCTCCGAGCTAGCTCGAAAATAGGCACGTCGATGTGAAGACACCAGTGATGAGCCGTCATGTTCCCTTCGTTTATTAGCGTTGGCGCCAACTGATAGTGATGCAAGTCCTGGTTTTGCACGACACGCTTAAGGTCGATTTGAGTCATTAGTTTCGGGCACGTTCTTCGGTTCATGACATCGCGAATCGCAAAGTCATACATCGGCTCCGAAATTGCTCCGACGCGGTGGTAATACTTGTGATCGAGCCGATTTTGGTGAGCCGTATCAGCTTGTTCGATTCGAATTACGAACAAACGCCCCGAGTTTCCGTTCGCGATTTCGCTAACATGAAAATTCTTGAAGACGGGGTCTGTGTTTGATTTAATGATTGCAGTAATCTGATCGACAGATATTTTTCCATTTGTAACTGGCTCAAAATCTGTCGCAATGTTGCGCTGGGCTGTCTTCGATTCGGCTACGCCAACAAGAATCGTCCCACCACCTGAATTGGCAAACGCCGTCACATCCTTGACCAGTTCACGTCGAGTATCGCTCGAAAGAGAATTGAAGACGAGTCCCGATTTGAATTCAAGTGATATCGACTCTTCTGCTTCATTGAACAACTCTTTTACTTCTTCCAACGTCTCGTACATATATGGTCATCCCTATTTTTTGATTGGACGGGTTTGCTTGAAATGCTGAAGCCTAGACAATCTATCACGTGTGGCCTCTGTTTTTTTGAGATGGCCGGATCATGTCCGATGACGTATTACTGACCGTCAACGCCTCTACCGTATCCGGCTGGAAAAGCGTACGCATTACACGCGGCATGGAGCGTATCCCGGCTGATTTTGATATCTCGATGACCGAGCGCTTTCCGGACACGACCAGCGTTGTGGTCATGGAGGGCGATCCATGCATTGTGAAGATCGGCGCGGACCCGGTCATTACCGGCTACGTTGACCGTGTAGCGGAGTCCGTCAGCGCCACCATGCATACGCTGTCGATATCGGGGCGCGGCAAGTGCGAAGACCTCGTGGATTGCGCCGCGCAGTTCGATTCGTTCCAGTTCGTGAACATGGCGACCGCCGATATCGCGGCGCAGCTCGCGCAGCCGTTCGGAATCCATGTCAAGGCGCTCACGCCCGGCATGCTGCACCCTCAGGTCTGCCTGAATGTCGGTGAATCGCCTTACTCGGTGATCGACCGTCTGTGCAAGCTCGCCCAGGTGCTGTGCTATGAAGATGCGGACGGCGACCTCGTTATCGGACCGCTTGCGACGCTTGAAGCGGCGGGCGGCTTCGCGATGGGCGTCAATGTTGAACAGGCGAGCTATACGCGCGATATCTCGCAGCGCTTCAGCGAATACCGGGTCTATCTGGTCGGCACCGGCATTTTCACGGATGCGGGTCAGCAGCCGCTTGACGAGTACACCGTGATGGATGACACGATGCCGCGTTTCCGGCCCAAGGCGTTCATCGCGCAGAACGGGGACGCGGGCGCGGACGTGTCGAACGCCCACGCGCTATGGGAATGCAACCGGCGCATCGGGCGCGGCAACGTAGTGAGCATCACGGCCACGTCATGGCGCGACAGCGACGGCGTGCTATACATGCCGAACACACTGGCGGCCCTGTCGCTGCCACAACTGAAGGTGATTGACGGCGCGAAGTGGACCATTGGCGAAGTGACCTATCGGCGCGATACGAGCGGGACCGGCTGTGAACTTACGCTGATGCCACCTGAAGCGTTCCGGCCTGAACCAATCCTCTATTACCTGTTACCGCAGGACGCAGCCGCAATGGCGCGAGGCTAGTGCCGCAGGGATACCCGCAGTGGAACACCTGTTCTGGAGTCTCGTTCGCTCACTCGGACGCGGGCGGCTGACGCGCGTCGATGATGGCGGCGCGGCCCAGCTCGTGCAGATGCAGCTATCCTCAGGCGAGACACGCGACCGCACGCCGCGACTCGCGGAATACGGCTTTCAGTCCAATCCGCCAGCAGGGAGCGATGCGCTCGCGGTGTTTCTCGGTGGCGACCGTACAAACGGCGTTGTCATCGCGTGCGGTAACCAGCAATACCGCTTCCGCAATCTCGCACCGGGCGAGGTCTGCATCAGTGATGACAAGGGGCAATCCGTCTATCTGTCCGCTGCCGGAATCGTCGTCAACGGCGGCGGGCAACCTGTCACGATCACCAATACACCGCAGATCACGGCCGATTCGCCGCTGTTCCGCTGCACGGGAAATATCGTGGGCGACGGCGATATCACCTGTGCGGGCGACATGCGCGACAACAGCGCGACCAACCCGCACACCGCCGCCAACTCGCGCATCGTCTACAACTCGCACCATCACCCGGTCCCCGAAGTGCAGGGCGGCGGCGATACGGTAACGAGCGATCCACCTGTACCGCAGCTTTGATCTACTCGCCGTGAGCGATATCTCGACCGTCTGGAATGTCCCGGACATGCGCGGCGACTGGCTGCTTGCGGGCGCGTCCCTGCGATCCGGCGACGATTTACAGACCGCCGTGCTTATCAGCCTCTTTAGCGACCGGCTCGCATTGCCGAGCGACGAAACACCGGACGGCGACCGTCGCGGCTGGTGGGGTGATTCAGGAGACACGCCCGCCGACTATCCGATTGGCTCGCGCCTGTGGCTGCTCTCGCGCGTCAAGGGACCGCGCGACGTGGCGCAGCGCGCCGGCGACTACGCGAGCGAGGCGCTGCAATGGATGCTCGATGACGGCGTGGTGGCGCGCTTCGACGTTACGCCGCAGTGGGTTACACCGAGCCGGCTCGATCTGGCGATTGTCGCGGACCGCCGCGACGGCACGCGCGTCGCGATGAGCTTCCCCAGGGTGTGGACGGAACCTAGCCCCGACCGGTAGTCCCTTTCTTAAGGCGCATGCCTTTCTCACGACCGACGCTGACGGCCCTGCGCAATCAGGTTGCGCAGGAACTGAATGCGAACCTGCCGGGTGCCGATGCCCTGTTGCGCTTCTCGAATCTGCGCGTGCTCGGCGACGTTCAGGCCGGGCTCGCACACATGCAGTACGGGTATCTCGACTGGATCGCATTGCAGGCTACGCCGTTCACCGCGACGGATGAATTTCTGGAAGCGTGGGGCGCACTCAAGGGCGTACTGCGCAAGGGCGCGGCGCAGTCCTCGGGCTTCGTCACGTTCACCGGCTCCGAAGGCGTAGCCATCGATGCAGGAACGGCGCTCAAGCGTAGCGACGGGCTCCCATACACCGTCACCGCATCGGCCGCCGTCGAAGGCGGTAGGGTCACGGTTGCCGCGACCGCGAATCCCGATCCCGAAGGACTCGCGGGCGCGAATGGAGATTGTGCTGCGGGCACACAGTTCACGCTTGCCAGCGCGATTCCGGGTATCGATTCGACTGGCGTTGCCGCAACGGCATTCCGAGGCGGCGCGGACATTGAATCGAACGATGCCTACCGTGCGCGTGTCCTGTTCGTCTACCAGAACCCGCCGCAGGGCGGCGCGGCGAGCGATTATGTCGCATGGGCGCTTGCCGTTCCGGGCGTCACGCGGGCGTGGTGCGCGGGGACCGGCTACGGCCCTGGTACGGTGATTGTGTTCGTGATGCTCGATGAGGCGAACGCGCAGCATGACGGCTTCCCGCAGGGAACAGACGGTGTCGCCTCAGCCGAGACACGCGACACGCCCGCGACTGGCGACCAGCTCACCGTCGCGAACGCCATCTATCCGCTCCGGCCGGTGACGGCGCTCGTGTATGTCGTCGCGCCAGTGCCGTATCCGGTCGATATCAGCATACGGGGCGTCGCGCCCGGCAGGCAGGACGAAGCGCTCGCGGCCATAGACGCCCTGATGAAAAGCGAGGGCGAACCGGGCGGATTCCTGATTCTCGCGCACCTGTGGTCCGCCATTGCCGCCGTCTCGGGCATCAATGACTTTCTTATCCTGTCGCCGGTTGACGATGTGATGCTGCCGGCCGGTACGCTCGCGGTGCCCGGTGAGGTTACGTGGTCGTAGCTGGCATGATCCCGGGGCGCTACAGCCGCGCGGACTACGCAGGCGTGTTGCGGCGACTGCTGCCGCGTGGACGTGTCTGGACGCGCGAGGACAGCGGCACGCAGGCCGCCGTCCTCGATGCGCTCGCGAACACACCCGCGACGCTTGACAGTAACGCACTGACGCTGATCGCGGGATCGTTCCCGGCGACAGCGGACGCGCTGCTGCCGGAATGGAACGCTTCGCTGGCTCTGCCTGATCCGTGCTTCGGGCCGTTCGACTCGGACGACGAGAACCGGCTACAGATCGTCGCCCGCCTGATCGGCACAGGCGGCCAGTCCATCGCGTACTTCGTCTCGCTCGCCGCGACGCTCGGCTACACGATCACGATTACGGAATTTGCCGTTCACCATGTCATGCGCACCGTCACCGCACCGCTTGCCGATACCGACTGGGCGCATGGCTGGCTGGTCGATGTCATCAGCGCGCCGCCGCCTCGGTGGAACACGGTTGCCGACACCGTAGACAATCCCCTCTCCGATTGGGGTACGTCGCCGACGCTGACGATGATCGAATGTCTGCTGCGTCGCTACGCGCCCGCACAGTCGGTTGTGGCGTTCTCCCATCACTGAGAGGGAATCAACGTGGATCGCTATTGGGAAGCGAATAGCGCCGCTCAGGCGCCAGCCGTGCCCGTTGATAACGCGGGCGGCTTTCCGACAGACGGCAGTCTGCCTGCGGCAATCGCGCCGACGACGCCAGGTGCGTGGTGGTTTCATTCGATCACCGAGGAACTACGCCATGCCATCGTGGCGCTCGGCGCGTCGCCGGACTATACGCAGGTCGATCAACTCGCGCAGGCGCTGCTCGCGGCGCTCGCGCATCTCGCCGTATCGATCCGCTATGAAGACGTCATCGGCACGCCTGTACCGCTCGGATTTACGCCTGTCGAGCAGGGCGGCGGCGTGAGCCAGGGCGTGAACAAGGTACATATCGGATGGCGAACCAACGGGAGCGGGCTGGGTGTGACAGTTGACCAGACCGACGAGGGCAACGTGGTCTTCGAGGCTGAACTGCAGGGCACCGTCAATAACCTGCAGAACAACATCAACAACGTGAACAACGCGGTGAACGATCTGCGGGGCCAGGTGGGCGGCGCATGGACACCGGCCAACCTGCAACCGCTCAGCGGAAATGGAATCGGGTGGGTAGCGTTCATTGTGCGTGCAGGCGATAGCAGCCAGTCCGCGCCGGAAGGCACGGTCGCAGCGCTGCCGGGGCGCCCCGGAACGTGGCTTAGCAGCGGCAATGCGTCCGCTGCATCCGATTATTGGGGCGTCTGGACGAGGATTGCGTGATGGACATTATTGCTGTCAGGAATCCCGCATGGGCCGACGCGGAACACACCGGCATTCGTTGCGAGGTCCACTTCGAGCGCTTCGACTACTTCCTGCCGTTTATCGCCATGCCCGACGATCCGCACGAGCACGGCCGCGGCATATACGAGGCGTGCCTCGCGGGGGACTTCGGCGATATCGCTGACTTTGTACCGGGCGACGGGGAATGATATGGACCGTTATTGGCAGGCTAATGCGGTCGGGGACGCGCCCGAAATACCCGCTGATAATCCGGCGGGCTTTCCGGCCAATGGCAATCCGGCTGCGGGCATTACCGGCACCGTGCCTGGCGAATGGTGGTACCACGCGATTACCGAAGAATTGCGCAACGCGATCGTCGCGCTCGGCGTATCACCGGACTACACCCAGACGGACCAGCTTGCGAACGCGATCACCGCAGCCGCCTATGCCGCAGGCGTTTCGCTGGAGACGTTTGGCGCCGCCGGTGATGGCGTGACGCCCGATGACGATGCGATAGCCAGGGCGGTGGCAACGGGCAGGCCGATCATTACACGCACGAATGCCGTTTATCTGATGCGTCAGACTGCTGTCGTTGAGGGAGGTGTCTTCATCCTGCGCGGTCATGGAACGTTCAGGCTGACGGATAACCAGATCGTCAATACGGACGACGATGAAACCCATTTCACGCCACTTTTCCGGTTGCAGGGTATGTCATGGATTGATATCAGTGAATGCACCTTCGATGGCAACCGTGAGGGTCAGGTCTATCCGGCGACAGCAAGCCGGCCAGGACGCGGCAGCAATCCGTTCCGCCATAACGGGCTTGTCGAAGTCTGTCCGGATGCAACCGGCACCCGGCCATCACAGCACGTATATGTGCACAATTCGGCCTTCCTGAATGCCTACCTCAATGGGCTGGTGTTATGGCAGGTTCGCGATGCGTGGATTGCGGGCAATACGTTTCGCGACAGCACATGGAACGGCGCCTGCGGTGCCGGTCTGCGCAATGTCCAGTTCTTCCGGAACAATGGCTACCGGTGCGGCGATACGTCGATGTTCGGCTCGATGCAGCAGACCGGCGACCGCGCGCTGATCCAGGTGCGGGAATTCGCGAACACCTTTACCACGGACTCCGAGGGTATTCCTTGCATGACCTCGGGGGAGTTTGCTCATGGCGGCATCAACCGCTTTGTGGGTTTCACGGAAAACTACGGTGAAGAATGCGGCGTCGAGACAATTTTCGGGCGCGCCATCATGGGCCTCTCGGGGGGCAGCAACCGTTCATACAACGTAGGCTATGGACGCGACACGAACGGGCCGTTCTATCCGGCGCATATCTGGTTTGAAATCTGTGAAGGCCACAACCGGGGCAATATCGGTTATCAGGATCGTGTACGGCCGGGTGACGCGCAGCCCGACGGTATGGTGGCCTATGCGATGACGGGCGACGCATCGGCGCTCTTTCCCTTTGTCGGCAATTACACGCTCGACGTGCGCGGAGCCCGGATGACTTCGGCAAAAGATGCGAACGGGCAACCCGTGCCGGGGCTGCTGAATCGCGGTCTGCGGATTTCATCGAACGTCAGTGCCGACTTCTCGTTCATCGATGGTACGGATCAGGATGGCATCTACGGCACGAATTTCAACAGCTTCGAGCTTCCGCCCGTGTGCATCCATGACTCGTCAGCGAACAGCTGCACCATTATCCACACCAACCAGAATCAGGACCTCGCCGTGGCAGGCGGCCCGATCCAGCTTGCCCGGTATGGACCGGATACGGGTGGCGTGCCGACGAACATTTTTGCCCTGAACTGCACGGTCGATGGGGGAAAGCCCGTCATCGTGTTCAATGGCAACCTGAACAACGTGGCGTTTCCGCCCGTGAACGTGACCTTCTCGGACGGACCGGGCAATGTGAACGCCACGTCGGACATGGTTTTTCACAGCCAGGATGCGACCTTCTACCGACAGGTAAGAAACACCTATATCGGTGCCAATGCGGTCGCGGGCTTCCAGGCGCAATCGAATGGCGGTAACCAGCTCCTTGCCGGCACGACCAGCAGCCTCTATTCCGGCGCGCTCGGCGTACCGTTGTCGGCCTTCGTGCATGCCAGTGGCGCGAACACGGGCGGCCTGTTCGTGACGGCTTCCGGCGGGCCGCTCATCATGCGTCCAGGTGGCTCGCGCGCCATGACGCTGTTCGCGTCCGGACATGTCCGCATCGGCTCGAATGCGACCGATGACGGCAACGCGTTGCAGATGGAGGGCGCAATTGGCCTGCGCGCCTACACCGTTGCCACGCTGCCCGTCTCGCCCTCGGGTATTCCATTCGCCTACGCCAGCGACGGCCGCAAGGTCGGACAGGCAGCAGGCGCAGGAACGGGCGTTCCCGTCTATTACTCCGGTGGTCAATGGCGGGTGTTTTCAACGGATGCGCCTGTGCAGACGTGAATCCGCAGTCGCACCGGCCGGTTCAATCCTGATCGCGATTCCGGGGAATGTCATGGGTATCCAGACCGTCCTGAGAGCGGCGCTGTGCGCGCTGGTCGCCTGCCTGCTTGCATCCTGCACGGTGATTTACATCGAAGGCAACGCAAACACTGTGAGCGGCATTGAAGGTCATACGGGCACGGTGAAAGTCCCATCGAGCCTTCGCGACAGCGCACAATCCCAATAATCGCGAATTCTCCAGCATCCGCTTATAATCGGAATGCCGTCGAGACAATGACGGCCGGGTTTGGAAGCCCGCTAGTTCTGACCGCACAGCCTGCCTCGGCAGGTCGTGCGCTTGCTTCTGCACGCCTATGGGCGGGCCGTGGCGAGGGAGCCGCTCGGCTCGCCGGTTCGTCAGAACTCCGGTCTTCCAACCTTGTCATCGTGCCCGCTCACCACCTCCCTATGTGTCCGGGCGATCCTTCACGATAACCAGGACCGCGCATGACCAAACCCACCAGAAAGCAGCAATCTCCCACCCGTCCCCCCGTAGACGCTCTCCAGTATGAGCGCCTCGCGCTTGCCGCCTTCCATCTTTGCGACCGGCAGGGGCAGCAACTCCGCCATCTGATTACACTTGCGACTTCGATGTTCAGGAGTCCTGCTGTGACTGTCGAGGAAAGACACGAACACCGCAACCTGCTGGAGCTGATGATCCAGATCGGCGAGAACTACCACGCGACCAACCGCTGCGATCAGGAACTGTTCACGGTGCTTGCACTCGACGCCAAGGGGCTTCCTAACCGCCAACTGACACCTGCGGACGCGGCAGCGATTCTCGCTGACGCTGCGCAGGGCGCGAACGGGAAACTGGCGGCTATAGACGCCTCATGGACAAAGCACTAACCGGCGTCGATCACTTACGGAGAAGGCGGCTCAATGCCGCCTTTTTTCTGGGTGTCGATGCAGAACCATGCATCATGAATCGATTGCATCGTGCATCTGTTAACGATTGTTAATTCTAGGTTATCTCGATTTAATTTCGTTGACCGGCTGAAATTTAAATGGTCAGTTAACAGATTTGGCAGCTATAACGCTGCGTCGCTGGCCTTTTCAGGGAGCAGGGAGTGGCAGAGTTTGATCCGTTAAGCCGGGGTATCACGGGGCGCCAGGCGTGCCACCTGTCAGTGCCAGGCACAGACAGCGCGTCAGCCTTATCGGTCGTTTCGTTCACGGCCACCGAGACGATGGGCGAACCCAACGTCGTCCATATCGAGTTGACCCACCCGCAGCAACTGCTGCGCTCGGACTATCTCAACCTCGACGCGGTGTTCACCATCGTGGCCGTGGACGGGACCGTACGGAAGTTCTCGGGCTATATCGAGCGCTTCTCGACCATTCAGACAACGAAGGATTTTACGAAGTATGCGATCACGCTGAGGTCGCACTTCGGGCGGCTCGCCGCCGTCACGAACACTCAGCCGTACCAGCACCTCACGACACCGCAGATCATCCAGGCGATCCTGCGCCGGCACGGTATCCCGGATCACCTGGTGGCGTTCCGTCTGCGCCGCCAGTATCCGGTTCATGCGTGGCGCTTCCAGTACCAGGTGAATGATCTGGCCTATGTCCAGATGCTGATGCAGAAGGCCGGCATCTACAGCTACATCATGGAAACGGAACATGGCGACATGACCGTTTTTGCCGATGACATCGACCACTACCTCTACGACGAGCCGCAACGCATTGTGCCTTACCGCGAGTCGGCGGGACTCGAAGCGGACGGGGTGGAAGCCGTCACGGCCATCAGGACCCATACCGTGACGGTGCCGCAATCGTTCATCGTGGCGGACTACAACCCGGACGCCGCCTGGGAGCGTTTGCGCGACACGGCGAATGTCGCGCCTGCCGATCCGACCACCTACGGCCAGCCCTACCTCTATGGCACGAACCACCTCGACCAGGCGGGCGCGAAGTGGGAGGCGCAGCTCCGCCACGAAGCGGCCATCGCCCGCCAGGTCGTGTACGAGGGCGAGAGCAATGTGCTGGCGTTGCAGTGCGCGAGCGTACTCGAAACGGATATCGTGCTGCCCGATGCGCCCAAAGGTCAGGTCGTGATCGGGGTCACGCACAGCGGCGCGCGCGACGCGTCTTACACCAACAGCTACAAGGCGATCCCTGCCGACCGGCGTTTCCGGCTGGAACTGAAGCCCGAAACCTGGGCAAAAATTCCGGGCACGCTCTCCGCTCGCATTTGCAGTCCGGACAAGTACACCTATGGCTACCTGAGCGCGGCGGGCTACTACGTGGTTCGGCTCGATGCCGACTTTGGCACCTGGCCCAAGGGCGGCGAGAGCGTGCCGTTGCGCCTGGCCAAGCCGTTCGCGGGCAAGCTTCAGACTGGCATGCATTTCGTCGCGCTGGACAATGACGAGGCGGTCATTTCCTTCCGGGACGGCGACCCGGACAAGCCTGAGATTGTCGCGTTTCATCACCACAGCCAGGCACGCGACCTGGTGACGAACGACCGTCGCTGGCTCTCGCGCAACATGATCCGTACGCAGAAGAACAACAAGCTGCGCATGGAGGATTGGGAGGGCCAGGAAGGCGTCAAGCTCAGCACCGAACACTCGGGCAAGTCGCAACTGAATCTCGGCTACCTCGTCAATAACAAGCTCGAATACCGGGGCGAAGGGCATGAGCTTCGCACATCCGGTTACGGGGTGAATCGCGCGGGTAAGGGCATGATGGTCACGGCGTATGACCGTCCCGGCGCCACTGGCAAGCAGCTCGACATGCAGGAGACCATTGCGCAGCTTGAAAGCGCGCTGGCGACCGCGAAGGCGCTCGCCGCGTCCGCCAGCAGCGCGAAGGCGGAGCCTGCCGACACCGACGCGCAGCAGCAGATCAAGGACGATCTGGACGGCCTGAAAAAGCCGGGGCTGCTGATGAGCACCCCCGCCTCGGCGGCGCTTGTCGCGGGCGGCGGCGTGCAGTTCGCGGCGCAGGACAGCATCTCGACTGTTGCCGGGAAGAACGCGGACTGGAGCGTGCTGAAACGGTTCACGGTCGCGGCGGGTGAAAGGATTTCGCTGTTCGCGCAGAAGTTCGGCATCAGGATTTTTGCGGCCAAAGGTCCGGTTGACTTTCAGGCCCAGAGTGGTCCGATGTCGCTCACTGCGGACAAGGACGTAACAGTTGCGAGCGTCAACGGGAAGGTCACTCTTTCCGCAGCGAAGGAAATTATCCTTGAATCGGGCGGCGCGTTTATCCACATGAAGGACGGGAGCATCACGCTTGGCGGTCCGTTTGACCTGTTCATCAAGACCATTACGGTCCAAAAGCAGGGCAAGGCATCGATGCGCATTCCCGCCTCGCTTCCACCTGTGCCGATTGAGCAGGACCCTGGCGCGTTATACATGCAGACGTTTGATGTCAATACGGTGGCCGCAAACCAGGGGGACGGACTGGCCGTCGATAGCCGGCCGTACCGGGTCTATCTGCCAGACGGCACGATCCAGCAGCAAGGCGTGTTGGTCGAAGGTTCAACGTTTAGCGTCAGCACGACGGAACCGGTCAAGGTCAGGTGTGAAATTGGAGCCGGGGATTGGAGGGTGGTCGAAGACGACTATGACCATGAAGAACCTGAAAACGATCCGGCGCAGGTTTGATATCTACCTTTTCTTTTAAAGTGACTTGTCAAGGCGAATAAATGGCACATCCGCATCACGCTCCCGCTTCTGCCCCTGCTAAGGCTGCACCGTCGCCCTTTGTGGAAGTGACAATCGTGTTCAGGGATACCCTGCAAAAGCCGATTGAAGGCCTCTCGGTACTGGTTAAGGCAGGCGCGGGCGCACCGCAAGCGCCTGAATGGAAATGTGGACAGGACAGTGACGATCCGCCAGCCGTGAATCCGGCATCTGCACCGGGTGGAGCATCTGCAGCGGGGCCAGCGTCGGCCTCTGGTGGAGCATCGGCTTCGGCGCCAACGGTAAGCAACAGGACGGAAGTGGTTACAGACGCTAACGGATATGCCGTCACAATCCAGAACGCCGCGCGTAACCAGCCGATTGCTGTCTGGGTAAAGAACCGGAGTGGGAAGTACGTGTTGAAGGCGACAGTGACGCCAAAAAAGGATATCAGCGCGTTCACCATTGTCAGTCCCGAGTATCACCTGGAAGCGACGACGAAGCTGACGCCGAAGGATGAACTTGAGCAGGAGCTGGATTTACCTGTTGTGAAAGAAGGCGAGGTCATGACCATCGAACGCCTGGTTAAGGATTTTGGCCCATACATTGGCTGGTCGCAGAAGGTTACAGAGCAGGGGCAGGTCAAAAAAGATTTTCCGACGCGCAAGAAGGAGGTGACGGAAGATGAACGGACCCACAAGAAGAAACCCAATATCACAATCGAACATCACTACAAGGTAGTGGACAATGGGAAGCCACGGACAATTGTGTTGAATGTCCTTGGTTCGCGTCTGAATTATCCGAAACCTGAGACGTTCTCAGAGGACCAGTACACGTATATGGCGGCGCAGCTCGGCGTGGAGGTCGCGGCTATCAAGGCGATTGTCCAGCAGGAATCGCAGGGGCATCCGTTTCTGAAGAACGGACTTCCTCCCATTCTGTACGAGAGGCGGCATTTTTTTGATCTCGCAGTAGAGAAGCAGTCTGTTGCCGAAAAGGAATCGAACACCAATGTAAAAGGAGCTAAGGCACCGCCTAAAAAGAAGGCGCGGCCGAAGAATCCGTATCCCGCTTATCCAGATTTATGCTTTAAAGGTGCAGATGATTATGGTCCGGATGGTCTGCATCAATACGAGAAGCTTGTGCGTGCGGCAGCGTTGGATTTCGAAATTGCGTTGAAAGCCTGTTCTTGGGGCGGCTTTCAAATACTCGGGGAATATTATGCAGGTTGTGACTGTTCTACGGTGTTCGAATTCGCCAACAAATTCATGTCGGGCACGGACGGACAGGCGAAAATTTTTGTTTCTTTTATGAAAAATATGAAGGCGGTTGCGGTTGTTGGCCTAAAAAACCATGATTGGGAAAAAGTGGCCGCTGGATATAATGGCAAAAATTGGCAAACCCACAATCCCGATTATGCCAGTAATTTGGGCAAATTTTATGATCAATTTAAGTAAGTTCCTTATAGGTGTGGCGATCATACTGGGGGGGGCTGCACCTGGATTTGCGGGTGAGGCAATCCTATTTGATGATCCAAGCTTGGTTGGGTATCGTGAAGGTGGGCGTATTTATGGATTTTACGATGCGGAGAACGAAAAATTTTCATGTTCGTTTCTTTTCTTCCAAGATGATAAAGGGAGTCATTCCTTGGACATTGACGGATACACAGATACAAAATTACTAACATTCGTTCCGGGTAATGGTTCCTTCAAATTTTCAAATAGAGATAAATCGTTCGACATAAGAGGGGATTTATATCGAAACGGAAATGAGTGGGTTATTAAAACATCAAGTGGCCAAGCTGGTTGTGAAAATGCAACGGGCGGATTTATTTTTGATCTTGGGAGTATGGAGGCGGCTAAGTATTATGCAGTAAAGAAAATTCCCGCAATTGGTATTCGCCTTGTAAATGGCAAGTCATCTCTATATGATTATCGTGATGGGAAATTTCTCGCCAAAAAAAGTTATCTGACGAAGTGGAACGTGGTTGTTATTCTAGAGACACATAACCAGTTTTCGTTGGTCCGCTTTGCTGATCCAAGATTGAACGTTGAATCCTACGGACGTGTGACAACCGGGTGGGTTCATACCTCTGATCTTGTTAACCCGTTCCCGCCAGCGAGCAAACCATGATCGATCTCATCCGTCTCGGTGACACCACCGACATAACAAAGCCGAGAAGAGTGTCGATGCTGAGGGGGCAGTGAATGGGCGCATTCCGCACGCGGGACCCGGTTGCCTACGTGATCATGTTCGAGAAGGACGACGGCACGCGCACCTACCACGGCAGTTCGATGTACGACGGAAAAGCGGCGCTGCGTTATTACATGACGCCTTTCGATGCGCTGATCGATGTATCCCGCAATCCGGCAGCGTTCGTGGAGCCGGGGGAATCAGCCCGCGTGTATCCGGTCGATGCGCTCAGGCCGGGGACAGTGACGACGCCAGGCAATCAGCCGATGGTCGCCTGCGTCCATCTCGCGTGGCGCGCGCGTTCGGGAAGGGTGCTGATTCGCCCGGACGGTTCGCCCGATGCGGTCCTGTCCACGACTCCCGAACTGGAGTCTGGTAATACCGTGCTGGAACTGCCCGCTGTGCTTGCCCGTGTGGTTGACGAAGTTCATGAGCGGGCGGGGCTGTATGCGTGGAGGGAAACCGCGCGGACTTTCGACACGTGGCGCGGGTATGAGCTACGGGCGTTGGCAGAACAGGCATGGCAAAGCGTGCCGGTGATGGACTCGGATGGTCCCGAGCCAGATTTCGACCAGTTCGCCGTGTATGACCCGGAGGCGAGGCAGTGGCACTTCGTGTCCGCGCTTGACGTGATGGCGCACTGCCTGCCGTCCTGACCCGTTACGCTGCCTCGGGCAGCGCGGGCGCTTCCTCGGGGCCGAGGTCGTAGACCCCGTTGAAATTCGGCATTGAATCCCTCGCTGCAAAAAGCAATATCGATCTGTGTCACTTCGCGCGTGTTCATGCGCGTGCCTCACTGCCGGTGATGTACTGCACCACATTCACGGCCTTGCCGTGGCCGTGCAAATCTTCGAGCCACGTAGTGCATTCATCGAGTGAGCCCGTAAAGCCCAGTTCCTGCGCCACCAGCCACGCCGCGTACCCATTGGGCAAACGGCCCTCACGCTGCACGCTCATGCTCATGTGCCGCGCGGTGCCATGTGGCTGATTTGTCTCGACGCTGAACGTGACAAGATAGGCCGCAGGTATCGCAATCGTTTGCCCCGTCATGCGATCACGATGCGCGGCCTTGCCCTCGGGTGTGAGCAGCAGATCGGGCAGCGTGCGCATATCGACCGGGCGCGCATTGGCGAGCAGGCGGATGCGCTGCAGCTCGGTGCGCTCGTGCTCACCGATGAACAAGGGTGTGCCTGGCATAAGTGTTCATGGCCTGAGTGCCGATGGTGGTGTCTCCATGTCATTATTAACCTCTTCGAGCAGCATCAGGGCAAAGCATCAGTTTAAGTTGTAAATGTTTCGCCCAAGCGATCAAGTACTACCGCGAAGGCTATTCCGCCGCGATTGCGGTCGTGCTGTTCGCGATCATGCTCGTCTATATCGTGTTCCATCTGCGCCGCATGTTGCGCGAGGAACGCTGATTCTCTGAACCTCAGGAGTACCCGGTCATGTATCCGCTTCCCGTCGAACGCTGGAAACCGCTGAATCGCACGCTTTACAAGGCCTCGCTGCCGCTGGCGCTGTTTATCTGGCTGCTGCCGATGCTCGCCGTGCTGCTGACCTCGATCCGCTCGACGGACGAGTTGTCGCAAGGCGACTACTGGACGTGGCCGAAACACTTCGCGTTGCTCGAGAACTACGGCACCGCGCTCACGCAAACGCCGATGCTGCATTACTTCGCCAATAGCGTGCTGATCACGGTGCCGTCGGTGATCGGCGCGATCGTGCTCGCGTCGATGGCGGGCTTCGCATTGGCGACGTATCGCTTTCCGGGCAACACGGCCGTGCTGTTCGCGTTCGTCGCCGGCAATTTCGTGCCGATCCAGATCCTGATGATTCCAGTGCGCGACATGGCGCTGAAGTTCGGCCTGTTCAACACCGTGTGGGCGCTGGTGATCTTTCATGTGTCGTTTCAGACCGGCTTCTGCACCTTGTTTCTGCGCAACTTCATCAAGCAACTGCCGTTCGAGATGATCGAGGCCGCGCGCGTCGAAGGCGCGGGCGAGTGGACGATCTATCTGCGCATCGTGCTGCCGCTGATCCGCCCCGCGCTCGCCGCGCTCGCGATCCTCGTGTTCACGTTCGTGTGGAACGACTACTTCTGGGCGCTGTGCCTCACGCAAGGCGACGACGCCGCGCCGATCACGGTGGGCGTCGCCGCGCTGAAAGGGCAGTGGACGACCGCGTGGAACCTCGTCGCGGCGGGCTCGGTGCTGGCCGCGTTGCCCTCGGTGCTGATGTTCTTCGGCATGCAAAGGCACTTCGTCGCCGGACTGACCTTCGGGGCGAGCAAGGGATAAAGGGCGCTTGAAACACGATTGAAACGACGGCTCGACGTCAACTCACCACGAGACTTTCACATGCAACTTGGTGTCTGCTACTACCCGGAACAATGGCCGCGCGCGATGTGGGCCGACGACGCGCAACGTATGGTCGAACTCGGCATCACGCATGTGCGGATCGCTGAATTCGCGTGGAGCCGTATGGAGCCGCGCGCCGGCGAATTCGACTGGCAATGGCTCGACGAAGCGGTCGAAACGCTCGCGAAAGCGGGCCTGAAACTCGTGCTCGGCACGCCGACCGCTTCGCCGCCGAAGTGGCTCGTCGACGCCCACCCGGACGTGTTGCCGGTGCGCGCGGACGGCGCGCGCTGGAGTTTCGGCTCGCGGCGTCACTACGATATTTCGAGCGACACGTACCGGCGCGAATGCGTGCGCATCGTCACCGCCATGGCGAAGCGCTATGGCCGGCATCCGTCGATCGTCGCATGGCAGACCGATAACGAACTCGGCTGCCACGACACGGTGCCGAGCTATTCGGCCGCGGCGTTGCAGCGCTTTCACGCGTGGCTGCAGCGGCGCTACGCAACGATCGGCGCGTTGAACGACGCGTGGGGCAACGTGTTCTGGAGCATGGCGTACCCGTCGTTCGACGCGATCGGGCTGCCGACGCTGACACCCACCGACGCCAATCCGATCCATCTGCTCGACTTCCGCCGCTTCATGTCCGACGAGGTGGCGAGCTTCCATCGCGAGCAGATCGAGGTGTTGCGCGAGCATGCGCCGAACGCGGATCTGCTGCACAACTTCATGGGCTTTTTCACGACCTTCGATCACTATCGCTTCGCCGCCGACAACGCGATCGACGTCGCCGCATGGGACAGCTATCCGATTGCGCGCACTGAGTCAATCGCGTTGCCGCAGGAGCAGAAGGCGCGCTTCGCGCGTACCGGACATCCCGATGTGTCCGCGTTCGATCACGACCGCTACCGGGGCATTGGCGGCGGGCGCTTCTGGGTGATGGAGCAGCAGGCCGGTCCGGTGAACTGGGCGTCGTGCAATCCGATTCCGGCGCCGGGCATGGTGCGGCTATGGGCGTACGAGGCGTTCGCGCATGGCGCGGAGCTGGTGTCGTATTTCCGTTGGCGTCAGTGCCCGTATGCGCAGGAGCAGATGCATTCCGGGCTCAATCTGCCGAACGACGAACTGTCGCCGGGCGGTCTCGAGGTGCAACGGGCCGCGCGTGAGATCGCGGGCAGTACGGCGCTGTCGACGCTCGCCGCGCCCGCGCGCGCGGCCACCGCGCTGGTATTCGACTACGAGACGCAGTGGATGTTCGAAATCCAACGTCACGGCAAGGGCTTCGACTACCAGACGCTCGCGTTCGACTACTACGAGTCGCTGCGCGAACTCGGGCTCGATGTCGATATCGTGTCGAGCCGGGCAGATCTTTCGCGCTACCAGCTAGTCGTGTTGCCGAGTCTCGCGGTGATCGACGCCGCGCTCGTCGAGCAGATCGCGCGTTCGAACGCGCAATGGGTGTTCGGCCCACGCAGCGGCTCGAAAACCGACGCGTTCGCGATTCCCGGCAATCTGCCGCCCGGCGCGTTGCAGCGCGCGCTGCCGATCCAGGTGCTCGAAGTCGAAACGCTGCGCTCGACGCTGGCGCCCGCGCTGTCGATCGACGGCACCGAGGGTTACGCGCTGCACTGGCGCGAGCATGTGCGCGCCAATGGCGAGACACGCATTGCCGCGCGCTTCGACGATGCCTGGCCCGCGCTGCTGACGCACGGCAACGTGCGCTATGTGGCCGGCTGGCTGTCGCATGAACTGCATCGCACGCTGTTGCGGCAGGCGGCGCGCGATGCGGGCCTCGATACGCAGATACTCGCCGATGGACTGAGGCTGCGCCGCCGCGGCGGCTTGACCTTCGCATTCAATTTCGGCGCGCAACCGGTGCAGGCGCCAGCACCGCGCAATGCGACGTTCGTGCTCGGCGAGCCGCGCCTGAATACCGGCGACGTCTGCGCGTGGAAAGACGCGTGACGTGGTGTGGTTGTCACGTCACGGCAGGAAGTCAACCGAGTGGATTCCGACGCCGAACGTCGGGTGGAAAGTCGGCGCCGGCGACCAGTGGGACAACAACACGCTGTTCGATTTCCACGGCAACGCACTGTCGTCGCTGGATGCGTTCCGGCGGCGCTAGCGCATCGCGGGTGACACGCCGGCATCACTGTGCCGGCGATGCCTGCCCCTTGTGCTGGTTCACACACTCCGACGTGATCGCCATGCTCGCCTGATCGGGCGTCATGTGTGGCGCGTCGGGGCTGTAGATCTTTTCGATGATCGCGTCGACGGCCGCGCGGTCGGACGGGTCTTTGTAGTAGTGGGCGGCCTGCTCGAGCGCCTGAGCTTTGGTCTTTTTGTGTGCGCGCCACGACGCGACCTGGCCGGCGATATCGCCGAGCGCGAAACATTGATCGCTGACGGTCTGCGCGACGGCCTGAGCGGCCGGCTGCGCGATGCACAGCGCGACGAGCGCGGATACGACTACGCGTTTCATTACTGGAGTCCTGACATGAGACGGCGGCGGCGCGGCAGCGGCGGTGATCGCCGCGCCTGGCCGCGCGCGGAAAAATTGTTGCGTAGTGTATCGGGAAGTAGGCCGGGGCGCTTTTCGCCGCCGTGGATCGCAATGCCGCAGGCGAACGGGCGTGACGTCGATGCATCACAGCGGCAGCGGCCGATCCTTTAGCCAGGTTTCAGGCGCGGCGATGGTTCTGATTGCCGTGCTGCTGTGTGTCGAGCAACTGCTCGCGTTCAGGTAAGCGAGAGATTCCAGGCGTTCAGCGAAATAAAAAGCCGCCCTGCGATTCGCAGGGCGGCTTCTGGGTCACCACTCGATCGAACCGTCACCGGTCCGCCGGCGCGCACATTTCATTGCAGGCTCAATGGCCGAACGACTCCGTCTTCGACGCACCCGCTTCCGCCGCCTGCGGCCGTGCCGCCTGCTTGATCAGCAGCGCGACGCACGATAGCAGACCCGCCACCGCGATCGTCGCGAAGATGCCGCCGAACGAGAAGTGGCGGCGCGCCAGCTCGGCTACGAGGAACGAACCCGCAATGCCGCCGAAGCGGCCGACGCCAAGCATCCACGCGACGCCCGTGCCGCGGCCCACGGTCGGGTAGAACGCGGCGGCGAGCGCCGGCATCGACGATTGCGCGGTGTTCATCAGCACGCCGGCGATGAACACGATCAGCACGAGCGCGCCGACGTTGCCGGCCGCCTGACCGATGAAGTACACGCTGACGGCGGTTAGTGCATAGCACACCGCAATGACGCGGTTCGCGTTGAAGCGGTCCATCAGCACGCCGGCCAGTACCGCGCCGACGCCGCCGAGCGGGAACAGCGCGGAGATCAGCGTCGCGCGTTGCGGCGTGAGGCCGGCGTCCTTCAGCAGGATCGGCATCCAGTTGATCGATGCGTAGAAGATCACGAGGCCCATGAAGTACGCGACCCACAGCATCACCGAACCGACGATGTACGAGCGCGACAGCACGACGCCGAGACCCTTGCCGCCGGTTTGCGGCGCGGTTTCGGTCATCGTGAAACCGGCGGCCTGCACCGCGTCGCCGGAAATGCGCGCGAGAGCCGCGCGAATCCGCTCGGCCGGCTTGTTATTCGCGACCATGTAGCGGACCGACTCCGGCATCTTCGCGAGCACCAGCAGCAACAGCAGCAGCGGCGTGACGCCGCCGAGGATCAGCACACTGCGCCAGCCCAGATGCGGAATCATCCACGCGGCGAGGAAGCCGCCGAACGCGGCGCCGAGCGGGAAGCCACAGAACATCAGGTTGATCATGGTGGCGCGGCGGTTGTCCGGGCAGTACTCGCCCATCATCGTGACCGCGTTCGGCATCGCGGCGCCGAGGCCGACGCCGGTGACGAAGCGCAGCACGGTCAGTTGGTCGATGCCGGTCGAGAACGCCGACGCGAGGCAGGCGACGCCGAACAGCAGCACCGAGCCGACCAGCATCGAGCGACGCCCGAGGCGGTCGGACAACGGACCCGAGCCGAGCGCGCCGCACGCGAGGCCGAACAGCGCGGCGCTCAGCACCGGCGCGAGCGCGGGCTTGTCGATACCCCATTCGGTGATCAGTGAAGGCGCGATGAAGCCGATTGCAGCAGTGTCAAAACCGTCCAGCAGGACGATGATGAAGCACATGAAAAAGATCAGCCATTGGAACGGCGAAAACGGATGCTCGTTGATGAAGGTTTGAACGTTCACAGCGGGGCTGCGGTTCATGATGGTCTCCTGGCAGCGAAAGGCCCGACACGACGAGCTATTCTTCTCTAAGACTGTACGCCGTCTGGCAACGGCGTACGATGCCTGCGGCGGGCCAACTGGCCGTTCATCGGCAATGAATCATCCCGGACGGATCGGTTTGACGGAATCGCGCCGGGCGAGGGAATTTGTTCGAATAAAGAACTGTGATTCTCTATGCGAACGCGCGCCACTGTAAGGAATGAATTCGATGCGGTCAACGGGGGAATACCCGAGCTTCGCAGTGGCGGACGTGCCCGCCGATGCGTGGCAGGCGGCGCGCTGCAATCGGGCCGCAGAAAGGACGAGGCGCGCCAAGCTCAACGCGCCAAAGCAACCGGCGAACGGCGTCGAGACATCTGCCCGTCAGGCCGTCACCCCGGGATTGGCCACCGTCCGCTCGATTCGCCCCAGCCGGACCACCGTCACACCGGGGCGTAACTGCCGCAGCGACGGCATCACGAGCATGCAGTTGTCGTAGGGGGTGCGCACCTCTTCGCCGTTCGACCAGCCGATCACGGCGCCCGCCTCGGCGAAAACTTCGAGGCCGGTGTACGCCGCGGCGAAGCTGAAGTCCATGCTGGTCGCGACGACCGGCTGTGTCACGCGCACGATGTTCTGCTCGGGCGGCAATGGCGCGAGCCATCCAGGCGGCAGATCCGCTTCGTCGATCACGCCGGCCAGCAGCAGGAAGCGCGCGGTCGTATCGCGCGCGACCGCCACCGCACGGCGCTCCCAATGCTGGCCGCATTCGATCAGCAGCGCGTTCTTCGGGCTCGCGGCATCGCCGAACCCTTCGTAGTCGCGCATGCGGCGGCCTTCGGGATGCCCTTCGTCGCAGATCACCGCGGCGGGCGTACCGAGCCGCACCGCGAGGTCGATGCCTTTTTGCAGCGGTCCCGCGACGATCAGCGGCTTGCACCGCTCGTGCATCGAATGCAGGTCGAGCAGCACGTCGACCGTATCGATCACCGGGCGCATCGCACGCGCGCGCTGCAGTTCGCTCGACCTGCGCGACGTGTCGTCGAGCACCGCCGCCGTCCACACGCGGTTGAAGTCCTGATCGACGAAGCGCGCGGCGTCCGGATTCGCCGGATCGAAGCGCCGGTACGCGGCGACGTTCGCGAACGACAGCGTGAGCTGTCCGCGTCGCGGCCGCAACGCGCGACGCAGCAGTTCGTCGACGACGATCGCGCCGCACACTTCGTTGCCGTGCGTGAGCGCGTTGATCATCACGTGCGGGCCGGGCACGCCCGAATCGAACGTGTGGACGTATGCAATGCGCGATGACGATGGCTCGTGCGGCGCGATATCGGGGAATTCGACTTCGATCGGATAGGCTTCTCGGCTCATGGCGGTGTCCTCGGTGAATGGCATTGGTAATCTTTTCGTAAGACGTTGTTATTCCTGGCGCCTTCCGCAAAAGATAGTAAATGTTCTTCCGACATGTGCTTACCGTATCCCGCCACGTCGACAAAATCGTGAACGGATATCAATGACGTGCGGATGCGAGGCGCATCTTCAGCGTGCGCGCCCGCGCATCGCCCAATACCGGTTGCCGAGAAAGCCCACGATCACGTAGACGGGAATGCCGCACAGTTGCGCGAGATAGGGCGCGTGCGTGAGATGCAACACCGAAACCATCGTCGCGAGATTGGCCAGGTACGAGATCAGCACGACGATCAGAAAGCGGATGGCGGTGTGCCGCGTGGCCTCCGTCCTGAACGTGAACCTGCTGTTGAGCGCGAAGCTCAGTCCCACACCCATCGCGTAGCCGACTATGTTCGCAACTACAGGAATCGCGCCCGCCGCCTGCACGATAAAGATGATGGCGGCCGAGATCACCGTATTGAGGCCGCCAACCAGAAGATACTTGATGAACTGGCGAAGAGGTTCGGTACGCGATGCTGTCGTGCGTAGACTGTTCATCGAATGGCCGCCTTCATGCGGCGCTCGCGTAGACGGCATATTGGGCGCCGAGCGGAACATGGGTCAGATATTTTTCGAGTGGACGCAGTTTGGCCAGCATGTGAGGAAAGAAAATCCGGAAGCGCACGACAACGTCGGAAAAGCCCGCATCGAGGCACGCCCGCTTCATGTTGCGCGCGGTGATCAGTTTGGCGTTCACATCGAACTCGCAGGTGTTGACCGCCCTGACGGTCAGCGGGTTCAGCGGATTATGCTCGAAGATGACGACCGTGCCCCGCGGACCCACGACGCGTTTCAGTTCGCCCAACAAATGAACATGCTCGGCGTGATCGATATGATGGAACACGCACATCGCATAGGCGAGATTGAATTCGCCCTGCTCGAAAGGCAGCGTGTGACCATCGAAGTGGACGAAGCGCGAGGAATCGGGAAAGCGGCTGTGCGCGACTTCCAGTGAACGCTCCGATACATCCGCGCACGTGAGCTGTGCGTCCGGCAAATAGCGCTTCACCCATGGAATCGACGTGCCCACGCCCGATCCGAAATCGAGCATGCGCGCGGGCAGCGCATCGCGTCGCGTCATCTCCTCGGCGATGTCGCGGATCTTGTACTCGGCGAAAAACTCCGGACCTTCTCCCGATGCCGCGATGTTACGGGCGTGCAGCGAAAGATACTCGTCAGCAAAGCTGTCGAACTCGGCCTTGTCCATGCTATTCATCCTTTCCGTGAACATCCGTTCCAAAGGCAATTGGAAAGCGATCTGGCGTGACGGTTCATGCATTCTCCATTGTCTCCAGACCCAATCATACGGGACCACGCGAACAATCGCATGGCCTTGCGCGTATCGGCATGCTGATGCAGACCAGTGCCAGTAAAAAGTGGTTGTTCGTATTCCGATGTGGTAATTCCGTTGCGGCTCTAATTCGACGTTTTTTCCGATGCCTTAGTACATTTCGGACAAAGAGGTCCGTATGCTTGCCTGTGGTCGGCGATGCGTACTAATGTCCAACTAGGTTAAACGCCGGACTCTGTGCCTGACTCTGGGTCGAGCCAGCTTCAGAATGGGGAGTTGCCTATGACGACGATGAATCTCGTCGTACCGTGCTACAACGAAGAAGAGGTTATCACCGAGACAAGCAAGCGGCTGCTCGCACTTCTGGAGCGATTGATCGAAGCCGGCGAGGTGAGCAACGAAAGCCGCATCACTTTCATTGACGATGGTTCCCGCGACCGTACCTGGTCGATCATCGAAGTGCTGCACGCGCAGAATGCCCGCTGCGGCGGCATCAAACTCTCGCGCAATCGCGGTCATCAGAATGCGCTGCTCGCCGGTCTGATGACGGCTCAAGGCGATGTACTCGTGAGCCTCGACGCGGATCTTCAGGACGATATCGAAGCCATTCCACGCATGCTCGCGGAATATCAGTCGGGTGCGGAAATCGTCTTCGGCGTGCGTCACAAACGTACGACGGACACATTCTTCAAGCGCTTCACCGCTCGCAACTACTACAAGTTGCTCCGGACGTTCGGCGTCGATATCCTGCCGGGCCACGCGGATTTTCGCCTGATGAGCCGCAAGACAGTGGAAGCGTTGCGTCAGTTTCAGGAGGTCAATCTTTTCCTGCGCGGCATCATTCCGCTGCTCGGGTTCAAGACTGCGATCGTCGAGTACGAGCGCGCCGCGCGCTTTGCGGGCGAGAGCAAATACCCGCTCAGCAAAATGATCGTCCTCGCGCTGGACGGCATCACGTCGTTCTCCGCCGTTCCCTTGCAATGGAGTACGCGCATCGGCGCATTGCTGGCGATCGGCTCGCTGTGCTTCGGCGCATGGGCCGCCTATGCGCGCATCTTCACCAACCTCACGGTGCCCGGCTGGGCTTCGACGGTAATCCCAATGTACTTTCTCGGCGGTATCCAGTTGCTCTTCCTCGGTGTGATCGGCGGCTACATCTCGAAGACGTACGCCGAAACCAAGCAGCGTCCTCGTTTCATCATTGAGCAAACGTTATGAATTTTCCCGTCGATCGTTCGGCGCCGGCGACCCCGGGCGCCGACGTGGTGTCCGCAGACGCGCTGTTTTCGCGCTTCGGCCGGCTCGCCACCATTCTTCCGCGCGTGCTTTTCATCGTCACCGTGCTGTATGGCGGAGCGTTGTTCTGGATCGCGCCGCGTCCGCCCTTGGTGGACTTGCCGCAACACGCGGGACAGGTGATGTTGCTGCGCGATCTGCTCGAGCATACGTCGCCGTGGCAAAACCTCGTGCAGCTCAATCTGCTGACGCCGTATCTCGTCGGCTACGGCCTCGCGCTGCCGCTCACGTATCTGATGCCGATCGGCGCCGCGCTCAATTGCGTGCTGATGCTCGCGTATTTCGCGTTCGTGGCGTCATGCGTGGGCTTTCGCAGGTATCTGGGCGGCGATCCACGGCTCGACTGGCTGTTCGTGCCGGGATTTTTCGGCTTCGCCTTCATGTGGGGCTTCTATACGTTTCTGGTCGCGACCCCGTTGGGCATTCTGTTCATGTGGCTCTCGCACGACTATGCGAAGGCGACTTCCGTCAGGAAGGGGGTATGGATGTTGGTTGCGGGCACGGCGCTGTTCTTCTGTCACGGGCTCGTGTTTCTGCTTGCGATGGCGGTAGGCGTCGGCTTCGTGCTGTTCAAACAGAAGACGTTCGTCCGCAAGATCCTCGCGCTCGCGCCGTTCGTGCCGCTCGGTGTGCTGTGCATCGCGTATATGTTGTGGAGCCGCGCGACCGATCCGCTGCTCGGGCAGACGGTGCCCGGCGTAGACGTATTCAAATGGGGCTTCGACTTGCAGCGGGTGCTCTCGCTGCCCGTCTACGTGTGGGGCATGAACAAAAGCGCGGCCGTGTATTTGCCGCTCGTCGCGCTGATGTTCGCCGCGCCGTGGCTGTGGCGCAACAGGATCAATCCCGATCGCTCGGTCATCGTGCCGATGCTCGCCGTGGCGTTCGTGTGGTTCGTCGTGCCCGGCACGGCGCTGAAGACTGCGTACCTGTATCACCGTTTCGCGCTATTTCTGTTGCCCGCGTACGCGTTGATGTTCTGCGCGCCGCAAACGCCGGCGAACGGCGCTCGCCGTGCGTCGTCCGGTTCGAACCGGGGTGCGCTGCCCGGCGTCGCCGTACAAGCGTTGATCATCGCCGGATGCTGGATCTTCTTTGCTGACCAGACGGTTCGTCTGCATCGTTTCGCCGTCGAGAACGCGCCGCTGGACGCGCTGCTGTCACGGACCGAACCGGATCAACGCGCGCTAAGTCTGATATTCGATCGCGCGAGTCCTGCGTACAGGAGCCCGGCCGCGTACGAGCACCAGTCGCTGTGGTATCAGGCGGAGAAACACGGTTTCGTCGATCCGAACTTCGCGACTTACGTGCCGCAGATCGCGCGCTTCAGGCCGGGCATGATGCCTATGGCCCCGCTGACGCTCGAACACGATCCGGCGGGTTTCGAATGGAATAAGGACAATGGCCGTCTGTACCGCTATTTCTTCGTTCGCAAGGAGGGGCCGTTGCCGAAAGATTTCTTCGCCAATGGCGAATGCGATGTCGCCCTGGTGACGCACGAGGGCGAATGGTCGCTCTACGAGCGGCGCAACTGTCGATAACGGCGCGTCCGGCGTTGCGCCGTCATCCCTTCATGTGGAACGATCGGCGGCCAGGCATTCGCAGCGCGCTTTGATGGGCCTGGCGCGTCGTTCATATCAGGCTAGTTTTGCCGCGATCGCCTCGCCGACTTCGCTCGTGCTTGCTTTGCCGCCGAGGTCGCCGGTGTGCGGACCCTCGATCAGCGTCGCCTCGATCGCCTTCAGGATCGCGTCGTGCGCTTCGCGCTCCTTGCCGCTCGAATGACCGAGGAAGTCGAGCATCATCGCGGCCGACCAGATCATCGCGATCGGATTCGCGATGTGCTTGCCGGCGATATCGGGTGCCGAGCCGTGCACCGGCTCGAACAGCGACGGAAACTTGCGGTCCGGATTCAGGTTGCCCGACGGCGCGAGGCCGATCGTACCCGTGCACGCGGGGCCGAGATCGGACAGGATGTCGCCGAACAGATTGGTCGCGACGACCACGTCGAAACGGTCCGGGTTCAGGACGAAACGCGCGCACAGGATGTCGATGTGCTGCTTGTCCCACGTGACGTCCGGATACTGCGCGGCGACGCCGGCCGCGCATTTGTCCCACCGCGGCATGCTGATCGCGATGCCGTTGCTCTTCGTTGCGACGGTGATTTTCTTGCGCGCGCGGCGCTGCGCGAGATCGAACGCGAACTTCAGCACGCGCTCGCTGCCATGCCGCGTAAACACCGACTCCTGCAGCACGAACTCGCGCTCGGTGCCTTCGAACATCACGCCGCCCACCGACGAATACTCGCCCTCGGTGTTCTCGCGCACGATCCAGAAGTCGATGTCGCCGGCCTTGCGTCCCGCGAGCGGCGAGGGAACGCCCGCAAAGAGCCGTGCGGGCCGCAGATGGTGGTGGTTATTTTATTCGTGGTGCATTCGTTCATGCCGTGCCAGGCGCGGCGTGCCCCTCCTGCAAGGCTTAACCAGGGGTTTTTTGGGATGGTACCTTGATGCACAATCGGGCCTCCTTTATTGACTGTGAGGCACGATGACTTCACTTTCCCTGGGTTCTTACCATGAGGTCCGTGAAAGGCGGCACGGACATCTGTTCTCGGTCAGCCTTTACAGATCGTTCAACCTTCACATCAGGTCTCGCTGGCTGTTTGACGTGGATCGGTGGTTCCATTTTGCATGGCCGGCGAGCGTGCCGCGCGAGTCACACGACGACATTGTGCAGGGCATGGAGGAAGCGCGCGCAGCGTGGCTGCGATATAGCCCATCCATGCTGCTGTCGCACCAGCCATACGAGTTACGCGATATGCTCGGCCGGAGTGACAACCGCTTTCATATGTACAGAATGAAAGACGAAGAGGTTGCCAAAGCCCTGTACAACGAAGTGAAAGACGGTAGCCTGATCTTCGTCCCTGAGCGGGACGAGATGCTCAAGTGCGTGCAGGCGATACGGGAGCAGCGGGAAAAGGCGTCCCGGTCAAGCCCCGTGTGCGCGCGGCAACCGAACGACGCAGACAGGCTCTGGTCCCTCTTTGGCAACAGCCCCCGGGTGCCGCAGAATGCCGGTACGCCGTCGTATTCTCCCCGTGTTGGTTCGTTAGGCGAAGCTCAGCCGTTTGAGTACAGCGAGGACATTCCCACGGGCGGTGAAATGCAAACGGCATGGCTTCCCTCAGAAGGAGGGTTACCTAACCAATGGGTCGAAAACACATCGGGCAAGAAACAATGGCGCTTATATGACGGAGACGGTAACGCGGCCGTCGATATTGATTTCGGTCACGATCACGGGTTTGGCGTTCCACACTCCCATAATTGGGAAAATGGCGTTAGAGATAAGGGAAATGCATTTTCGCTGCTACCTTGGTAAAGGATTTGTTTGATGGACAAACTCAAGGAATTTGGTTACTTCCACGACTGGTATATCAACGCTCTCGTGGTTCGGGATAAGCATAAACTTATTGTCATGTTGGAGGATGAAGGGAAGCGAGCAGCGGCAACTTTTAGCGGAACCAGTCGCTGCACCGTTGAACATTTCAGCGTGTCCAATAACATCGTCTTTGAGATGAAGATCCTCACGCCGGGGGACACGAATTACGATCTCGCCCGTGCCATGCTCTCTAAAAGCGAGCGGTTTTCGAAGACGCCGGGGCCTCAAGTAGCGCTAGTCCTCGCAACGGCCGGCGCGGAGCTAGCTGTGGAATTTGAGACGCTCGAGATCGACGCTGAGTAGGCGATTCGACTCGTGAATCTGCGACTACGGGAATCGGCGCCTTTCGGGAAGCAGTCGCCGTGATGCTAAAACCACTGTACCCGGCGCTAGTAATTTGCCTGATTGCGACCACCTGCTCTGCCGCCGGGCTCACGGCCACCCCGCCATCATTCAACGGAAAATGGACCGTCACCGAGGTGGTCGGATACAGCGATGTTTCGGGCGGAATACCTGAGGCAAAACGACTGCTCGGCAAGGTGCTGAGCATATCGACTGGGGCAGATCGAATTCGCAGGCGAGCGCTGTCGTCCGCACGGCGGTTTCAACGTCCGAACCGTCGAGACCGCGCCGAAGCTCAAGGACTATTACGGTATCAACCTCGAAGATACGGGCTTGCCGCCGAAGACCCTACTGCTGGACAGCGACAATTGCGCGGCCGTATTCCGCATGGATGCGCATCGCGTCGTATTCGGTTGGAACGGCGTGATCGTGCGGGCAGTGAAACCGTAACCATCTCTACCGCCCCGAATTCAGCTTGCGCCACAGCGTCGTCTTGCTGATGCCCAACGCGGCGCAAGCCGCATCGCGATCACCGTCGTGAACCGCGAGCACCGCGCGGATTTCATCGGCCTCGACATGACGGCTGCGCTCGCGCAGCGTCAGCGCCGCCGGCTTCGCGCGCGCGATGGGCTCGACGACTTCCGGCGCGATCGCGCGCAGCATGTCGCGCGTGACGAGCGCCGCACTCGCATCCGTGTCCGCATCGCCATCGGCGAGTTCAACCGCGATCCGCTCGATCACGTTCTGCAACTCGCGCACATTGCCCGGCCACGCATAGCGCCGCAACGCCGCGCCCAAACCCTCCAGCATGCGAGCGGCGGTCGGCGCGTCGGGCACGCGCGCCGCCAGCCTCGGCTCGCGCGCGGCCGCCTGGCGCAACAGTTCGGCGGCGAGCGGCAGCAGGTCGTTCGGCCGCTCGCGCAGCGGCGGTAGCGCGATGCTGAGGATGTTGAGCCGGTAGTACAGATCGGCACGGAAACTGCCCTCTGCGACGGCGTCGGTCAGCGCGCGATGCGTCGCCGCGACGATGCGGATATCGACGCGCATCGGCTCCGTCGATCCGAGCCGCACCACCTCGCGCTCCTGCAACACGCGCAACAGGCGGCTCTGCAACGGCAACGGCATCTCGCCGATCTCGTCGAGAAACAGCGTGCCGCGATGCGCGACCTCGATCAGCCCCGCCTTGCCGCCCTTGCGCGCGCCGGTGAACGCGCCTTCCTCGTAGCCGAACAGTTCGCTTTCGAGCAGCGCCTCCGGAAACGCGCCGCAATTGATCGCGACGAACGCGAAGTCGCGTCGCGCGCTCAGTTGATGCATGCTCTGCGCGACCATTTCCTTGCCGGTGCCGCTTTCGCCGAGAATCAGCACGGTCGCGTCCGACCTCGCATAACGCACGACGAGCGCGCGCACCCGTTCGATCGATTCCGACGCGCCGACGATATCGTCGAGCCGGTAGCGCGCGGTGAACTGCTGCACGCGTTGACGCGCGCGCAGCGTCCGATCGAGCCGTTCGACCGCGCGCGATTCCTGAAACGTCAGTACGGTGCCCGGCGCCGCGCCGCTGCTTGCGAGCGGCCCGCGATGCACGACATAGCTGGCGCCGCGCACCGTGCAGAAGCTGTCGCCCTCCGCGTCCGGCAGACTGCCCGCGAGGTCGGGCGCGAGTTCGAGCAGCGCGCGGCCGACGGCCTTCGCGGCATCGATACCGAGCACGCTCGCGAGCCGCTGGTTCATCAGTTCGACGCGGCCTTGCGCATCGAGCGCGACCACGCCGTCGCGCAGGTGCTGCAGCAGCGTGTCGAGCCGCTGACGTCGCACGGTTTCGCGGCGCGTCGCCTGCGCGACTTCGAGCGCGGTGTCGAAACCGGCCCGCACCGACGCGCGCGAGTAAAGAAACACCGCGCCCATGCCGGCGTTCGCGGCGAGGTCGGTGACCATGCCTGGGCCGACCACGACGTCGATGCCACGATCGCTGAGATCGAGCACGACGCTCTCCGCGTCCTGCGCCGACTGATACGACGCGAACGTGACATCGAGCGCGTACGCGGCGGCGAACCGCCGCACTTCGTCGGGCGTGTCGCCGTGCGTGACGAGCGCGACGCGCGCGCCTTCCCGACGCGCGCGGGCGAGCGCATGCATGACGTCGTAGCCGGTCGGACTGATCCGCACGACCGGCACCGACACGCGCGTCTTCAGATACGCGCCGTTCGAGCCGCCCGCGAGCACGACGTCGGGCCGCGCGGCGCCCGCGGCCTCGATTTCGCGCACCGCGTCTTCGAAGGCGTGCGACACGATGCGAACATCCGCGCGTTCCACGTATTCGCCGGCGATGTCGAAGAACAGATCGCGCAGGCGGCTAATGCTGAGCGCCCAGACGCGCGGACGCTGCGGCGGTTCATAAAGAGGCGTGCTCAAGGCGGACGGCTCGCAACGGGATGGTTCGGGACCTCCATTATGCGAGCATTCATTGCCGATTTGAAATCCGGAGTTTCATTAATGAAATCGAGCGTCGGACGGGGTCGCGTCATCGCTTCGCCGGACTCCCGCCAAATCAGGTACTTAGCTGGTGGTGAGCGGGCTGGCCCGTTCTTTGCGTACAAGGCAGCCCAGTCGAAGCAATGGCCAAATTCCAACCCTTTCTGGAGACAATCGATGAGCGAAGCAGACAACAGCACGCCGAACGCAGGCGCTTTCAAACCGAAAAAATCCGTCGCGCTGTCGGGCGTGACCGCGGGCAACACCGCGCTGTGCACGGTCGGCAAGACCGGCAACGATCTGCACTATCGCGGCTATGACATTCTCGACATCGCCGAGGCGTGCGAATTCGAGGAGATCGCGTATCTGCTGGTCCACGGCAAGCTGCCGACCCAGGCCGAACTGACCGCGTACAAGACCAGGCTGAAGTCGATGCGCGGCCTGCCCGCCAACGTGAAAGCCGCGCTCGAATGGATTCCGGCCGCCGCGCATCCGATGGACGTGATGCGCACCGGCGTGTCGGTGCTCGGCACCGTGCTGCCCGAGAAAGACGATCACAACCTGCCCGGCGCGCGCGATATCGCCGACAAGCTGATGGCCTCGCTCGGCTCGATGCTGCTGTACTGGTATCACTACTCGCACAACGGCAAGCGCATCGAGGTCGAAACCGACGACGATTCGATCGGCGGGCATTTCCTGCATCTGCTGCATGGCGTCGAGCCGTCGAAGGCGTGGGTCGATGCGATGCACGTGTCGCTGAACCTGTACGCGGAGCACGAGTTCAACGCGTCGACGTTCACCGGCCGCGTGATCGCGGGCACGGGCTCGGACATGTACTCGGCGGTCACCGGCGCGATCGGCGCGCTGCGCGGCCCGAAACACGGCGGCGCCAATGAAGCCGCGTTCGAAATCCAGTCGCGCTACCAGACGCCTGACGAAGCCGAAGCCGACATCCGCCGCCGCGTCGAGAACAAGGAAGTCGTGATCGGCTTTGGCCATCCGGTGTACACGATCTCGGACCCGCGCAACAAGATCATCAAGGAAGTCGCGAAGAAGCTGTCGAAGGAAGCGGGCAACACGAAACTGTTCTCGATCGCCGAACGGCTCGAATCGGTGATGTGGGACGCGAAGAAGATGTTCCCGAATCTCGACTGGTTCAGCGCGGTGTCGTATCACATGATGGGCGTGCCGACCGCGATGTTCACGCCGCTGTTCGTGATCTCGCGTACGGCAGGATGGAGCGCGCACATCATCGAGCAGCGCGTCGACAACAAGATCATCCGCCCAAGCGCGAATTACACCGGTCCGGACGATCTGCCGTTCGTGCCGCTGGCGAAGCGCGTTTGACGCGAGCAGCGAGCTAAACTGCCTGCACTGTCCAACCGGCCGCGCGCGAGAAGCGCCGCCGGACGCCGCCGGCATCCTGTCCGGCGGCCGATAACCGTCCTGTCCCTACGCCATGAATACTGCCAACCGCAAACGCCTTCCGGGCACCAAGCTCGACTTCTTCGATACGCGTGCCGCGGTCGACGCAATCAAATCCGGCGCCTACGACAAGCTGCCGTACACGTCGCGCGTGCTCGCCGAAAACCTGGTGCGCCGCTGCGATCCGGTGACGCTGACCGCTTCGCTGAAACAGATCATCGAACGCAAGCGCGAGCTCGATTTTCCGTGGTTCCCGGCGCGCGTCGTGTGCCACGACATTCTCGGCCAGACCGCGCTCGTCGATCTGGCGGGTCTGCGCGATGCGATCGCCGCGCAAGGCGGCGATCCGGCGCTCGTGAATCCGGTGGTGCCGACGCAACTGGTCGTCGATCACTCGCTGGCCGTTGAGTGCGGCGGTTTCGATCCGGACGCGTTCGCGAAGAATCGCGCGATCGAAGATCGCCGCAACGAAGACCGCTTCCATTTCATCAACTGGACCAAGCGCGCGTTCCGCAACGTCGACGTGATTCCGCCGGGCAACGGCATCCTGCATCAGATCAACCTCGAACGCATGAGCCCGGTCGTGCAGGTGAAGGACGGTGTAGCGTTTCCCGACACGCTGGTCGGCACCGACTCGCATACGCCGATGGTCGATGCGCTCGGCGTGATCGCGATCGGCGTCGGCGGCCTCGAAGCGGAGAGCGTGATGCTCGGCCGCGCGTCGTACATGCGGCTGCCCGATATCGTCGGCGTGGAGCTGAGCGGCAAGCCGGGCGAGGGCATCACCGCGACCGACGTGGTTCTGTCGTTGACCGAGTTCTTGCGCAAAGAGAAGGTGGTCGGCGCGTACCTCGAGTTTTACGGCGAGGGCGCGGCGAATTTGACCTTGGGCGATCGCGCGACGATCGCGAACATGGCGCCCGAGTTCGGCGCGACTGCCGCGATGTTCTACATCGACGAGCAGACGATCCGCTATCTGAAGCTGACCGGCCGCGACGACGAACTCGTCAAACTCGTGGAAACGTATGCGAAGCAAACCGGCTTGTGGGCCGATACGCTGAAGCACGCCGACTACGAGCGCGTGCTCGAGTTCGATCTGTCGAGCGTGGTGCGCACGCTCGCGGGGCCGTCGAATCCGCATCGCCGCTTGCCGGTGTCGGAGCTGGCCGCGCGCGGCGTCAGCGGCAAGGTCGAGAACGAGCCCGGTCTGATGCCGGACGGCGCGGTGATCATCGCCGCGATCACGAGCTGTACCAACACGAACAATCCGCGCAACATGATCGCGGCGGGCCTCGTCGCACGCAACGCGAACCGGCGTGGACTCGTGCGCAAGCCGTGGGTCAAGAGCTCGCTCGCGCCGGGCTCGAAGGCGGTCACGCTGTATCTGGAAGAGGCAGGCCTCTTGCCTGAACTCGAACAGCTCGGCTTCGGCGTGGTCGCGTATGCGTGCACGTCGTGCAACGGCATGTCCGGCGCGTTGGACCCGGTGATTCAGAAGGAAGTGATCGAGCGCGATCTATATGCGACCGCCGTGCTGTCGGGCAACCGCAACTTCGACGGCCGGATCCACCCCTACGCGAAGCAGGCATTTCTCGCGTCGCCGCCGCTGGTCGTCGCCTATGCGATCGCGGGCACGATCCGCTTCGACATCGAGAAGGACGTGCTCGGCGTCGATGCGGACGGTCATGCGGTCACGCTGAAAGATCTGTGGCCGTCGGATGCGGAGATCGATGCGATCGTCGCCGCGAGCGTGAAGCCCGAGCAATTCCGCAAAGTGTATGAACCGATGTTCGCGGTCTCCCCCGACACCGGCGCGAAGGCCGACCCGCTGTACGACTGGCGCGAAGAAAGCACCTATATTCGCCGTCCGCCGTACTGGGAAGGCGCGCTCGCCGGCGAGCGCACGCTGAAGGGCATGCGAGCGTTGGCCGTGCTCGGCGACAACATCACGACGGACCACCTGTCGCCGTCGAACGCGATTCTGCCCGACAGCGCGGCCGGCGAATACCTGACGAAAATGGGCCTGCCCGAGGAGGACTTCAATTCGTACGCGACGCACCGCGGCGATCACTTGACCGCGCAGCGCGCGACCTTCGCGAACCCGACGCTGAAGAACGAGATGGTGCTGGAGAATGGCCAGGTGAAGGCCGGTTCGCTCGCGCGCATCGAGCCCGAGGGCAAGGTCACGCGCATGTGGGAAGCGATCGAAACGTATATGGAGCGCAAGCAGCCGCTGATCGTGATCGCGGGCGCCGACTATGGCCAGGGGTCGTCGCGCGACTGGGCCGCGAAGGGCGTGCGGCTGGCCGGCACCGAAGCGATCGTCGCGGAAGGCTTCGAGCGGATTCACCGCACGAACCTCGTCGGCATGGGCGTGCTCCCGCTCGAATTCAAGCCCGGCGTGAATCGCCTGACGCTCGGCATCGACGGCACGGAGACGTTCGATGTGATCGGCGAGCGCAAGCCGCGCGCCGATCTGACGCTGGTGATTCATCGCCGCAACGGCGAGCGCGTCGAAGTGCTGGTGACGTGCCGGCTCGATACGGCCGAAGAGGGGTCGATCTACGAAGCCGGTGGCGTGCTGCAGCGTTTCGCGCAGGACTTTCTCGAGTCGACCAGAGCGGCGGCTTGACGGGTAGACGCGCGTTTTGCAGTGAACGTCGCAACAGACCAGGGCGATGCGGCTTGACGAGCCGCATCGCCCTTCATCAAAGAACATGTCACCTCAGGACACCTTCATGGCCCACCTTCCCCAGATCAAGATTCCGGCCACCTATATGCGCGGCGGCACCAGCAAGGGCGTGTTTTTCCGTCTGCAGGATCTGCCCGAGGCCGCGCAGCGACCGGGCGCCGCGCGCGACGCGCTGCTGATGCGCGTGATCGGCAGTCCCGATCCGTACAGCAAGCAGATCGACGGCATGGGCGGCGCGACGTCGAGCACCAGCAAGACCGTGATCATTTCGCGCAGCAGCCGGCCCGGTCACGACGTCGACTATCTGTTCGGGCAGGTGTCGATCGACAAGGCGTTCGTCGACTGGAGCGGTAATTGCGGCAACCTGTCGGCCGCGGTGGGACCGTTCGCGATCAGCGCGGGCCTCGTCGAGGCGGGCCGCGTGCCGCGTGACGGCGTCGCGATCGTGCGCATCTGGCAGGCCAATATCGGCAAGACGATCATCGCGCACGTGCCGATGAGCGATGGCGCGGTGCAGGAAACCGGCGACTTCGAACTCGACGGCGTGACCTTTCCGGCCGCCGAAGTGCCGCTCGAATTCATGGACCCGGCCGCCGACGAAGAAGGCGCGGGCGGCGCGATGTTCCCGACCGGCAACCTCGTCGACGACCTGGAAGTGCCGGGCGTCGGCACGTTGAAGGCGACGATGATCAACGCGGGCATCCCGACGATCTTCGTCGACGCCGAGGCGATCGGCTACAAGGGCACCGAGTTGCAGGACGCAATCAACAGCGACGCGAAGGCGCTCGCGATGTTCGAGACGATTCGCGCGCATGGCGCGCTGCGCATGGGGCTCATCAAGCATCTCGACGAGATCGCGACGCGGCAGCACACGCCGAAGGTCGCATTCGTCGCGAAGCCGGTCGATTACGTGGCGTCGAGCGGCAAGCCGGTGCGCGCGGGCGACGTCGACCTGTTGGTGCGCGCGATGTCGATGGGCAAGCTGCATCACGCGATGATGGGCACGGCGGCGGTCGCGATCGGCACCGCGGCGGCGATCGCGGGCACGCTCGTCAATCAGGCGGCGGGCGGCGGCGAGCGTGAGTCGGTGCGCTTCGGGCATCCGTCGGGCACGTTGCGCGTCGGCGCGCAGGCGAGTCTGCAGGACGGCGAGTGGGTCGTCACGAAGGCGATCATGAGCCGCAGCGCGCGCGTGTTGATGGAGGGGTGGGTCAGGGTACCGCAGCAGGGCTGAGGCGGCGCCGGTGTCGGCCAACGTCAGCGGCACGGAAGGCTACGTAGGGCAGGCCGTCGCGCTCGCGGCGATGGGGGCATACGGTGCTCGCGGTCGAACCGGACGACGCATTGCGCAACGCGGCCGATGCAAACCTTCGCGTCGTCTACAATGGCCGCTTCGGCCGCGCTCCCATAACCACTCCCCAGCGGCCGACTCAGTCCCGACGCAGAGGAGCCACGATGCAGAACAGGCTGGACGCCGACGCAACGAAGTCCGGCGACGCGGCGCACGACATCGCGCGCGCGAGACGCGCGGTGCTCGTGATCGCGATTGCGCAATTGCTCGGTACGTCGTTGTGGTTCAGCGCGAACGGCGCGATGCGCGATCTGCAGATCGCCTGGCATCTGAGCGCGTCCGGTATCGGCTGGCTGACGAATGCGGTGCAGGCTGGCTTTATCGTCGGGACCTTGCTGTCGGCGACCACCGGACTCGCGGATCGCGTGTCGGCGAGCAAGGTGTTCGCCGTCTGCGGCGTGCTCGGCGCGACCTTGAATGCGCTGTTCGCGCTGTGCAGCAGCGGGCTCGCGTCGGCGCTCGTGTTTCGCTTCGGCGTGGGCGTCGCGCTTGCCGGCATCTATCCGCTCGGCATGAAGCTGCTCGTTACGTGGGACCCGCGCCGCGCCGCGCAGACGCTCGCGTTGCTCGTTGCGATGCTGACGCTCGGCACGGCGTCGGTGCATGCGATTCGTGCGTTGCTGTCGAGCGTGCCGTGGCAAACCGTGGTGCTCACTTCGTCAGGACTCGCGGTGATCGGCGCACTGCTGGTGTTCGTGCTCGGAGAAGGGCCGCACGCGCGGCGCTCGGGCAGCCGACGCTTCGGTTTGTCGGCGGGCGTCGGGCAGGTCGTGCGCATCAGCGAGTTTCGCTCGGCCGCGCTCGGCTATTTCGGTCACATGTGGGAGTTGTACGCGTTCTGGACGCTGACGCCGCTGCTCGTGCAGCGCGCGTTCGCGAGCGGGGCGCCGGCGGCGCCGGGCACCGTCGCGTTGTGGTCGTTCCTGATCATCGCGATCGGCGCGCTCGGCTGCCTGTTCGGCGGCAGACTCAGCCAGGTGGTCGGCAGCGCGCGTACCGCCGCTCTCGCGCTGACGATCTCGGGCACGCTGTGCGCGATTTATCCGCTGACCACGGGGCTCGGCACCGCCGCGCAGCTCGGGTTACTACTCGTGTGGGGCATCAGCGTGATCGCCGATTCGCCGCAGTTTTCGGCGCTGTCCGTGAAGGCCTGTCCCGCCGACAAGATCGGCGGCGCGCTGACGCTGCAGAACAGCTTCGGCTTTTTCCTGTCCGCCTGCTCGATCCTGTGGTCGACCAGCGTATTTCACGCGCTCGACGTGCGCGTCGCATGGCTGCTGCTGCCTGGGCCGATCATCGGTCTGATCGCGATGACGCCGCTGTTGCGCAAGCAGCCACGCTGGTGATGCTCGCGCTGCGTTACTTGCCGCCGTGCTTTTCCTGCCAGCGCCGCATGAACGCGATCTCGTCATGCTGCGCCTTGATGATGTTGCGCGCGAGCCGCTTGATCTCCGGGTCCTTGCCGTATTTCAACTCCGCCTGCGCCATCTCGATCGCGCCCTGGTGATGCGGGATCATGTGCGCGACGAAATCCCGGTCGGCGTCGCCGGTGTATTCGGGGGCGCTCATGTCATGCATCATGCGTTCGTCGGCGGCCTTGAAGGCTTGCGTCGATGCGCCCGCGTCGGTATGCGCCGAATCCGGCATGTCCATGCCGGGCATGCCCTGATGTTGCGCGTGAGCGGGCAGAGCCGCCGCCGCGAATGCCAAACCGCCGAACACACAGAGAGCGCGCAACGCGCGAAGGTTTTTCATATTGGTTTTCCGTTGTTGAAGAGTGTGGCGACGTGATCCGCGCGATTCTAACGGTCACGTCGGACATCGTGGATCTTCCTACCGTGGTAAGGTCAAGCGGAGGCAAAGCAACGCACGCCTATAATGAAACGCGACTGGATGACCAAGCCAGCATCATTGGCAGCATCACTCACTCAACGAGGCTGACAGCATGTACATCGCGATGAACCGCTTCAAGGTGGCGCCCGGCTCCGAGGACGCCTTCGAACATCTGTGGACCACCCGCGACACCCATCTGAAAGAGGTGCCGGGCTTCGTCGAATTTCATTTGCTGAAGGGACCGCGCAAGGACGATCACGTCCTCTATTCGAGCCATACGATCTGGCGCGACCATGCATCGTTCGAGACATGGACGAAGTCCGACGCGTTTCGTGCCGCGCATCGCAGTGCCGGTAACGAAAGCCGCGTGCTGTATCTCGGCCACCCGGAATTCGAAGGCTTCGAAGTCATCCAGACCGTCAAATAACGCGGTCTCGCGCGGGCATGGCGCATGCACATCCGACGCGCATCGCGCGTGGACATCGAGCTGCTCACGGCAGCGCACCACTCACCAAGGATCGAAAACATGAAAGCCGTCAGAATCGGTTCTCCCGCCACAGTCGATAGCCTGCAGGTCGTCGATCTCGCCGATCCCGGTCAGCCCGAGGCCGGGCAGATTCGCGTGCGCATTCGCGCTAGTTCGTTGAACTACCACGACTACGGCGTCGTCAGCGGCAATCTGCCGGCCGAAGCGGGCCGCATCCCGATGGCCGATGGCGCGGGCGTCGTCGAAGCGGTCGGCGCAGGCGTGCGCGAATTCACGGCCGGCGATCACGTCGTGTCCTGCTTCTTCCCACACTGGGAAAACGGTTCGCCCGCGATCGGCGATTTTGCGACCACCCCCGGCGACGGCGTCGACGGCTACGCGCGCGAAGTCGTCGTGCTGCCGAGCCACTACTTCACGCGCGCGCCGGCCGGCTACAGCCACGCCGAAGCGGCGACGCTGACCACGGCGGGGCTGACCGCGTGGCGCGCGCTGGTCGTCGATGGTCAGTTGAAGGCAGGCAGCAGCGTGCTCGTGCTCGGCACCGGCGGCGTGTCGATCTTCGGCTTGCAGATGGCGAGGGCGATGGGGGCATCGGTGATTGCGACGTCGTCGTCGAATGCGAAGCTCGCGAAGCTGCGCGAACTGGGTGCCGACCATACGATCAACTATCGCGACAATCCCGAATGGGGCAAAGAAGTGCGTCACATCACCAACGGGCGCGGCGTCGATCACGTGATCGAAGTGGGTGGTCCCGGCACGCTGCCGCAGTCGATCACCGCATGCCGCATCGGCGGGCACATCGCGCTGATCGGCGTGCTGACCGGCCGCGCGGGTCCGGTGCCGACCGCGCATCTGATGGCGCGGCAACAGCGTCTGCAAGGGCTGATCGTCGGCAGCCGGCAGGATCAGATCGACATGGTGCGCGCGCTGGAGACCACGGGCATCAAGCCGGTGATCGACAGCACGTTCGCGCTGGACAAGCTCGCCGACGCGTTCCGGCACGAGGCATCGGGTGCGCACTTCGGCAAGATTTGTGTGGCGATCTGAGGATTCAACGCTCGCGCCCGGCCCGCATGACCCGCGGGATCGCTAGGGCCTGTTCACGCTAATAACGGGTTCCCCTGTTTTAAAAAAACCTTCAAGGGGCTGGCCGCCAGAAGGGCCGATCGCCGCGTCATGCTCCTTGTGAATACGTCGAGTATTCGTTGCGTCGCAATCCTTGCGCTCGGCCCTTCTGGCGGCCAGCGCAAGCCCGTTATTAGCGTGAACAGGCCCTAGCTCAAATTCCCCTCGCGAGGTCCGCGAAACAGACACCCGTCGCCTCGCAGGCCTGCGTGAACCCTTCGTCGTAACTCGTGAAAAACAGCGTGCGCGTCGTGCCGAGCGTTCTGAACAGCTCGGCGAGCACCGCGCGCGCTGACGCGTCGAGTCCGCCGGCCGGTTCGTCGGCGATCAGCACGCGGGTTTCGCCGAGCGCGGCCGCCGTCAGAAACACCTTTTTGCGGCTGCCATACGACATCTGCTCGAAACGTTTGTCCAGATGCGGCGCGAGGCCGAAGCGTTCGGCGAGCGCGAGCACGTCGTCGGTCAGCGCGGTATGCCGCGCCGCCGCAACCTGCCGCAGATAATCGCGGCCGGTCTGATCGGGCCAGCTCATGCTGTCTTCCGGCACATACGTGAGCAGCGCTTGCGCGGCATGCGGCGCGGCGCGCAGCGAATGACCGCCGAGCCATACGTCGCCGGTGTCGGGTTCGAGCGCGCCGGCGAGGATGGCGAGCAACGTCGATTTGCCGCTGCCGGATTCATCGTTCAACGCGACGCAGCCGGACGTCGCGTCGAAGTGCAGTCCTTCAAACAGGACGCGGTCGCTATAGCGCTTGCTGAGGTTGTCGAATCGAAGCATGGGTTGGCGCGCAGAGGGCGATGTGAACGCGGCGCAGGATTGCGCCACGCCTCGTGCATGCCGTGCGGGATCTGCGCCACGGCAATTTCGCGCCAGTGTAGCAGCGCGCGCCTGGTTCCTTCGCGCCGTTACGCAGACGTCGGCGTCTCCAGCAAGAACTCCACCATCCGATCACACACGCGTTCGAACATCTGCGTGCCCGTCACGGTCGGGCAACCGCGCGCGCGTGCCGCTTCGATCAGCGGCGTAAGTGGCGGTTTCGTTACGACATCGCCGACAAAAGTCGTGGCCGGCAAGCGCGCGACGTCGATCGGCAACGAATCGCCCGCGCGCATGCCGAGCGGCGACGCGTTGACGACCACGTCATACGGACTCGGGTCGAGGTCGGCCGCCGCACCGCGCGCCCTGCCTCGGCCGAGCGCATTGAGCCGTGCGGTCAGCGAGCCGGTGCGTTCGACGTCGTTGTCGCGCACGTCGAGCGAGCCGACGCCGCGCTGAATCAGCGCATGGCCGATCGCCGAGCCCGCGCCGCCCGCGCCGACCAGCAGCGCGCGCTTGCCCCGTAGTTCGCAGCCCGCCGCGACGAGCGCCGCAACGAAGCCGGTGCCGTCGAACATGCCGCCATGCCAGCCGCCATCGGCGTTGCGGCGCAGCGTGTTGACCGCGCCAAGGAACGCGGCTTCTTCGGCGAGCGTCGCGCAATAGCTCGCCGCGGTGAATTTGTGCGGCACCGTGATGATCACGCCGTCGACGTTGCGCATCGGCGCGATGCCCGCGAAAAAAGCCGGCAGATCGGCTGGCGCGACGTGCGCGGGCACCACCAGCGCATCGCGGCCGGCCGAACGCATCGCGGCGGTCACGCCGGACGGCGAGCGCACCTGCGCAATCGGATCGCCGACGATGAAATACACGCGCGTCGCGCCGCTCAGACCCGCGTCGAGCGACGCCGCGAAGGAAGGGGTTTCAGCCCGCTGCATAGTCGAACCTCCTGAGTGCAGCGTAGGAAAGAACTGTCGATGCCGCTCGGCGCCGGCACCCAAAAGCAGAACCTGAGAGAAAAGTGGCGATGACGGGAACGGGTCCGTAGAGAGCCGTTGCTCATCCTGCCAGCTGATTCCAAAATCCTGACTTAATCGTGGCCTATTTTCAGATCATTTAGGTCCGTCTAATTACGCTTTGTCAGTGATTGTGACTGATTTTAATTGGGGTGCGGTTAGATATAGACATTAAAAACACGCGCTGCTTTTTACGCTGATAAACTGTGCGCGGAGCCAAGGCGGCGACGCCCTACGCACGCTTGCCGCGTCCCCTTCCGGCGTGTCGATGGCCGGATAGATGGTACAAATAGGCCCTTTCCGCGGCTTTGACAGACGCGTACCGCCGGCATACTACCTTCGGCTAACGCGGCTCACCGGGACGCACAGATCGTCGTCCTTCTGAATTGTCCTTTGAGCCTCGCCGTGTGGCGCTTCGCCCCCAGCCGATTTTCCGCAGACTCCGCCTTCCGATTTCGACAGGTAAGTTTGACAGAAAGCTTGATTAAGTAAGGGCTTGTTCAAGTCCGCATTTTGGAAATGACTCATGAAGCCGGGAAATAATTCGCTTGGGAAAAAGCGCGCACGCAAAATTGCGGTGGCGGCTGTGGCGGTGCTGATCGCGGTGTTGGTCGGTTGGGGCGTCTGGTATATCCAGCATCGCGCCGAGCCGCAGGCGCCGGCGCTGAGCGGCATTGCGAGCCAGATGCGTCACGATGCATCCGCGTGGACGCATGCGGAGAAGGATGCGTCGACGATGCTGCGCGACATTCACGACACCAACGTCGCGGCGATCGGCGTGAGTCCCAACGCGATTCTGGTGTCGCTGCGTGACGGCTCGAAGTACTTCGTCACCGATCACAACGCAACCTTCTCGCACGCGCTGCTGCTGGGCGAGCGCTCCGACGCCGCCGCGTATCAGCTCGTGTGGCTGCCCGACGTCGACATCCACAGCGACGGCGCACGCTGGACCCAGCTGTTCGACCAGTTCCGCGACGCGCTGAGCGTGCTGCTGCCGCTCGTGCTGATCGGCGGCATGGCGTGGTTCATGCGACGCGAGATGAAGGGCGGCGCGAAGCTGCTCAGCGAAACGCCGACGCTGCGTTTCGACGACGTGATCGGCGCGAACGAAGCGAAGGCCGCGCTCGCCGACATTCGCGGTTACCTGTCCGATCCGAAGCAGTTCTCGTCGCTGGGCGTGCGCGCGCCGTGCGGCATCCTGATGGTCGGCGCGCCCGGCGTCGGCAAGACGCGGCTCGCTCAGGCGCTGGCCGGCGAATGCGGTGCGAACTTCATTTCGATCACGGGCAGCTATTTCAGCGCGAAGTACTACGGTGTCGGTATCCAGAAGGTGCGGCACCTGTTCGAACTCGCGCGCAAGAACGCGCCGACGGTCATCTTCATCGACGAAGCGGACGGTCTCGCGAAACGAACCGACACCGGCGGTGGTCCGGTCGAAGCCGAAAGCAACCGGATCATCAACCAGCTGCTCGCGGAGATGGACGGCTTCGAGTCGAACGAGGGCGTGATCGTCGTGGCCGCGACCAACCATCCCGACAATCTCGACGAAGCATTGCGCCGTCCCGGCCGTTTCGATCGCACGGTGCAGGTGCGTCTGCCGGATCGCGAAGACCGCGCCAAGATTTTCCGTTTCTACGCGCAGCGGCTGAAATCGAAGGCGGCGGATATCGACTACGACCAGCTCGCGCGTTTGACGACTGGACTGTCGCCGGCCACCGTCGCGATGGTCGTGAATCAGGCGGGGCTGATCGCGCGCAAGGCGGGCGATAACGAAATCGCCGCGAAGCACTTCATGGAAGCGATCAAGATCGCGCGCATCGGCGACGTGAGCGGCGCCGAGCGCGCGCTCACCGAGGACGAGCGCAGGCGCATCGCGGTGCATGAGGCGGGTCATGGTCTGGTCGCGGCGCTGCTTGGCACCGGCGTGCTCGAGGAAGTGACGATTCTGCCGCGTGGCGGCGCGCTTGGCGTCGCGCTGATCACGAAGGCGCAGGACAAGCACCTGTACCGCGAAACGGAAATCCGCAACGAGATCCAGGTGCTGCTCGGCGGACGCAACGCGGAGATTCTGATGTTCTCCGAAGCATCGAGCGGCGCCGCGTCGGACTTGCAGGAGGCCTCGCGTATCAGCCTCGACATGGTGTCGAAGTTCGGCTTCAACAGCGACGGCGATCTGTTCAGTCTCGCGGCGCTGCCGTCGCAGTATGCGGGCCTGCAAATGAAGAGCGCAATCGAGCATGCGAACGTGCTGCTCAAGGAGCTCAACGAACTTTGCTACGGGCTACTGCACGCGTACGAGCCGGTACTGCGCGACATTTCGGACCAGTTGCTCGAGCACGAGACCGTACCCGGGGACACCGTTTATCGGTTCATCGCCGAGCACAAGAGCACGCTGAAGATCGTGCAGGAGCCTGCGGCGGCTTGACGGGCCTGATGATGCGCTACGCGAAGTCCGACGATCCCGGGTCGGTCGGCATCGCGGGAAAGCGCCGCGCGCATCGTGTTCTTCTTTCGTTTGGCCGGTTCGGTCCCGTGGAGTGCGTCAGATGAAGGGCGGTCGGGTGGTGAGGCCGAATGATAGCGTGAGGCGCGTAGCCGGATAGATCGGCGACCTGGTTCGATCTGTCAGGCTACGTCGGAAGCGACGTTCTCCGCCGCTTTCAATACCGATTCGCCGCGCGTCTTCACTCGCAAAATCGGCGCCTCGATCAACCGCCACGACAGCACCGCAATGCCAAGCGAAATCGCAAACGACGCGACGATGCCAAGCATGTGTGCCCACATCGGCACGCTGCCGCCAAACAACGCCTCGGCGTGACGGTTACGCGTCAGATCGGGGATCAGGTTGTGATACAGATAGAAGCCGTAACTGATACGCCCAAGACCGGCGAGCCAACGCGTCTGTAGCAGACCCATCACGGCAGCATTGCGGCAACACGCGATCGAAGCCACCAGCGCCGCGATACCGATCCCGTACGTTGCGCTGATCGCGGTAAACAGCAAGGGATCGTCGAGCATGTTCCACTTCGGCTCGGCCGCGCACAAACCGATCACGACCAGACTCAGCGCGAACAGCGTCAGGCCATGACCGAGCCAGGCACGCACGCGGCCGCGATCGTCCTCGATCACCAGACCACCGATGCCGCCCAACGCGAGCAACCAGACATTGCTCAACGGGTGCGTATAGATCGTGATCTCATCCCAATGCGCGGCGCGCATCGCGAACAGCGCGGCAAGGCCGAGCGCCACGATCGCCCAACATGCCGCTCGATGTCGCCGCGTCGCGAGCAGCAGCAAAAACGGCGCAACGACGAGATAGAACTGCTCCTCGATCGCGAGGCTCCACAAGTGCGAATAGCGGCCCGGCCAGTAACGCAGCACCGAGCCGATCCAGAAGTTGGACAGATACGCGAAGTGAAACGGCATGCCGCTCGCCAGTTCCGGATTCGCGAGGCCGAATGCCATCAGCACGCACATCACGACGAGCATCAGGTAATAGATCGGAAAGATGCGCACCGTGCGACGAAACAGAAAGCGCCCGAGTTCGGTGCGGAAACAGCTGTCGCCCTCTTCGATGCGCGCGCGCCGCGACGACAGGATGCCGATGATCAGAAAGCCGCTCAGTGCGAAGAAGATCCACACGCCGAGATGCCCGATTTCGCCGATGTCGCCGAAGAGTCGATGCTGCAGAAACACCATCAGCACAGCGATCGCGCGCAATCCATCGAATCCGGCAATTCTGTTTTTCATAAACCTCTATTCGCAAAGCGGCGGAAAAGCACGAAAACATCGTACGGGGAAAAAATGCGAAAAAAATCGCAGCGCGCGTTCGATGATTTATTTTCGAGGCTCGCGTTCCGTCCATGAAGACGGGTGTCCCTGTTTCGTGCATGAAAAGCCGCAAAACTTTCCGCGTGTTCGCTAAAGACGCGCCGAGTATTACCAGTCGCCAACGACTCCATGTCAGAAAGCCGTTGTGAAAGCGAACATTAGAGGCGCATCGTCAGCGCCTTCGCCTGCGTCATAGGTGATGCATTGAACGATCGAGTCTTTTGTTGTTCGCACAGGTCGGCACGCTGATGGGCACTGTCACGTTGCTGAGATGTCCGAGTAAGATCGCGTGATGAAGAATGAAAAATCGCTTTACCACGGTCATCGCTTTCCAGCGGCGGTCATCAGTTCCGCGGTCCGCTGGTATTTCAGGTTTCAGCTCAGCCTGCGTGATATCGAAGAGCTGCTATTCGAGCGGGGGTTATCGTCAGCTACGAAACAGTCCGACGCTGGTGCGATAAATTCGGTGCCCGTTTCGCCCACCGTGTGAAAGCGGCGCGTCGCAAGACCGGCACGACATGGCACCTTGACGAAGTATTTGTGACGTTGCGCGGCGAGCCTTACCTGCTGTGGCGCGCTGTTGATCAATCGTGAAAAAGCGGGAGAGGGCACACGCACCCTTTCCCGCCGACCGCTTACCACTGATACGAGGCACCAATCCCGGCAGTCGTGCCACCCGCGGACATCCCAACACCCGCTTTCACCTTGATGTTGTCCTTGATACGAGCAGTACCGCCCAGTGCGATCGCCTGATAACCGTTGTAAGTCGCTGCCGCGATACCGAACGACAGTTTCTTGCCTTGATCGACTTCTGGAATCATCGTCAGCGCGGTAGCGGCGGCGATTCCCGAGTAGGCGTTCCTGGCGAGATTGTTGACCGCCTGGTTGGTCGCGTTGATACGCTGATCGGTGTAGTTGTTGGCCTGCTGAACGCCTTGTGCGACCGAGCTGTTCATCTGACCGACATTGACTGCATCCGTGTCCGCCGTACCCGCTGCGACGTTGGTGATCTGGCGTTCGTGACCCGCTGAACCCACCGATACCGAGTTATCGCGATCCGTCACCGAGCCCTGACCCAACGCCACCGAGTTCGCATTGCCAGCCTGCGAGCCCGTGCCGATCGCCGTCGAGTTGACGCCGGTCGCCGCCGCATTGGTGCCCACTGCCACCGCGTTCTCTGCTGCGGCGCTGGCGTTTGCCCCAACCACCGTGCTGCCCGCACCGGTACCCGGCATCGCCGCGTTAGCCACTGCTTCACTGTTGCGGTCCGACGACGAAACATCCGGGGTGACCGGCTGGATGTTCGACACCTGGGAACCGAGATCCTTCACCTGGCCGTTGAGATCCGTCACCTGGTCCTGCAACGCCGACAGCTGGCCGTAGTTTACCGCGTCATACTGGCTCGTGCCGTTCGCCACATTGGTCAGGATCACCGGACCTGCGCTCTGGCCTCCACCCAGCGTCACGGAACCGAAGTTCACCGAACCGTCACCGTTACGGTCGTACTGCACCGCGCCCGACAGTTGCGTGCCGACATCGCCCACCTGGTTCTGCAGCTTCGTGATGTCCGTGGTGTTCTGCGTGACCCGGTCATCCAGGTTGGTGACGGCATCGCCTACGCTATGCACGGTCGTACCGCCCACGCTGTAGCTCGGTGCGCTGATCGTGCCGTCCGCGTTCACGGTCGAGCCGCCACCCAGACCAGCGGCCACGCTCGCCGAGTTCGCATACAGCTGGCTGCCGTTGACGGCTTCCTTGCTGCCCGCTGCAATCGCACCGTCGGCAACGCCGCTCAGCGAGCGCGCGCCATCGGTGCCACCGAAGTCCACCGTCGTGCCGTCCAGGTCCCTGGCCACCGTGATGGCCTTGCTGGTCGCGTCCTGCTGCACCAGGCCGACGCTGCCGCCGTCCAGCTGCTGCGTCAGGTTCGTGACCGAGCCTTCCACGTTGGTCACGCGGCCGTCGATGGTGGTGATCGCCGTCGTGTTGGCCGCAATG
>NZ_JACHDC010000007.1:87835-318126 GCF_014200875.1 Paraburkholderia sp. HC6.4b
CGTCGATGGTGGTGATCGCCGTCGTGTTGGCCGCAATGCTGGCCGTGTTGGCCGTCACGTTCTGGTTGGTCGCGTGCAGCTGCGAACCGTTCACCGTTTCGGTGCTGGTGTCGCTCAGCGCACCGGCCTTCACGCCGCTCAGCGTGCGCGCGCCCTCAGTGCCACCGAAATCCACCGTCGTGCCGTCCAGGTCCCTGGCCACCGTGATGGTCTTGCTGGTCGCGTCCTGCTGCACCAGGCCGACGCTACCGCCGTCCAGCTGCTGCGTCAGGTTCGTGACCGAGCCTTCCACGTTGGTCACGCGGCCGTCGATGCTGGTGATCGCAGCCGTGTTGGCCGCGATGTTCGTCGCGTTGGCCGTCACGCTCAGGTTGGTCGCGTGCAACTGTGAACCGTTCACCGCGTCCGTGCTCGTCGCGCTCAGGCGGCCTGCGGCCACGTTCGTGATCGTGCGCTCGTTACCTGCGCTGCCCACGCTCACCGTGCTCGCCGGGTTCGCACCGGCGAACGCATAATCCGTCCCGCCGATGGTCGCTCCACTGGTGCCCACCGCCGCAGACGTCGTCGAGCCTGCGCCCAGCGCTACCGAGCCCTTCTCCGTTGCAGAAGCATCGGCGCCCAGTGCCGTTGCCCTATCCACGGTCGTAGCAGCGTACGCACCAAGCGCAATAGCATCTATGCCTGCCGCCTGAGCGTGCGAACCGATCGCAATGGCCCAGCCGCCTGCCGCCTGAGCGGACGTACCGATCGCAGTGGCTGAGGCGCCTGCCGCATCAGCCATTGCACCAACCGCAGTGGCGTGGTCGCCTGCCGCCTCAGCGGACGAACCGATCGCAGTTGCGACGAACCCGCTTGCAGCAGCCGCCTGACCAAGCGCAGTGGCGTAGGCGGCTGCCGCCTGAGCGTGATTACCGATTGCAGTCGAGTTTCCCCCGCTGGCCGTGGCAGAGGCGCCCAGCGCCACATCATTCGTGTTGTTCGACACCGCGCCCATACCGATCGCCACCGAATCCTGACCCACTGCCGACGAATCCTCACCCGTCGAGTTCGCGTGGAAGTACTTCGTGCCCTTCTCGTACACGTCGGTGACCTGGCCACCGATATTCGTCACCTGGTCGTCCAGGCTGGTGATCAAGTTGGTGTTCTGGTCCACCTGCTGGTTCGTGGCGTACAGCTGCGAACCGTTCACCGCTTCGGTGCTGGTGTCGCTCAGCGCACCGGCCTTCACGCCGCTCAGCGTGCGCGCGCCCTCAGTGCCACCGAAATCCACCGTCGTGCCGTCCAGATCCCTGGCCACCGTTATGTTCCGGGTCGCTGCGTCGTGCTGCACCAGACCGATCGTGCCGTCGTTCAGGCTGTTGGTGACGTTCGTGATGTCGCCACTCATCTTCGTGATGTCGGCTTTGTTGATCGCGATGTCCTTGCTGTTGTCGAGCGCGATGTTGTGGATCATCACTAGGCCATCGTTGAGGTTATCCATCAATGTGGCGTTGCGGCGCACGCTTTCGTCGATGTTGGCAAACGCATCACCCACGTTGTTGACCGTCGTACCGCCCACGCTGTAGCTCGGCGCGCTGATCGTGCCGTCCGACTCGATCGCCGCCCCACCGCCTAGCACATTCACCACTCCGCCGAGCTGGCTCAGATTGACGGCATCCGTACTTTGGGTACCTGCAGCCAGGTTCACAATCTGGCGTTGGCCGGTGGACGTGCCTACCGACACCGTATTCGCCCGGTCGGCCACCGAATTCACGCCCAAAGCTACGCTATTGGTCGCGGTGACCGTGCTCCCGAAACCGAGCGCCACAGAATCTGAGGCACTCACGGTTGAAGCTGGGCCGAAAGCTGCCGAGCGATCACCGTTGACAACGGCCATTTCGCCGAGCGCAATCGTGCCACCCCCGCTCGCCTCGGCTGAATCGCCGATGGCAATGGCCGAGCTACCGTCATAATTAACGTCGCCTTTAGCGTTTGCACCAGCACCAATCGCTATCGATCCAGGAGTGCTGGCAGAAGCAGCGACGGCGGTGCTGGTCGAATTGTCAATAGCAATGTTGCCATAGGCGCCAATAGGGTTCGCAACTTTAGCAGCAGCATTCCCACTGTAGCCGGCAATCACACCCAAGGCTACGCCGATGCTACCCATCACGCAGCGTGACTTGCTGCGCTTGCCGCGACGTGCAGTGTGCTCGGATGCAGCCACCCACGACCCAAGGGCTTCACTCCAGATGCTGACATAGGACTTGTTCATGACATGATTCCTTTTAAAGTTTGAAAAAGAACTGAGGTATGCGAACTAATGCCAAATCGCCGTTGCCATTTCTTGCTGTTCGATATCAGCTGCAAAAACGGGGGCGATGACGATCCAGAAAGCTCATGGCCGCAGTAAGAATCGGCCAGATTTCTGCCGAGTCAATCTGGGGCAGGCCTTTGCTAAATCTCTGTAACTGGGTTCAGTCTATATTTTTGAGATTGGATAAAAATAGGACCGGTCCGAATCGGCGCGGGCCGGTATTTGAGCGCTGCAGCGCTTGAGATGGCGGCACTGCCTGCTAACGCGGAGAGCGTGGCAAGGTCAGAAATCTTGACGGGACGGCAGATAGTGGAAAGGGTGCCCTATGTGTTTCATCAACTGTCAACAGTTCAGCGATGCCCGTCGCCAATGCTTGCGCTGACGAGTGCAACCGCGCGCCGAACGGGTTTCAGTCGAGCTTCACGTAACAGGCGACGACCAGAAGTGAAGGCGGGGACAGGCGCAAACCGCAACGCCGCCCGCCACAGGCGGCTCAATCGACATCAAACACGCAACGAGTCGGAATCGCCGTATGATGCGGAAATCATTCCTTGCGTCCCTGATTCAGATCCGCCATGCCATCACAGAGCACAGATTCCAGCAGGCATGGACGCGTGGTTCACACGCTCAACCGCGACTCACGCGTTGATGAGCCGAGCAGGCTGAACCGCTATCAGCGGACGCTCGTCATGGGCGCGGGCGTCGCGGTCTCGTTTGTCCTGGTGCTGTTGACCGGCGTTGTGCTGAAATCGACGGTCACGGACTACGTCGAGGATCGCTATACCGATTTCGCTCTCCGGCAGACTCGCCTGCAGCTGGAGTTTCTCGAGCGGGAAAGAACGCTGAGAGCCGCCATCCTCCATGAAGATATTGAGTTCAGTCCCGTGTTGATCAACAGCGCGCCACAGCAGGTAAGGCTCGCCGCGCAACGTCACAAATACTTCTGCCGTGCACGCCGCAGAGCCCCAACTGTGGTCAAGCGGTTAGGTGAGGACAGGAGTGCGACATGGTTTCCGCCAGCCACCGATCCCTTTAGCGAACAGCCCGCCATCCGGCTGGTCATGCCGGCCTTCGCTTGAGCGCGAAGTGCTGACGGATCGGACCGAAGCTCGATAAGAAAGCCTGCGTGCGTTCAGGATCGCACCCGCTGATGCGTGGCCATTGACGTTCTTGCGTGCCGCCAGCGCGCATTCTTCGAGAAGACGAATGGAAACCCCAGGCCGTGGCCGTGGACGATCGGTCGAAGTCGATTTCTTTCGCGGTATCGTGCTGATCGTCATCGTGCTCGATCACATTCCCGGCAGCACGCTATCGCATCTGATGCTGCACGCGTACGCGTTGTGCGATTCGGCCGAGGTGTTCGTGTTTCTCGGCGGCTATGCATCGGCGGCGGCGTATACGACGGTGCTTGCGCATCGCGGCGAACACGCGGCGCAGCTGCGCTTCCTCAAACGCTGCGGGGAGATCTATCGCGCGTATCTGTTGACGGCGATGCTGACGCTCGTGTCCGGCGCGATTCTCGCGCTGCTCGATCTGAATCGGCCGATGGTAGAAATGACCGGCTGGCCGCCGTTCGCGTTGCAGCCATGGCGTCATGCATTCGATATCGCGCTGTTGCGCCGGCAACCGTATCTGTCCAGCGTGCTGCCGATGTACATGCTGTTCGCGCTATGCGTGCCCGTGATGGTGCCGCTCGCGCGCCGCTCTGCATCGCTCGCGCTCGCGGTGAGCGTCGCGGTGTGGGCCGTCGCGCGGCCGCTCGCCACGTTATTCAGCATTGACGCTGTCGCCGACTGGGCTTTTAATCCGTTTGCGTGGCAACTGATGTTCATGCTTGGTATGCTGTGCCGCGTGCAGCCGATCAGCGAACGTTTTCATGCGAGCTATACCGCGCAGTGGCTCACGCGCGTCGCGGTGGTCGCGGTGCTTGGCTTCGCGATGGTCAAACTTTTCGTGCTGACGCAGCCTTTGTCCGGCACGCACAAGCAGAATCTTTCAGTGGAACGTGTGATCAATTTCATCGTCATCGCGTGGCTCGCCGCCCAGTTCGTGCGGATGGGCAGTATCGCGTGGCTAGCGAGGCGGCTGCCCGCCGTCGTGACGGTGGGGCGCACCGGACTCGTGTGCTTCGTGACCGGCACGCTGGTGTCGTTGATCATCGACACGGCGACACCGCACACGTTTCACGGTTTTCGCGCGGTGCTGGTCGGGCTCGGCGGCGACCTCGCGGCGATCGGCGCGCTGCTGATGATCGCGCGCGGCTGGAGCGGCTGGAAAGGGCAGCAGTCGGGCGCACAGGCGAATGGCGCGGGTTGCGGATGACACGACGCGAGCGCCGCGTGCGCATCACGACCACGATGCGCACGACGCGCAAGCTCGTTGGACTCGCAACCGTGATGAGCGTCGTCGTGCTCGCGTGGCTCGCGATGCATCGCACGGCCGCGCAGGCCAAAGAGACACCGTTCGAGATGCACTGCGCGGAGTTCGCGGGCGCGGTGCTGTCGCCCGAATTGATCGAGATGCCGACGGCCGGCGCGCTGATCGAAAGCGCGGCGATGATCGGTGCGACCGCGCCGGGCAATCAGCAAGGCGGCGAGTATTGCCGCATCACGGGCCGCATCAAGGCGCTGAATCGGACAACGCCCGACATCCGCTTCGATCTGAATCTGCCGAGTCGCTGGAATGGCCGTGCGTTGCAGATCGGCGGCGGCGGGTACAACGGCGTGGTTGTCAGCGGCACCGGCGTGATGCCGTTCTCGCCGGATCGCGCGCCCCTCGCGCAAGGCTACGCGACGTTCGGTGACGACTCGGGCCATGTCGGCGATTCGTCGCTCGCGGAGTTTGGTCTCGTCGATGAAGCGGTGACGAACTTCGGCTACGCGCATCTGAAGAAAACCCATGACGTCGCGCTCGCGTTGATCGCGCACGCGTACGGCAGGCCGCCGCAGCGCATGTATTTTGCCGGCGGCTCGACGGGGGGCCGCGAAGGCTACACGGTGATGCAGCGCTTCCCCGACGACTACGACGGCGTGATCGCCAATGCGCCCGCGCTGAATTTTTCCGGCGTGCGGCTGATCGGCGTGAAGCTCGGCCAGGCCGAGTACGGTACGCCGGGCGGCTTCGTGCCGCCGGCGCTGCTCGAACGCGTCTATCAACGCACGCTCGAGGTGTGCGACCGGCTCGACGGCATGGCCGACGGCATCGTCAGCGACGTCGAAGCATGTCGCGCGCACGAAGCGCAAATTGTCGATTCGCTGCGTTGCGCGCTGCGCCTTTCATCTGACGATGCGTGTCTGACCGACGCGCAACTGGCCACCTTGCTGGCGATGCGCGACGGGCTGTCGCTGCCGTATCGGCTCGCGTGGGAGGTGAGCGGCTATCGCGGCTACAACGTGTTCCAGGGCACGCAACTGACCGGCGCGCTCGGGCTCGCGCATCAGCCGCGGCGTCAACCGGTACCGACGTTCTATGCGAACGGTTATCTGTTCGCGCAAGGCGACGGCTATCTGCGCTACTTCGTCGCGCGCGACGCGGACTTCGATTCGTTGACGTTCGATCCGCAACGCCCCGGCAAATATCGCGCGCAACTGATCGCGCTGTCGGGCACGATCGGCGCGATGAACCCCGACCTGTCGCGTTACATCGCGCACGGCGGCAAGCTGATCACGCTGCAGGGTCTCGCCGACGAAGTGATCAGCCCGAACCAGACGATCGCATATCACGACGCGCTAGTCGCGCGTTTCGGCAAGGACGAGGTCGATCGCTTCATGCGGCTGTACATGGTGCCGGGGTTTCAGCATGGCAACGGCGTGTTCATTCCATCGGTCGATCTGCTCGGCGCGCTCGACGCGTGGGTCACGCGCGGCATCGCGCCCGAAACGCTGATGGCCACAGATCTCGCCGCGGCGACGAATGGACGCTCGCGGCCGCTGTGCCGCTATCCCGGGTTTCCGCGCTATCTCGGCCGAGGCAATGTAAATCTGGCGAGTAGTTTTGTCTGTGCGCAGCCCTGAGGTCTGAGTCGTCGCAGCGCCTGTTTGACCGGCGAGCCGCGCAACAAAGCGTGCGGACCGAGCCGGGGCCCACGCCCGACGAGCCGACAGCCCGAGCGCCAGCGCCTTTTCGCGCACGTAGCGCCGCAACCGCACGATCTGTTCGTCCGCTCGCGTGCGCTGCACGCTTTCGCACTTTCCATTACATTGCGGATGCGGCGCGTTCCTTCGCGCCGTTTCCTGTCATTCAACAGCGGTGTCGGCCATCATCGAGTCCATGCAGCCAATCGTTTCGGTCACGAATCTGTCGAAAACCTATGCCAGCGGTTTTCAGGCACTGAAGAACATCAATCTGGCGATCCACCGTGGAGAAATCTTCGCGCTGCTCGGGCCGAACGGCGCGGGCAAGACCACGCTGATCAGCATCGTCTGCGGCATCGTCAACGCGAGCGAAGGCGGCGTGACGGTGGACGGCCACGACATCGGCTCCAACTATCGCGCGGCCCGCTCGCTGATCGGCCTCGTGCCGCAGGAGTTGACCACGGACGCGTTCGAAACCGTCTGGGCCACCGTGTCGTTCAGCCGCGGCCTGTTCGGCAAGCCGAAGAACCCCGCTTACATCGAGAAAGTGCTGCGCGACCTGTCGCTATGGGAGAAGCGCGACAACAAGATCATCACGCTGTCGGGCGGCATGAAGCGGCGCGTGTTGATCGCGAAGGCGCTGTCGCACGAGCCGCGCGTGCTGTTTCTCGACGAGCCGACCGCCGGCGTCGACGTCGAGCTGCGGCGCGACATGTGGAAGCTCGTGCGCTCGCTCGCGGCGAGCGGCGTGACGATCATCCTGACCACGCATTACATCGACGAAGCCGAGGAGATGGCCGACCGCATCGGCGTGATCAACGCGGGCGAAATCATGCTGGTCGAAGAGAAGACCGAGCTGATGCGCAAGCTCGGCACGAAGCAGTTGACGCTGCAACTGGAGAGCCCCCTCGACACGGTGCCGGCTTCGCTCGCCGGCTACGGGCTCGCGGTCGCGAACGGCGGCAACGAACTGACCTACACCTATGAAGGCGAGGGCGGGCGCACCGACATCATCGCGCTGCTGAAATCGCTCGACGACGCCGGTATCCGCTTCAAGGACCTGCACACCACGCAGAGTTCGCTCGAAGACATTTTCGTCAGTCTGCTGCGGGGGAACCCATGAACATCTACGCAATGCGCGCGATCTACAAGTTCGAAATGGCGCGCACGTGGCGCACGCTGATGCAAAGCATCATCGCGCCGGTGATTTCCACGTCGCTGTACTTCGTCGTGTTCGGCTCGGCGATCGGCTCGCGTATCAAGGAAGTGGAGGGCATCAGCTACGGCGCGTTCATCGTGCCGGGTCTGATCATGTTGTCGCTGCTGTCGCAAAGCATCGCGAACGCGTCGTTCGGGATTTACTTCCCGCGTTTCACGGGCACGATCTACGAGCTGCTGTCGGCGCCCGTATCGTATCTGGAGATCGTCGTCAGCTATGTGGGCGCGGCGGCCACCAAGTCGATCCTGCTCGGGCTCATCATTCTCGCGACCGCCGCGCTGTTCGTGCCGTTGCAGATCATGCATCCATTATGGATGGTGCTGTTTCTCGTGCTGACGGCCGTCACGTTCAGTCTGCTCGGCTTCATCATCGGCATCTGGGCGGACAGCTTCGAGAAGCTGCAACTGGTGCCGCTCCTGATCGTCACGCCGCTCACGTTTCTCGGCGGCGCCTTCTATTCGGTGGACATGCTGCCGCCGTTCTGGCACGCCGTCACGCTGTTCAATCCGATCGTTTATCTGGTCAGCGGATTTCGCTGGAGCTTCTACGAGTTGGGCGACGTCGGCGTCGGCCTGAGTCTCGGCATGACACTGCTGTTCCTCGCGGTGTTCCTCGTGATCGTCGGCTGGATCTTCAGGACCGGCTATCGCTTGAAAAGCTGATAAGACCGCGCGATTAGCAGAGGGCGCGACAGCGAAAAGCCGTCGCGCCCTCTTCATCGATACGCGCAGACGCCGACTACAACAGATACGCCTGCGCGACATTGATCAACTGCACGCGGTTGCGCACGTTGAACAGCTGCCGCAAGCGCCGCAGATGATAGTCGACGTTATGCGGCGACAGCCCGAGGAAATACGCGATTTCCTTGTCGCGCTGCCCCTGCACGACCGCCTTCAGCACCGCGTGCTGCAGCGTGCTCAGCGCGACGCGCTGCTGCTGCGCGGGCGCGATGCCGATCACGCTTTTCGCGTGCATCCAGATGAACTCATGAATCGAGTGCGCGAACATCAGCGTTTCCGCGACGATCGATTCGGTCATCCAGCGCGGGTTGCCGATCTCCGAATTGAAGCACAGGCTCGCGCTCAGCTCCGGCTCCGGCAGCGGCATCTGCGTGAGAATGCCGCTCTTGCGGCCGGTCGCCTCCAGCATGTCGATCAGCGCGCCGAGCCGCTCGCTGCGCAGCTGCGCGCGCGGCAGGTCGGCGCGCAGGTCGGCGGTATTCCACAGAAACGGCATGCCGGTCGGCGACGCGAGCGCGACGCGCGGATCGAGCTCGAAATAGCGCTCGCGGAAATAGCGCGTGAGCCATGCCTGCGACTCGTAGCTCGTCAACACGAACATCGTCTTGTGATGCGAAGACGTGCGCGTGGCGGTATAGCTGAACGAGTCGAAGCCCAATTGCCTGATGCGCCGACGCACGAACTCCATGCGGTCCTGCGCGCTGCCGAACCGTCCGAGCGGACCGATCAGCGGCGCGGCCCGCCCCGCCGCGGGCGACGGCGTGCCGATTTCTTCCTCGGTGAACAGAGTCAGAAAGCCACTGCGACCCGCACCATTCGCGGCGCGGGGAGACATCTTCACTGCTTCAGCCGCGTGGGCTGATTGCGCGGCGTGCCGCGCGCCGGCCGGGTAAGCCGGTTGGGCGGATGCCGCTCTCGGGTGTGCTGCCGACGCGTGCCCGGCTTCGCCTTGCGGCGAGCCGGTCAGCCATTGCGGCAGCGTATCGCATTCATGTTCCATGAAACGGTAGCTCCGGCGTTCTAAACGCGTGAAAGACGACAACCTCAATGATTAGCGATTTCGTGAAATGTCGGTAGCCGGTTCCTTGCTATCATTTTTGTGATCTTGCGCTGACAGTGGACCGGCAATACGGGTACGGCGGCGTTTCTCCTTCCATACGGCACCTCCTTCGAGGGGATGTGATGGCACGAATTCCCAAGCTCACGACGACGCTCGCCTACGACCGCTACATGGCCGGCCAGCGACTCGTGTCGAGCGTGGATCGCGAGTGGCGGCATCTGGTGCTGCGCTCGTATCTCGAGCCGGTGCGGCAAGACCTGCTCGAAGCGCCCGGTTTGCGCGACTTCACGCTGATGACGCTCGCGAGCGGCGCCGAGCATCTCGAACGCAACCTCGGCGGAGCTTGGGAAAGCGCCGATATGCGCGTGAACGACCTGTGGTTCGTGCCGCCCACGCCGATCTCGTGGCGCTGGCATTCGATCAGCGACGAGCCGTTGTCTACGTTGCACGTGCACATCGAGCGCGATTTGATCGACAGCGTCGCGCAACAGATGGGGCTCGACGCGTCGCGTGAACTGTCGCTCGGCGACGCGATGCGCTTCAACGATCCGCTGATCGCCGCGATGCTTGCCGCGCTGCATCGCGCCGCCCGCGATCCGGCCGATTCGCGTCTGTATGTCGATACGCTGGCTCACGCGCTCGCCGCGCACCTGTTGCAGCACTATTCGAGCGGCAACGACGCGCGGCGCGGCGGCGCGACGCGGCCCGAACGGCTGGTGCCGCGCCGGATTCGCCGAGTGACCGAGTACATCCGCACCAATCTCGCCGAAGATCTGGCGATCGCCGAACTGGCCGAGCAGGCCGGCCTAAGCAGTTTTCATTTTGCCCGGGTGTTTCGCCGCGAGACCGGGGAGACGCCGCATCAGTTCGTGACGCGCTTGCGGCTCGAGGAAGCGGCGAGGCTGCTGCGCGCCACGGATCGAACCGTGCTGCAAATCGCGCTCGAAGTTGGCTTCGAGAATGCCGGTCATTTCTCCGTGCAGTTCAAGCGTGGCTATGGTGCGACGCCGCTCGCCTACCGGCTGCGCGCTTGAGATGCACGCCGGCTGATGCTTGCCTGCGCACGCCGTAACGGCTCGCCTTTCTACAGTCGGAATCACGCACTTGCGCAGTGTGCTTTGCATTGCGCGGCTTGCAAACTACGAACTTTCGTGGCGGCGCGCGGTGCAAACTGGCATGGCACGTGGAGCAAGGCTTCGCGGTTCGGCCGGCCGCCCGCGATCGGACGTGGTCTAACTGGACTGACCGCAGCGCCGACAACTGTATCTGTCGAAACCTTGCATCGGACGACAGAATCGAACCGCTTTTGAACCCCACATACCGGATAACGCGCCATGACCCGACTCAAGATGACCGCCTGCGGCCACGCCTTCATCGCCGAAACCCATCCCGATGCGCCGCAGACCGTGGCCGCCTTCCTGAAGCTGCTGCCGTACCGGCAGAAGCTGATCCATGTGCGCTGGAGCGGTGAGGGCTGCTGGGTGCCGCTCGGCGAATTCAAGCTCGAGAACGACGGCGTCGCGGTCGGCTTCGAGAATCACACGAGCCATCCATCGGTCGGCGACATCCTGTTCTATCCGGGCGGCTATAGCGAGACCGAGATCATCCTCGCATATGGCTCATGCTGCTTCGCGAGCAAGATGGGGCAACTCGCGGGCAATCATTTTCTGACGATCGTCGAAGGCAAGGAAAAACTGCGCGAGCTCGGCACGAAGGTGCTGTGGGAAGGCGCGCAGGAGGTGGTGTTCGAGAGGCTTTGAGCGAGCCGCATTTCCTTGCTGGGCATACGCGATGCTTGTTTGAAGAGCCGCGTGCGGTCAGGTATCGATCCGGCACCGACCACGCACGTGAGGCACTCGACACCGCTGGCCCGCCCGGCGAGGAGGAGCAAATGCGAGGCATAAATGACAAGGTCCGCGCTGTAGTTTTTGCCATGTCGATCGTGGTGCTTTCGGCTTGCGGCGGGGGCGGTGACGGCAGCGGCGGGTCGAGTAGCGGCGGCAGCGCGGCGGCCGAGCCGGCTGGCGGCGTCAAGCTGCAGGTCGTGTCGTTCGGCGACAGCCTGTCGGACGTCGGGACTTATGCGCCGCTCGCGAGCGCGGTGGGAGGCGGGCGTTTCACGACCAACCCCGGCGAGGTGTGGTCCCAGCAGGTCGCGCAATACTACGGCGATACGCTCAGCGCCGCGTTCACGATCGATTTCACGCATAAGCTGAGTGCGCAGAGCGGCCTCGGTTACGCGGAAGGGGGCTCGACGGTGGCGACGCCGGCGAACCAGTACGACTATCTGAGCGACGTCATCGGCAACGTCGAAATGCCTGTCAATCAGCAACTGTCGAGCTATCTGAGCGCTCACGGCAGCTTCAACGCCAATCAGCTCGTGCTCGTGTGGGTGGGCGCGAACGATGTGCTCCGCGCCGGCAACCTGCCCGCCGCGGCGCCGATCGTGCAGGCGGCGGCCACGACGCTCGCCCAGCTCGTCGGGCAGATCGTGCAGAACGGCGGCGCGCATGTGGTGGTGATCAATCTGCCGAATATCGGGCTGTCGCCGAAGGGGCTCGCTTCGGCCGATGGTGGCGCGAACCTCACGCAGTTGTCGCAGCTTTTCAACGCTACGTTGAACGCCGCGTTGCAAACCGATGGGCTGCAGTCGAAAGTGATCGAGGTCGATTCGTACACGTGGACGAATCAGGTCATCGGAAGCTTTCAGGCGAACGGTTTTACCGTGTCGAATACGGGGCAGGCCTGCGATCCGAAGAAAACGCCCGATGACACCGCGCTGCTATGTTCGCCGGCGACCTATGTGAGCGCCAATGCGGATCAGACTTACATGTTCGCCGATGATTTGCATCCGACGACGCATATGCATGCGTTGTTTGCGCAGTTCGTCGAGCAGCAGATCGCGCATAGTGGGTTGGGGCGGTGAGGGGAGACTACGGCGGGGCGCGCTATCGGCACCCCGCCCCTGAACCAGGCCGGGGTGCGCACCCCATCAGATGGTCATCACTTGAACAACTTCATCGCCTGCGTCAGCGTATTGATCACCCCCCAGGCAAGCGGAATCATCACATACACCCAGAACACCGCGAGCATCACCTTGTTGGTCGGATGTACGGTTTGAACGGTCGACATACGGATCTCCTCACGCGCCCTTGGCGACTTGTGCATCGGTCATGTGGTGCTTCTCATCCACACGCTTGACCAGCAGGTTGCAGATAAAGCCGATCACGAGCAGCACGGCCATGATGTGCACGGTCATCGTGTACGCGTCCGCTTTGGCGACACCGTTCGCGACTTCATATGCGCGGATGTAATTGACGAGCACCGGACCCGCTACACCCGCTGCCGCCCACGCGGTCAGGAGCCGTCCATGAATGCCGCCGACGAACGCCGTACCGAACATGTCGGCGAGATAGGCCGGCACCGTCGCGAAGCCGCCGCCGTACATGGACAGGATGATGCAGTACGTCAGCACGAACAGCGCGATCTGTCCGTTCGCGGCAAAGCTGGGCACGAAGTAGTAGAGCACCGCGCCGAGCACGAAGAAGATGGCGTAGGTGTTCTTGCGACCGATCCAGTCCGATGCCGACGACCACACGAAACGTCCACCCATGTTGAACAGCGACAGCAATCCGACGAAGCCGGCCGCAGCCGACGCCGTCACGGTGTTCTTGAAGCTCTCCTGGATCATCACCGAGGCCTGGCCGAGAACGCCGATCCCGGCCGTCACGTTCAGGAACAGCACGAACCAGATCAGATAGAACTGCGGTGTTTTCAACGCCTGATCGATATGCACGTGGTTGCGCGAGATCAGCCGGTGCTGCGTGACTTCGGGCGGCGTCCAGCCGGCCGGCTTCCAGTCGGCGGGCGGCACGCGGATCGCGAGCGCGCCGACCGTCATCGAGATGAAGTAGACGATGCCGAGCACGACGAAGGTCTCCGCGACGCCCACGCTCGTTGCGCTATGAAAGTGGTTCATCAGCGCGACCGACAACGGCGCCGCGATCATCGCGCCGCCACCGAAGCCCATGATCGCCATGCCGGTCGCCATGCCGCGGCGGTCCGGGAACCAGCGGATCAGCGTCGACACCGGAGACACATAACCGAGCCCCAGCCCGATCCCGCCGATCACGCCGTAACCGAGATATAGCAGCACGATCTGATGCAGATAGACGCCGAGCGCGGACACCAGGAACCCGCCGCCGAAACAGCATGCTGCCGTGAACATGGTGCGGCGCGGACCGACGTGTTCGAGCCATTTGCCCGCGAATGCCGCCGACAAACCGAGGAACACGATCGCGAGCGAAAAGATCCAGCCGAGCGCGGTCAGCGACCAGTCATCGGGCGCGGACTGGGTGATGCCGATCACTTTGGTCAGCGGTCCGTTGAATACCGAGAACGCATAGGCCTGACCGATGCACAGATGCACGGCGAGCGCCGCGGGGGGCACCATCCAGCGCGAAAAGCCGGGCTGTGCGACGGTGGCCCGTTTGGAAAAAAATGGGGCTGAGCCTCGTTGGCCGCCCGGCTCGCTGATGCTACTCATAAGTGGGTCTCCTTACAGTTGTTCTGTTTATCGGCGCTTCGTGCATATACCTTGAGGCGGCGGAGTGTAACTTTCGCACGCCGTCGCGTCATCGCTATATGTACTTTTATTTCATACGACCTGGATCCACGTACCCAAAATCGTGCCTGGCTCGACAATAGGACGTGGACGATGGCTTCGCAATATGAATCGGGCGGACATAAGGTGTGAACCTGGTGAAAGGCGGGTATTCTTCACGCGATCGTGCAAATCGTGGGACGCTCAGAGCCGGTTGCTCCGTACTTCCGACTAGAGCCACTATGCAAATTCGCCAATAAGCGAGCCGCGCACGACGCGCGGCACAAAAAGAAACGGGCCGGCGCGGCTTCTTCGCCGCGCCGGCCCGTCGTGTATCGACGGCGAGTTCCGCCGGTGTCAATCGATCCTGCGCCCGGTCTTCATGCGTGCTGCAACGAGTACCGAAATCAGACAGCCGATCGCCAGATACGCGGCCACCGGGTGCCACGAGCCGCCCGCGAAGCTGACCAGCGCGACCGCGATGAACGGCGTGAATCCGCCGCCGACCACGCTCGCCACCTGATAGCCGACACCCGCGCCGCTATAGCGGTACTCGGTGCCGAACAGCTCGGTGAACATCGGCTGCTGGACGCTGACGACCATGTCGTGCGCGATGTTGGCAAGCATCACCGCGAACACGACGATCCATACTATCGAACGCGCTTCGAGCGCGAGGAAGAACGGCACCGCGCTGAACACGCCGACCAGCGCGCCGATCATATAGATGCGACGGCGGCCGAAGCGATCCGCGAGCCACGCGAAGCACGGAATCGTCACGCAGCTGAGCGCGCCGACGACGAAGCCGATCGTCAGGAAAAACTCGCGCGGCATGTGCAGGTTCGTGGTCGAGTAGCTCAGTGCGAACGCGGTCACGATGTACATCGTGAACAGCTCGGCGAGCCGCAGCGCGATGATCAGCAGGAAGGCTTTCGGATGGCGCAGCAGCGCTTCGACGATCGGCAGGCGCACACGGCGCTCGCCATGCTGGCCGACTTTCTCGACGAACTCCTGAGATTCCTCCATGCTCGAGCGGATCCAGAGCGCGATCAGCACCAGTACGACGCTGAACAGAAACGGCAGACGCCAGCCCCAGCTGAGGAACGCGGCGTTGTCCATCGAGCGGCTGATCAGCGCGACGAGTCCCGTCGACAGCACGAGCCCGACGCCGTAGCCGACCTGCACGCCGCTGCTGTAGAAGGCCTTCTTTTTCTCGGGCGCGCTTTCGACGGCCATCAACGCCGCGCCGCCCCATTCGCCGCCGACCGCAAAGCCCTGGATTGCGCGCAGCGTGACGAGCAGCACCGGCGCCAACCAGCCGATCGTCGAGAACGCCGGCAGCAGACCGATCGCGGCTGTCGACAGACCCATCATCATCACGGTGAGCACGAGCATGCGCTTGCGTCCGAGCCGGTCGCCGTAATGGCCGAACACGAAGCCGCCGAGCGGCCGGAACAGAAAGCCGACGCCGAAGGTCGCGAACGCGGCAAGCGTGCCCATCGCCGGGCCGACGTTCGGGAAGAACTCGGCGTTGAACACGAGCGCGGCGACGATGCCGTACAACAGGAAGTCGTACCAGTCGACCACGGCGCCGATAAAGCTGCCGAGCGCGGCCTTGCGAGCCCGACTGCGCGCATTGCGGTGATTGGCCACTGTGGCCTGCGGGTGGGTGGTGCTCATCGAGTCTCCTTCAATGTGATATGTGCTTTAATCGATCGCGCCGCCCGGGCAAGGCTTTCGACGCGATCGATCCGCGCAGGGAATGTCCGGAAGGTTAATGACGCGACCCGGAATTCACAATCCGCGTGATGGAGAAAATGCGCGATCATCGCTCGCGGCTGCGCGAATAGCGCGCGTTTTGCGTGTTTACACCGAGCGCCACGCAGAACCGTCGCGGGGAATGATGTGGGCGAACCCACGCAGCGCGCGGCGTGCTAACGTGAAAGTAATCTTAAAAACAACAGTCATTGATATACTACATACCGAATATTGAAAAATGCGGCGTTGCAGCATATGATTGAGGGATCAATCTTCTCAATCATCCGGAGTTACACGTGGAATTCGTGCCTCTTGCGCTGTTCGCCATGGCCGTCGTTGGATTGGGCTGTGCCGCCACCGTTCTGCTGACCGATTGGATTCCCGAATCGGTCGCTGCACCTGCATCGCAACATGGCCGCTTCGTGGGTCTGGGCGAGCAGCGCGGCAAAACGGCGGCGCCGAATCGCGCGCGTGTTCAAGCAGAGGCGATGAATGTCGTCAGAACTTCCAACTGAAACAGTGGCCACTCCGTTGACCCTGTCGTTGCAGCCAATCGGCGCGAGTGCGAGCTTGCGCGATCAGGCCTATGCGATGCTGCGTCAGGCAATCGCCGACGCGGATATCTACCAGAATCGCGAAGAAATCCGTCTCGACGAGCGCGTGCTCAGCGAATCGCTCGGCGTGAGCCGCACGCCGGTGCGCGAAGCGATGACGCTGCTCGAGCAGGAAGGCTTCCTGCGCATGGTGCCGCGGCGTGGCATCTACATCGTGCGCAAGAGCAAACGCGAAATCGTCGAGATGATCCAGATGTGGGCCGCGCTCGAAAGCATGGCCGCGCGGCTCGCCACGCTGCATGCGACCGACGAGGAAATCGGCCGCTTGCGCCATATGTTCGACAATTTCCGCGACACGACGCCGGCCGAGCATATCGCCGAGTATTCGGACGCGAACATCGCGTTTCATCAGGCGATCGTCGAGTTGTCGAAGTCGCAGATCATTCTCGACACGATCAAGAACATCTTCATCCACGTGCGCGCGATCCGGCGCATGACCATCTCGCAGAGCGACCGGGCCGCGCGCTCTATCGTCGATCATCTGCGCATCATCGAGGCGCTCGAAAAGCGCGATACCGAACTCGCCGAGCGGCTCACGCGCCAGCATTCGCTCGATCTCGCGGCGTTCGTCGAAGCCAATTGCGATTTCCTCGATTGATGGCGGCGTAGACGCTGCCTGGCTGCTGATTGCGAAAAGCCCGCGTGTGCAAGCACCGCGGGCTTTTTTGCGTGCGCGCACTTCGAGCGATCCGCAGGTCGCGCGGCGGCAAACAAAACGAGGTCGCCGCCGCGCTGCGGGATAAACCTTGCTTGACGGTCTTGAAAATATGGTATGTGATATATCAACAATGACCGGTGTAACGCACGACTTGGTGTTTTCCCTTGAAATGACTGCCGCAGAGCCTTGTAGATTCGGCGCAAAGCTGCGGCAGACAAGCTCGAACAGCACAAACTTCGCGCCGTCTATGTCTCGAAATTGGCCTTGAAGGAATGTGATATATCACATACGGTATCTTCGAAGCCGTGAGACGTCGGTGCAACCGGACGTATATCGAAGCGGACGCGTCCGTCGATAACCGTTGCACATCCGATTGATGAGGAGATGACCATGTCTGCAGTTGTTTCATCCCTGAGTCCGGCCACGGCCACCACGACCGCCGACGACACGCTCAAGCAGAAGACCCGCGACGCGGGCGTCGTGTCGGGCGGCCATCTGGTCGCAAAGGCGCTGAAAAACGAGGGGGTCGACACGATCTTCACGCTGTGCGGCGGCCACATCATCGATATCTACGACGGCTGCGTCGACGAAGGCATCCGCATCATCGACGTGCGCCACGAGCAGGTCGCCGCACACGCGGCCGACGGCTACGCGCGCCAGACCGGCAAGCTCGGCTGCGTGGTGACGACCGCCGGCCCCGGCTGCACGAACGCCGTAACCGGCATCGCGACCGCGTTCCGCTCGGAAAGCCCGATCCTGCACATCGGCGGGCAGGGCGCGCTGACGCAGCACAAGATGGGCTCGCTGCAGGACCTGCCGCACGTCGACATCATGGCGCCGATCACGAAGTTCGCCGCGAGCGTGTCGAGCACCGAGCGCGTCGCGGACATGATCTCGATGGCCGCGCGCGAATGCTTCAACGGCGCGCCCGGTCCCGCCTACCTGGAAATTCCGCGCGACGTGCTCGACCGCGAAGTCGACGTGTCGCGCGCGATCGTGCCGCGGCCGGGCCGCTATCGCGCGTCGACGAAATCGATCGGTGACCCGCGCGACATCGAGAAACTGGCGGACATTCTCGTCGATGCGGAACGCCCCGCGATCCTGTACGGCCAGCAGGTGTGGACCGCGCGCGGTCACGAGGAAGCGATCGCGCTGCTGCGCGGCATCGAGATTCCCGGCTATTTCAATGGCGCGAGCCGCGGGGTGCTGCCGCCGGGCGATCCGCATCATTTCGATCGCACGCGTTCGCAGGCGTTTGCGAATGCCGACGTGCTGATCGTGGTCGGCACGCCGTTCGATTTCCGCATGGGTTACGGCCGACGCATCAGCAAGGAATTGACGCTGGTGCAGATCGATATGGACTATCGAACCGTCGGCAAGAATCGCGATATCGATCTGGGTCTGGTCGGCGATCCGGGCGCGATTCTCGCCGCGGTGCTGCAGGCCGCGAGCGGTCGTATCAAGGACGACAAGCGTCAGGCGCGCCGCAAATGGATGGCGCAGTTGCGCGACGCCGAAGCGAGCGCAACCGAAAAACTGATGCCGCTGTTCCGCTCGAACAGCACGCCGATTCATCCGTATCGCGTCGCGTACGAACTCAACGAGTTCCTGTCCGACGACACCGTCTATATCGGCGACGGCGGCGACGTCGTGACGATCTCCGCGCAAGCGGTGCGCCCGCGCCGCCCCGGTCAGTGGATGGACCCCGGCGCGCTCGGCTCGCTCGGCGTCGGCACCGGCTTCGCGCTGGCGGCGAAGCTCGCGCACCCGCACAAGGAAGTGCTCTGCTATTACGGCGACGGCTCGTTCGGCATGACCGCGTTCGACATGGAAACCGCGAACCGCTTCGGCGCACCGTATCTCGCGGTGATCGGCAACAACTCGGCGATGAACCAGATCCGCTACGGCCAGCTTGCCAAATACGGCGAAGAACGCGGCAACGTCGGCAATCTGCTCGGCGACGTGCCGTTCAGCAAATTCGCCGAAATGCTCGGCGGCTATGGCGAGGAAGTGCGCGATCCCGCGCAGATCGCGAGCGCGCTACAGCGTGCGCGCGAAGCGATTCATCGCACCGGCCGCTCGGCGGTGGTCAACATCTGGGTCGACCCGCGCGAGTACGCACCGGGCACGAAGAACCAGACCATGTACAAATAACCCTCATCGTTCAGGAGATACGACATGGCCAAGGCACTCGACGGTGTGCGCATCCTCGATTTCACGCATGTGCAATCGGGGCCGACCTGCACGCAATTGCTCGCATGGTTCGGCGCGGACGTGATCAAGGTAGAACGGGCAGGCGCGGGCGACATCACGCGCGAGCAACTGCGCGATATTCCCGACGTGGATAGCCTGTACTTCACGATGCTCAATCACAACAAGCGCTCGGTCACGATCGACACCAAGCATCCGGAAGGCAAGCAGGTGCTCGAAGCGCTGATCCAGAAATGCGACGTACTGGTCGAAAACTTCGCACCGGGCGCGCTCGACCGGATGGGCTTTACGTGGGAGCGGATTCAGGAATTGAATTCGCGCATGATCGTCGCCTCGGTGAAGGGCTTCGGTCCCGGTCCTTACGAGGACTGCAAAGTCTATGAAAACGTCGCGCAATGCGCGGGCGGCGCTGCGTCGACCACCGGCTTCGACGACGGCCCGCCGGTCGTGACCGGCGCGCAGATCGGCGACAGCGGCACGGGGCTGCATCTCGCGCTCGGCATTGTCACTGCGCTCTATCAACGCACGCATACCGGACGCGGCCAGCGCGTGCTCGCGGCCATGCAGGACGGCGTGCTCAATCTGTGCCGCGTCAAACTGCGAGACCAGCAGCGGCTCGACCGTACCGGCGTGATGAAGGAGTATCCGCAATATCCGAACGGCACGTTCGGCGAAGCGGTGCCGCGCGCGGGCAATGCGTCGGGCGGCGGCCAGCCGGGTTGGATTCTGAAATGCAAAGGGTGGGAGACCGACCCCAACGCCTATATCTACTTCATCACGCAGGCGCCCGTGTGGGCGAAGATCTGCAACGTGATCGGCAAGGAGGAGTGGGCCACGGACCCCGACTACGCGACGGCGCCCGCGCGCCTGCCGAGATTGAAGGAGATCTTCGCCGAAATCGAACGCTGGACGATGACGAAGTCCAAGTTCGAGGCGATGCAGATCCTGAACGAATACGACATTCCGTGCGGCCCGATCCTGTCGATGAAGGAAATTGCCGAGGAGCCATCGCTGCGCAAAACCGGCACGATCGTCGAAGTCGATCATCCGAAGCGCGGCAAGTATCTGACAGTGGGCAATCCCATCAAGCTGTCCGACAGCCCGACCGACGTCGAACGCTCGCCGCTGCTTGGCGAACATACCGATGAAGTGATGGCCGAGCTCGGTTATTCGGCCGAGCAGATCACGGCGCTGCGCACGGCGGGCGCAATCTAGGAGCGAGGCATGCAGACGTGGATGCGGTTCATGTCGGGCGACGGCGGCATCGTGTTCGGCCGTGTCGAAGGCGCCTATCTGCACGAGTACGAAAGTCTCGCGCATCCGGTGCCGACCGGCGCGGTACTGTCGCTGCGCGCATTGACGCCGTTGGCGCCGTGCTCGCCCGGCAAGATCGTCGCGCTCTGGAATAACTATCACGCGCTCGCGGCGAAGCTCGACAAACCCGTGCCCACGCATCCGCTGTTTCTGCTGAAGCCGGCGGCGTCGGTGATCGGCGCGGGCGAGCCGATCCGCCGGCCGCGTCACTACGCGGGCAAGATCGTCTACGAAGGCGAACTCGGCATCGTGATCGGCCAGCGTTGCCGCGATGTGGATGCGCAACAGGCGGAGGCGGCGATCTTCGGCTACACGCTCGTCAACGACGTCACCGCCGCCGATCTGCTTAACGAGAATCCGCATTTTCCGCAGTGGTGTCGCGCGAAGAGCTTCGATACCTTCTGTTGCCTGGGTCCGGCCATCGTCTCCGGTTTCGACTGGCGGGCGGCGCGCCTCCTGACCACGCTCGACGGCGCCGAGCGTCAGAACTATCCGCTCGCCGATATGGTCTTTTCGCCGGCCGAGCAGGTGAGTCTGATATCGCAGGATCTGACGCTCGAACCCGGCGACGTGATTGCGTGCGGCACCTCGGTGGGCGTGGGGTCGATCAAGGACGGTGCAACGGTCTCGATCACGATCGATGGGATAGGCACGCTGACCAATACCTTGAGCGCGGCGCAGCGCGACGAGCCACCGCGATCGGGCGATACCGCGAACGTCGGTTGACGAGGGCCGGACCTCGCGGCTCTTGCCTTTTCATCGCATCACGGAGGATCACGCATGCCGCAAGCCTGTGGGAGTGCCGTGTGGATGGACCTGTTGTTGCTGCTCGCCGTGACTGTCGCCGCGGCGTTGATTGCGGTGCTGATGGTGGCGTTGGCCGCGCTCTCGCGACGACAGTTCGGCCGACGTTCGGCGCAGCGGCATTCATGCGTGCGCGAACGCGATCTGACACGCAGGCCCCGGATGCTTGCATTGCTTGGCAGCGGGATCGGTTTGGCGGTCGCGTCGACAGGCTTTACGCGCTACCTGTTGGCAGCGGCGCGCGAGAACAGCGAACGCATCGAACTGTTTGCAGCCGTGTTGATCGGCGCGCTGCTCTTTGCGATCTCGGCGATTGCGTTCTGCAAGCTGCGCGGCGCATTGCAACTCGAGGCCGTCGCGCGGCCGGGACATCACGTCGTCAATCTGTTTGCGCTATTTTTGTGCGGATGGCTCGGTTACGGCTTCGTCACTGAACAGGCACAGCCATTCGGACTCGCGGCATTGCTCGCGACGGGGGGGCTGGCGTTGGCAATGGGCGTGCATCTGATGCTGAGCCGCGAGTACTCGGCCGATCCCGCTCACGCGGCGAATCGCGTCAGTTGCGCAGCGCGCATGTATGCCTTCGCCGCGCGTAGCGATGGCCTGGCGATCGGCAAGCCGGGCCTGCTCGCGAACATCGAGTGGCATGGCGGGGAAGAGCAGACGTGGGCGCTTCGCGATGTCACGCCGGCGATGATGCGCGTGAGCGCCTCTGCAGATAGTCGGGATGGGCGTGATGGTAGACGCGGCAACGGCCGCCAGCGCGACTATGCACGCCAATGCGCGCACGAGCGGCCGGTTCATTTCACTACACGGCGCTGATCAATGATGCATGCGCCGCCAGGAGACCTGATTGCCAATAGCGAAGACGGCGGGACGATGATCCCGCCGCCCGAGTCTTTTTCGATGCTTCTAGTCGCCCACGGTCGCGGCGAATTCGCTGTAGTACTGCGTCTTCCTATGCAGAATCAGTTGCGCGAGAAAGTCGGCATCGTACGCCCGATGCAGGTGGCTGTGATAGCGCTCGATATAAGCGGTGATTCGCGCCAACTCGCCATTGAACTCTTTCAGCATGTCGAGAGTCGCACGGTCCCAGCGAAACCGCAGCCCAAGATCGCTGAACGCGGCATTGTAGGCGCTCAGATGCGCATCGTCGGATTGGTCTTCGTGATCCGCCGCCGCTGTGCGAGCGTTGCGTGTACTGATACGGGATTCAACCGGAGCGTGGTTCATGATCGGCCTCCTCGGCTCGCAAGTGAAAGAACTCGCTTGCAGCATAGAAGTCGCGATCGATTTGCAATAGTTAAAGTTTTATTGGCTTTCCATAGCCTACGGCTTATGCACGCTCAGTTCCTTCACGCGGGTGATCTTTTCGATCAGATTGGCGCCTTCCTCCATCAGGAAGCGTTTGAAGGCGACGGCAACCGGTGGCAGACGCTTGTTCTTCCGATGCACGACATACCAATTGAGCATGACCGGAAAGGTTTCGACGTCGAGCACGACCAGATGACCCAGTTGCAATTCGAGGCTGATCGTATGGGCGGACAGAAACGCGATGCCCATGCCGGCGATGACCGCCTGCTTGATCGTCTCGGTGCTCTTGATCTCCATCGCAATCTTCAGATTGGACAGCCGGCCGGCAAAACCTTCTTCCATCGAATTCCACGTGTCCGAGCCGCGTTCGCGCACGATGAACGCTTCGTTCGCGAGTTGACTGAAGCGGATATTGCGCTTGTGCGCAAGCGGATGAGTGGGCGCCGCGACGATCACGTACGGGTGCGGCGCGAACGGTTCATTGGTCGCGTCGGTTTCGTGCGGCGGACGCACCATGACCGCGAGGTCGGTCTGATTGGTCGCCAGTTGATGAAGCAGTTCTTCGCGGTTGTGTACCGCAAGATTGAGATCCACACCCGAATAGCGACGCGTGAATTCGGCGAGAAGGCGCGGAAAGAAATAGTCGCCCGCGCTAATCACCGCAACATTCAGTTTGCCGCCGGAGACGCCCTTCAACTGGCTCATCGCTTCGTCGACTTCATGGAACTGCTGCATGATCGCGCGGCTGTAGTGGAGCATTTCCGTGCCGGCCGGCGTCAGATAGATCTTCTTGCCGAGTTGCTCGAACAGAGGCAGCCCCGCATGTTCCTCGAGTTGCCGGACCTGGGTGGAAACGGCCGGCTGAGTCAGATGCAATTCCTCCGCGGCGCGGGAAAAACTCAGGTGACGCGCTACCGTTTCAAAGACCTTCAGTTGCCGCAGAGTTGCATTGCGCATCGTCATGGTCGATGTATAAGGAATCGTGAATCAACATAATAACAAACTTTAATTATGAGTAATTCAGCAATGACCCTAGCATGAAACTTATAACAAGCGGAATAGCTGCTGTAATACGCGGGTTAACGCATAGATATGTGGTGTGGCGGACTCAATAGCGGGGAATAACCTGTAATGCTTACCGGCTGAAGCGTGGTTCTGGTCGGAATAAAGCAAGAATTTTATAGAAGACGAGTTCGGGGATCTGCGGAAACAAAAAAGCGTCAATTGAGATTTTTCCCGAATAGCGAAGTTCTCGGGCCATAACGATAAGGCGGGACACATCCAGCGCGGCGCGTAAGCCGGCTGCACTAAATAAATAGTGGAGACAAGGCTCATGAACGATATCACCCAGCAATCGACGACCCGTATGTCCTGGCGTAACCGATGGTGGCAACTCGTCATCGGCATGGTATGCATGGCGCTGGTGGCGAATCTGCAATATGCGTGGACGTTATTCGTGGCCCCTATGCATGCGCGGCATCACTGGAGCGAGGCGTCGATCCAGCTCGCGTTCTCGATCTTCATTCTGACCGAGACGTGGCTCGTGCCGTTCGAGGGCTGGCTCGTCGATCGATTCGGGCCGCGCCCGGTGGTGGCAGCCGGCGCGGTATGCGCGGGTTTGTCGTGGATTCTCAATTCGCATGCGACTACGCTCGGCATGTTGTATTTCGCGGCGGTGATTGGCGGGATAGGCGCGGGCGGTGTGTATGGAACATGCGTCGGCAACGCGCTCAAATGGTTTCCCGACCGGCGCGGTCTCGCCGCGGGTTTGACGGCTGCGGGCTTTGGCGCAGGCGCGGCGCTGACGGTGATTCCGATTGCGAACATGATTACGCGCCGCGGCTATGAAGAGACGTTCCTGTTCTTCGGCATCGTGCAAGGCGTCAGCATTCTGCTGCTCGCGATGCTCCTGACGCGGCCGATCTTGCGTCAGCCAGGGGTACGCAAGAGCCGCTTCGCGGTGTCGAAGGTCGATTTCACCTCGCGCCAGATGATCAGAACGCCAGTGTTCTGGGTGATCTACGCGTCGTTCGTCGCGGTCGCGGCGGGCGGCTTGATGGCGACCGCGCAGATCGGCCCGATCGCGAAAGACTGGGGCATAGCGCGCATTCCGATGACGGTCTTCGGCGCGACGTTGCCGCTGCTGACCCTCACGCTGTCGATCGACAATATCTTCAACGGCTTGACGCGTCCGCTGTCCGGCTTCATCTCCGACAAGATCGGCCGTGAAAACACGATGTTCGTGATCTTCATCGGCGAAGGGCTCGCGTTGCTCGGCATGATGCAGTTCGGCAGCAATCCGTATGCGTTCATGGTCTTTGCCGCGCTGATCTTCCTGTTCTGGGGCGAGATCTTCTCGATCTTCCCGGCGACTTGCGCCGATACGTTCGGCAGCAAGTACGCGGCCGCCAATGCCGGCACGTTGTACACCGCGAAGGGCACGGCCTCGTTGCTGGTGCCGATCGCGTCCATACTCGCGGCGACGGGCGGCTGGAGCCTTGTCTTCGTCTTTGCCGCCGTCATCACGATCGCAGCCGGCATTTCCGCGAAGTTCATCCTCAAGCCGATGCGCGCGCGTTGGATCGAATCGCACAACGAACCTCAGGGCGCGCTGGCCGTCGCGGGTCATGGCAATGGCAATGCGTCGCGAATGAGTCACTGGCCCGAACAGTCTGGCGAATAACGTGAGCGTCGCGCGCCCGGAACCGATGCCATGAATGTTTCGCTGCAGCAACTCAAGGTATTCGTCGCGGTCGCGCGCGAGCGCAGTTTCACGCGCGCGGCGCGCGAGTTCGATCTGACGCAGTCGGCCGTGAGCCGTTGCGTGCGTGAACTGGAAGACGCGGTCGAATTGAAGCTGTTCGATCGCACGACACGCCAGGTCGAACTGACGAATGCGGGTGCGAGTCTCGAGAGAAGAATTGGCCGGCTGCTCGACGAAATCGAATTGACGCTGCTCGAAGAGCGCGATGCTTACGAGGGACACACGGGCGTCGTCTTATTCGCGAGTAATCCGGTGTTGTCATCGGGCTGGGTGCCGCAGGCTTTGGCGCAGTGCGCGTCGGTTTTTCCCGAGCTGGTCGTATCGGTCAAGGATCAGCCTCAAAGCAGCGTACTGGCCAGTGTCGAGCAGGGCGAGGTGGATTTCGGCGCGGTCTGTGTGACTGTACCTGTCGATAGTCCTCTACTGCACGCTCAGGTACTTTTCACTACGCCACTGCAGGCGGTGCTTCCATCCGCGCATCCGCTAGCGCGGCAAGACAGCATCGGATGGCACGCGTTGCGCGAATGTCCGCTGATAACGCTGAATGCCGATACTGGCGTGCGTGCCGCGCTCGCACCGGTACTCGCCGCGAACGGATCGAAGCGCCGGCCGTTGCAGGAACTCGGACACGTCGCGGCCGTAGCGCGCATGGTCGAATTGGGACTGGGTATCGGCGTATTGCCCGTCGATGCGCATTGGCCTTCGCCGGGCGCTTCGTTGGTGAGCCGTCCGCTGGTCCCCGAAACGGCATTGACGACGGTACTCGTGCACCGCAGAAATCGCTCGCTTCGTCCCAATGCGGCTGCTGCGTGGGCGCAGTTCGTTGCGTCGACGACTGATCATTCACCGATCGCGAACGAAGCGCCTGCCGCAGCCGCGACGCCAAGCTTCAACTGGCGGTCCGTGCGGCAAAGCCTGTTGCCGGAACCTTAGACAGGGGCCGACCAAAAAGCTTGCGCGGCGCGCGGCATTCGATCGATGCGCCGTCAGTCAACCACATAACGTCCTACTCAAGGAGCTGCATGATGGAAATCCAGACCGATCTCAGGCACCATGATCTGCTGATCGACGGCAAGCGCATGCCGCCAGGCACCGGGGAATATTCCGTCGACATCAACCCCGCGACCGAGGAGCCGATCGCACGGGTGGCGCAAGGCAGCGCCGCCGACGTCGATGCCGCGGTGCGCGCCGCGCGCGGCGCATTGAAAGTATGGAATTCGATTCGGGCCGCCGAACGCGGGCGCATCCTGCAACGTCTCGCGGGCCTGATGCGCGAGAACATGGAAGAACTCGCCGCGCTCGAGAGTCTCGACGGCGGCAAGCCGATTGGCGCGGTGATGCGTCAGGACGTGCCCGCCGCGATCGATACCGTCGAATACTACGCAGGCTGGTGCGACAAGATCAACGGCCAGGTGGTGCCGACGCGTCCCGATGCATTGACCTATACGTTGCGCGAACCTGTCGGCGTGGTCGCCGCAATCGTGCCGTGGAATTTTCCGCTGATGATCGGCATGTGGAAGATCGCGCCCGCGCTCGCATGCGGTTGCACGCTGATCGTCAAGCCCGCCGAGATCACGCCGCTCACCGCATTGCGCATCGGCGAGCTGGCGCTCGAAGCGGGCGTGCCGCCGGGCGTGCTCAACATCGTCACCGGCAAAGGCAGCGTGGTGGGCGACGCGATGGTCTCGCATCCCGGTATCGACAAGGTCACGTTCACCGGTTCGCCTTCGGTCGGACGAGGCATCCTGCAGGGCGCGGCGGGCAACTTCAAACGCGTGACGCTGGAACTCGGCGGCAAGTCGGCCAACGTGATTTTTGCCGACGCGAATCTCGACAATGCGGTGCGAGCCGCGGCGTCGGGCGTGTTCTTCAATACAGGGCAAGTGTGCTCCGCCGGGTCGCGGATACTCGCGCATCGCGACGTGTATGACGAAGTGGTCGAGCGTCTGGCCACGCGCGCGAAGTCGATCAAGGTCGGCGACCCGTCGCTGCGCGAAACGTCGATGGGACCGCTGATTTCGGCCGCGCAGATGAAGACCGTATTGAGCTATGTCGACACGGGACGCTCGGAAGGTGCATCGCTCGTGACGGGTGGCGCGCGCGTCGGCAATCGCGGCTTTTTCGTCGAGCCAACCGTGTTCGCGAATGTCGAGCACGAAATGCGTATTTCGCAGGAAGAAATCTTCGGGCCGGTGGCGAGCGTGATCCGTTTCAACGACGAAGCGGACGCGATCCGAATCGCCAATGGCACGTCGTACAGTCTCGCGGCTGGCGTGTGGAGCGCTGACTTGAGCCGCGTGCATCGCGTGGCGCGCGACCTGAAGGCGGGCACGGTGTGGATCAACACCTACGGCTATACGGACGTGCGTTTGCCGTGGGGCGGTGCTGGCGATTCGGGCTTCGGTCGCGAGCATGGCGATGTCGCGATCGAGAACTTCACGGAACCGAAGGCGGTGTGGGTGGCGATCGATCAATAATGTCCAATACGAAAAAGGATCGGATGCATGGCGTCCGATCCTTCAGGTCGTGTTGCAAGACGAAAGGGAATTGACGAGTACTCGGTCAATTGCCCTGTAAAGCCATCTTCTCGCGCAATTTGATCAGTGCGAGCACGACGTCGATAGTGGGTGTCGGTTCGGCAACGAGTCGCCCCATTTCCTGCACGACGGTCAATAAAGGATCGATTTCCATCGGCCTGCGGTGCTCGAGATCGACGAGCGTTGATGTCTTGTGCGCACCGACCGCACCCGCGCCATCAATACGCCTTTCCACATCGACGCGAAAGTGCACGCCGAACTGATCCGCGATTCGCTTCGCTTCGAGCATCATCGTGCGTGAGACCGCGCGCGTGCCTGGGTCACTCGTGAGCACATCGAGCGTTGCATGCGTCAATGCGCTAATCGGGTTGAAGCACAGATTACCCCATAGCTTGAGCCAGATTTCGTCGCGAATGTTGTCGCGAATCGGCGCTTCGAAGCCGGCCGCCTGCATGATCTCGTGCAATTGCTCAATGCGCGGGGTGCGCTCGCCACTGGGTTCGCCGATGGGAAACTTCTTGCCGTACACGTGTTTGATCACCCCCGGTTCGACGATCTCCGCCGCCGGATAGAGTACGCAGCCAATCGCGCGCTCGGGTCCGAGCTTGGTCCATTGCGAACCGTCGGGGTCGACGCTCGTCAGCCGAGTGCCGGCAAAGCGCCCGCCGTGCTGATAGAAGTACCAATATGGAATGCCGTTGACGCCGGTAACGATCGCCGTGTGCTTGCCGAGTAGCGGTTGCATGGAATCGACCACGCCAGGCAGCGAATGCGCCTTCAGCGTCACGATGACGAAGTCCTGGACGCCGAGTTCGCGTGGATCGGACGTGCAGCGCACCGGCGCGCTGAACGTTTCGCCATCCATGATGAGGCGCGCGCCGTGTTCACGCATCGCGGCCAGATGCGGGCCGCGCGCAATGAAGCTGACGTCCGCGCCGGCGCGTGCCAATTGCACGCCCATTAAACCGCCAATCGCTCCCGCTCCGAAGATGCAGATCTTCATGATGTCGCTCCGTGACGATAAAAAAGCCGTTCGCCCAATGCCGCATTGCAGTCATTCGCGGCCGCTCACGGTTCGAGCATAAGGTGGCGCGACGAATGCCGATAGTTAAAGTTTCTCCATCGATGTATTAGTTATTCGTTATGAAAAGGCCGCGATGCGAATGCTGCTTCGACTGTCGGAGAGCCTCGATACCTCAGCCGCGCCGAACCAGCAGAAAACTCACGCCGATTGCCGCGAGAAATCCCCCGCAGCAGCGATTGAACCAGCGGCGGATCTGCGCGCGCATCAGCCATTTGCCGAGATACATGCCGGCCCACGAATACAATGCAATCGCCACCCATTCGAGTACCAGAAAGCTCGCGCCGAGCGCGGCGAATTGCGGCAGTATCGGCTGCGCGACGTCGACGAATTGCGGCAGGAACGCGGTAAAAACCAGAATCGCCTTCGGATTGCCCGCCGCCACGAAAAACTCGTGCCGGGCAATGTGCGAGAGCGCGGCCTCCTGGGGTTGCGACGTATCGATTGCGGGTGCGTCGCTGCGCCACAACTGGATCGCGAGCCAGATCAGATAAGCGGCGCCCGCGAGTTTGATCGCCAGAAAGATCCACTCGGACGCATGCAGCACGACCGCGAGACCGGTCGCGGCGAGTGCGAGCATCATCGCGAAGGCGAGCAGCCGGCCGCTGCCGCCGACGAACGCTTTCATGAAGCCATGACGCGCGGCCACGTTGATCGAAAGCAGGTTATTGGGCCCGGGTGCGAGGTTGATGGCGAAGCAGGCGGGTAAAAAGAATAGCCAGGCGGTAAGGGACATGACGGCTTGCATTCCGAACGGGAGATCACGATGCATCGCGCGCGATGCGTTGCCGGGATTGTAGCGAAACCGCGCCGCGCCTCGGCTGGCCGCGTGCTCAGTTCACCGCCTCGATAAAGCCTGGATCGCCAATCAATGTATCGACGCTGAGCTTGACCGTGTCTTCGATCGCGATCGTGTTGCTGGTGAATTTCGGCGACTTCTGCTTCACGGTGCGCGTGGTCGTGTACATGACTTTTTGGGTCGCCGCATCGATGACCACGTAGTGCATCTTCAGCGTCCACAGCGCCGGCGAGCGCCTATCGTCCACCGTGAAGGTTTCGATGCTGCCGCTGAGCACGCGTTTGTTATCGTCGATACGAAAACCGGCCACTCGCAGACTATTCGCGACGCCATTGCGCACCACGAGGCTGACGTCGTCCTTCAGCACGAGCCCGGTCATCCCGGTATTTTCGATGCGGTTCGGCGAGATATGACCGTCGCGCGCGGACAGATACGCGAAGTCGCGTGCAGGGGCGACGCTGAGCGAGCCGGTGCCGTGGGTTTTCGTGTGCGTTGCGCTAGCGCTGCTGTTCAGGCCGAACCATGACCACGAGCACGCGGACAGCAGCGTGGGCAGCAGTATGGCGCCGCAGCCCTTGAGCACGACGGATCTCAACGGCGAACGCGCAGCAGCCATGCGGGAGAAAGCGGCGATCGAAGTCAGAGGAGTTGCCCTTTTCAGTGGAGTCATCCCGGTGAAGAACAGCATGGTAGCAGCGAACCGGACCGTCGAACCTTCAAACGGATGTTTTCGGAATTGCCCGCGTCAGGCCCGGACCTGAGCCGTTCAGAAAAAGCCCGCCTTTCCTTGCGTGATATCGATCAGCGTTGCCTTGGCGTCGTCGAGTGCGTTGGCGGGCACGCGCATCGTCATTTTCACCAGCATGCCGTAGGCGCTGTCCACGAGCGCATAGCCTTCGGCGTCCATCCATCGACGGACTTTGGCTTCGTCGGCATAACTCACTTCGACGCCCAGCAATACCTGGGCAATCCTCTCGACGCGCGGCGCGTCGAGCAGCGCGGACGCGATCGCATCGGTGTACGCGCGCACCAGACCGCCCGCGCCGAGCTTCACACCGCCGTAATAGCGCACGACCGCCGCAAGCACGCCATCCAGATCGTGATGCCGCAGTACTTCGAGAATCGGCCGCCCGGCGGTGCCGGACGGTTCGCCGTCGTCGGACATGCCGGACTGGCCGCCCGCCAGCAGCGCCCAGCACACATGCGTCGCGGCAGGATGTTCGTCGCGCAGACGCTGCAATTCGGCCATCGCGGCATCGCGATCGGCGACCGGGATCGCATGCGCGATGAAGCGGCTCTTGCGAATCTCGAGTTCCGCGCTCAGTGGCGCGGGCAGGGTATAGGTGGGCAAGGCGGAAACGTCGGTGGATGAAAAGAAGCACGCGGTAGGCGGCGCGATGTCCGTCATGGTAACGGATCGTCGGTGCCAGCGAGGCGCAAGGGCCGCTTCGCGGGTTCGTCTACAATGGTCCGCTGAACGCGCGCCCATCATTTCGACCCCGCGCGTCGCAAGGAGACGACATGCCTGACCTATCCACGTTGGGGACGTTCGTTGCCGTCGTGCTCGGGCTCTTTCTGATTCCAGGCCCGGCCGTGCTGCTAGTTTTGACGCGCACCGTGCACGGCGGACGTAAAGCCGGCATTCTGACCGGTCTCGGTATCGCAACTGGCGATTTCGTGCATACGCTGGGCGCCGCGGTTGGCCTCTCCGCGCTGCTGATGACGTCCGCGCTGGCCTTCAATGCGGTGAAATTCGTCGGTGCCGCGTATCTCGTCTATCTGGGCATTCGCGCGTTGCGCGAAAAGCAGGCGAGTGCGCACCTGCCGGTCGTCGCGCCGGTGTCGGGTTCGAAGGCGTTCTTGCAGGCGATTCCCGCCGAAGTGCTGAACCCGAAGACCGCGCTGTTTTTCCTTGCGTTTCTGCCGCAATTCGTGCGCCCCGAACATGGCTCGACGTTTCTGCAGTTCGCGACACTCGGGCTGATTTTCGTTGCCATGAGCGCGCTTTATACGACGCTGATCGTCCTGACGATGCGGCCGCTGGGCAAACTCGTGAAGCGTTTGACGTGGTTGACGCGCTGGCAGAACAAGCTCATCGGTGTGCTGTTCATTTCGCTCGGCCTGCGCGTGGCAGTGCAAACACGCTGAGTCCGGAAGCGCGAGTTCAGGACGGCGCCAGCAGGATCAGCGACCCAACGACGCGACTGTTAAGCATTGCAATGCCACGATGCCATGGCACGCGCGATTCAGGAGACAGCGATGAATGAAGACGCAACTTCGACGGCGCGGGCAATCGAGTTCTGGTTCGACTTCGGCAGCAACTACAGCTATCTGAGCATGATGCGGATCGAAGCGTTGGCGGCCGCGCGCAACGTGACGATCGTCTGGCGGCCGTTTCTGCTCGGTCCGGTATTTCGCCAGCTCGGTTTCGACAACTCGCCCTTCGTACTGCAGAAAGAAAAAGGCGCGTACGTGTGGAAAGACATGGAGCGTCAATGCCGCAAATACGGCATTGCGCTCACGCGCCCCAGCACGTTTCCGCGCGCGGCGCTTCTCGCGATGCGTGTCGCGCTGCTGGGTGCGAACGAGCCGTGGATCGGTGCCTGGTGCCGCAAGATCATGCAGTTGAATTTCGTCGACGACCGCGACATCGGTTCAATCGATGTCGTCAGTCACGCGCTCGACTCGCTTGGCTTACCGGCGCAGAGCGTGATCGACGCCGCGCAAAGCGACGCGAACAAGCTCCGCTTGCGGGAGCAGACCGAACGGGCCATCAACAAGGGGATTTTCGGTGCGCCGACGTTTTTTGTCGGCGGGGAGATGTTCTGGGGCAATGACAGGCTGGAGGACGCGTTGGACCATTGCGACGCGATCGCGGCGCGTCATTGAACGTCAGCGGGAGCGCTTAATCAGCCTGCTGGCAGAAGCGCCGACCCGGCACGTGAGAGACCACGGCCTGGGCGATTTCGAGCGGAGTACTTTCGGCGGGAACGACGCGACGGCTCGGTTCGGGCGCGTGCTTCATCGTCCATTCGACGAGCCGGTATGAACGGCCCCAGGGCGGTTGCAGCGGATCGGAGACCTTGCAGGAGTGAATCTGGCGAGTCCATTCATGGCCGGGCATCGCACGCAGGTGTTCGACTACCATCTCTTCAACCATGATTTACCTCCTTCTTGTGCGCGTAACCGTTTTCGGGCGCGCTTCTGGCACCCCTCAAGAAAAAGCGCCGCCGATGTTCTGGCGGCTCAACAGGGGATGTGCCACATACTTGCAGGGAACAATTAAGCGAAACTTAAGAACCGCAATCATTACGCAAACGGATCTCATTGCGTGTAAGCGAGTGCAAGTGAATGCAAGCGAGAGCTGACAACAGTGGGCATGAACGCTGGCAGGCCGGCCGACACGTCGCGAGCCTGCCCTCAAGACCCCGGCGGATCGGCCGTTATCAGTAGAGTTGGGGCGTCGACCCCGCTTCGCCTTCAGGGCCGCCTTACTGATACCGTGACGAATCTCGCCCAAACCCCGCTTTCCGAGCGCCTTCGCTCGCTCGTCGACACCGTGCAGCACAACGAGCGCACGTTGCGCCGCTTCCAGAACGTCGAGTTGCGGTTGATCGGCGCGCGGGATTTCGCATCGTTTCTCGATACGTTGTTCAGCCATCTGCCGCGGGAGTTCTCGCTCGCGAGCATGGTGCTGTGGCTCGACGAGCGCGCGCCAATGCTGCTCGAACTGCTCGAGCCGGGCAACCTGCGCGCGCTCGATCATGCGCAGCTGAAGACGTCGCGCGAGGGCGGTCTCGTCGCGCAATCCTTGTGCGAAGACGATCGGCCGTGGCTCGGCCGCCCTGGCGAACTCGACGACGACACGCGCCGCGCGTTCTTCGGTGCCGCGCCAGCTCACGTGCCGGCCAGCGCGATCCTGCTGCCGCTCGCCGCGGGCACGAGCGTCAGCGGCTATCTATGCCTCGGCAGCGACGACCCCGCGCGCTTCGGCGCGGGCATGGCCACCGACATTCTCGAGCGCTTCGCGAGCATCGTCACCGCGAGTCTCGACAACGTCGCGCATCGCGAGCGGCTCAGGCAGCTCGGCATGACCGATTCGCTGACCGGCCTCGCGAATCGCCGCTATTTCGACGAACGGCTGCGCGAGGAGTTGATGCGCGCGGCCCGTTATCGCGTGCCGGTCGCGTGTCTTTTCATCGATATCGACGGTTTCAAGCGCATCAACGATAGCCACGGCCATCAGAGCGGCGACCGCGCGCTCGCGGCGGTGGCCGCCTGCGTGCGACAGCAGGTGCGGCTTGGCGACACCGTCGCGCGCTATGGCGGCGAGGAGTTCGCCGCGCTGCTGCAAGGCGATCGCAGCGACGCGTTGACCGTCGCGGAACGCGTGCGGCGTGCGGTCGAGAATCTCGACGTGCGCGACGAGCACGGCGAGCTCATTGCATTGACCGTATCGATCGGCGTGGCCGGGCGCGTGGTCGCCGGCAGCCCGGCCGAGGCGATGTCGCTCGGTCAGGCGATGATGGACGAGGCCGATCGCGCGATGTATCAGGCCAAGCGCAACGGCCGCAATCGTATCGAGGCGCAGGTCGATGCGCTCGATGAGCAGGGCTGATCGACCGCAACTAACACTAACTACGCGTCACACATCTGCCGCATCCGGCGGTACCCCGAGCAGCAGCAACGCGCCGCCCATCACGCCGCTGAACACCGGTCCAGCGACCGTGCCGCCATAGAACGCCTTGCCAGCCGGATCGTCGATCATCACGGCGACGATCAGGCGCGGATCGCTCATCGGCGCCATGCCGACGAACAGCGCGCGGTAGCGGTTCTTCGCGTAGCCCGCGCCGATCTGCTTGCGCGCGGTGCCGGTCTTGCCGCCGACGCGATAACCCGCCACGGTCGCGGCGCGTCCGGTGCCGCCGTTGCCCGTGGCCATTTCGAGCATGTTGCGGATCGCGCGCGCGGTGCCGGGCGTCGTGACCGATTCGCCGCGGTCGGCGAACGACGCGGGGCTGTCCGCGTCGAGCGGCTCGCGCAGCAGGCTCACACGCCTCAGCGCGCCGTCGCCCGCATAGGCGGTGTAGACCTGCGCGATTTGCAGCAGCGATACCGACAGCCCGTAGCCATACGCCATCGTGGCCTGTTCGATCGGGCGCCAGCGCTTATATGGCCGCAGCTTGCCGGCGGCCACGCCAGGGAAGGGCAGCTCGGGCTTCAGACCGAGCCCGTATTGCCGATACTTGGTCCAGATCGTCTCGGCCGGCAGATTCAGCGCGAGCTTTGCCAGCGCGATATTGCTCGACTTCTGCACCGCCTCGGCGACCGTCATCGCGCCATGATTCGACGTGTCGTGAATCACGGCCGGGCCGATCCGATACCAGCCGGGCGCGGTATCGATGATGCTCTGCGGCCGCACCTTGCCTTCGTCGATCGACAGTGCGACGACCAGCGGCTTGATCGTCGAACCCGGTTCGAACGTGTCGATCACCGCGCGGTTGCGCAGCTGCCGGCCGGACAGGTGCGTGCGGTCGTTCGGATCGAAGCTCGGGTAGTTGGCGAGCGCGAGGATCTCGCCGTTGCGCGCATCGAGCACGACCACGCTGCCCGCTTCGGCGCGGTGCTGCGCGATCGCCGCTTTGAGTTGTGTGTATGCGAGTTGCTGGATGCGCCGGTCGATCGTCAGCTGGATCGTGGCGCCGTTGCGCGCGGGCACGAGCGGCCGCGTCTCCGAGATCACGCGGCCGAGCCGGTCGCGGATCACCTCGCGGTGGCCGGGCACGCCTTGCAACTGCGCATTGGCGGCGAGTTCGACGCCTTCCTGGCCGTTGTCCTCGATGTCGGTGAAGCCGACCACGTGCGCGGCCGACTCGCCCTCGGGATAAAAGCGTTTGGTGTCGGCGATCTGCGTGATCCCGGCGAGCCCGAGGCGCGACAGATGCCCGGCAGTGTCGGCATCGACCTGGCGCTTGAGCAGCACGAAGCTGCGCTCGCCGTTCAGACGCCGACGCAGTTCCGCGAGCGGCAGATCGAGCAGCTTTGCCAGCGGCGCGAACGCGCTTTCGTCGACGAGCTTCGGCGTGGCCCAGATTTCGTAGGTCGCGAGACTGACCGCGAGCATCGAACCATTTCGATCGACGATCCGGCCGCGCGTCGCGTCGAGTTCGAGCAGGCGCTGATAGCGCTTCTGCCCTTGGTCGACGTAGAAGTCCTGATTCACGACCTGCACCCAGAACGCGCGGAGCGCGAGCGTCGCGAACGCGCCGAACACGAGCAGCACGACGAACTTCGAGCGCCACGCGGGTAGTCGCGCATCGAGCAGCGGGTTCTTCGCGGCTAAGGCATAGGGATCGGACGACGGCGGTTTTTTCTGGCGGATCATGGCGGCGGGCAGCGGACCTCACGTACTTTCGATTGAACGAGGCCGCCAAAGCCACGAGGCCTGGCGGCAAGGACTGTCGCCGGGCCGATTGTAAATAAAACGTAAGTTAAATGCGAGGAGTGTGAAAGGAGGTGCGTTCGAGCTGGAGCAAAGGCGAGCCGAGCCGAAGCTTGATCACGAAAAGCCGCGCGGACTTGCAAAATCCGCGCGGCTGATTCGTTCGATTGATGCGTCGACTCCGACGCGGCGTGTTGAATAGGCGCTCCCTGCCTGTGGGGCGCCTTCTTTTTTCGCGCCCGTTGCGGGCACGGGGGGGCAAGCTCAAGCCGGCAACGCGAAACTCGCAATCGCGTCGCGCAACACGGCGACCTGGTCCTTCAGCGAATGCGCGGCGGCCGCGGCCTGTTCGACCAGTGCCGCATTCTGCTGCGTGACCTGATCCATCTCGCCGACCGCGCGATTGACCTGTTCGATGCCCGCGCTCTGCTCGCGCGACGCGTGGCTGATTTCTTCGAGGATCTCGTTGACCCGCCGCACCGACTGCACGATCTCGCCCATTGTCGCGCCCGCGTTGGCGACCAGTGACGAGCCGGTCTCGACGGTATCGGTCGAGGTTTCGATCAGCGCCTTGATCTCCTTGGCGGCCGTCGCCGAGCGCTGCGCGAGGCTGCGCACTTCGGCCGCGACCACCGCGAAGCCACGGCCCTGTTCGCCGGCGCGAGCCGCCTCGACGGCGGCATTCAGCGCGAGGATATTGGTTTGGAACGCGATGCCGTCAATCACGCCGATGATGTCGCCGATCTGCCGCGAGCTCGCGGTGATCTCGCCCATCGTGCGCACCACGTCGTCGACCACGCGGCTGCCGCGCGTCGCGACGTTCGCTGCGTCGCTCGCGAGTTGCGCGGCCTGGGTCGCGCTGTCCGCGTTCTGCTTCACGTTCACCGTCATCTGATCCATGCTCGACGCGGTTTGCACGAGCGCCGCCGCCTGCTCCTCGGTGCGCTGCGACAGGTCGGTGTTGCCCGCTGCGATTTCGGTCGCGCCGACGTTGATGTTCTCGGTGCCCTGGCGCACTCGCGAGACCGTGTCGACGAGTCCCGCCTGCATCGTGCGCAGCGCATGCAGTAGGCTGCTGTTGTCGTGCGGCTCGATCGGCACCGGCGTCGCGAGGTTGCCTTGCGCCATCAACCGGGCGTGCTCGACGGCCACTTCGAGTTCGCCGCCGAGCGAGCGGCGGATGCTGCGCAGCACGACCAGCATCACGGCCGTAGAGAGCGCACCGAGCGTGACGGTGATCGCGAGCCAGCGCAGCAGGTTGTGGTAGAACGCGCTTTGCACGTCGTCCATGTACATGCCGGTCACGAGGTACCAGTCCCACGGCGCGAAGTGCATCGAGTAGCTGGTCTTCGCGACGGGCTGCTCGCTGCCGGGCTTGGCCCACAAATAATCGACGAAGCCGCCGCCGTCGTGATTGCCCGAGTTGACGATATCGACGAACAGATGATTGCCGGCCGGATCGGTGAACTGCGCGAGGTTCTTGCCGATCAGTTCGGGCTTGATCGGATGCATCAGCATGACCGGCTGCGAGTCGTTGATCGATAAATAGCCGTCCTTGCCGTAGCGCATCGCGCCGAGCGTCGCGAGCGCCTGCTTTTTCGCGTCGTCCTCGGACAGCGCATGCTGCTGGGAGAGCGAGTAGTAGTGGCCGACGACGTGGTTTGCCTCTTCGATCAACGAGCGCAATTGCTCGCGTCGGTCCGAGATCATCGATGCGCGGTTCTGCCACGCGCCGAACGCGCCGATCAGGATCAGGCCGACCCACAGAACGGCGATCATGGACGCCAGTTTTCGGTTCAGAGTCATAGCGATGGGAATAGGCGTTTTGGCCAGTAAGGTCCATTGAATTGCGGTCGGATGCCGCTCGCTGTGTTTACGGCGCGAAATGGCGTTGATCGAGACAGGGAAAACCCGCTGTTCGACATCGCTATTCGTCCGATTAATAGGCGAATTTATTGAGCGTTTTAAGCGGCGTTCCGTGCGCGCAATTCGAAAAATATTTTTGTGCATTATTCGGGAATCTGAATTAACTGGCGATTTTAGGTAAATCGCAGCGATTGAAAAATGCGCGAGAAAATCGACATGAAAAATGCCGGCGCTGGTCTGCGTAAAATCAGCTGAGCCCAATCCAGGAAGGCTCGCACCAACCTCCCACAAAACGCCAATCAAATCCAAAAAATCCCGTTAAATGGTCACGAATGCAAAAAACAACACATTTTTCCACTTAAGCGCAACCACGAAAGACCGCTGAGACCTTCAAAGACTCGTCATAAAAAATTCCGCTATAGTCGCCCTTTTCCGATTGCCAGCCTGGCATGGAAGAACGCCAATAAGCCCGCCACCAGGAGTCCCGAAGAATGAATGCACGCGATCCCGCTTTCGTTTCCCAGTCCCGCAGCGCGCGCCTGCGCCAGATGCTCGTCAGCAGCGAACTCGAATTCATGATGGAGGCGCATAACGGCCTGTCCGCGCGCATCGTTCGCGAAGCTGGGTTCAAGGCGATCTGGGGCTCCGGCCTCGCGATCTCCGCGCAGTTCGGCGTGCGCGACAACAACGAGGCGAGCTGGACGCAGGTGGTCGATACGCTCGAATTCATGGCCGACGCGAGCGATCTGCCGATCCTGCTCGACGGCGACACCGGCTACGGCAACTTCAACAACGTGCGCCGCCTCGTGCGCAAGCTCGAACAGCGCGGCATCGCCGGCGTGTGCATCGAGGACAAGCAGTTTCCGAAGACCAACAGCTTCATCAACGGCGAGGCGCAGCCGCTTGCCGATATCGACGAATTCTGCGGCAAGATCAAGGCGGGCAAGGACTCGCAGAACGACGAGCATTTCTCGATCGTCGCACGCGTCGAGGCGCTGATCGCGGGCTGGGGCATGGACGAAGCGCTGCGCCGCGCGCAAGCGTACGCCCAAGCTGGTGCCGATGCGATCCTGATTCACAGCAAGCTGTCGCGCCCCGACGAGATTCTCGAATTCGCGCGCGAATGGGCCGGGCGCGCGCCGCTCGTGATCGTGCCGACCAAGTACTACAGCACGCCGACCGAGGTGTTCCGCGAAGCGGGCATCAGCACCGTGATCTGGGCGAACCATCTGATCCGCGCGTCGACCTCGGCGATGCAGGCCGTCGCGAAGGAAATCCATTCGAGCGAGACGCTCGTCAACGTCGAGGACAGCATCGCGGCCGTCAACGAAATCTTCCGTTTGCAGGACGCCGACGAATATTCGGAGGCCGAAGACCGCTATCTGTCGAGCGGCCGCGCGGCCGGCTCGGCCGTCGTGCTCGCCGCGAGCCGCGGCAAAGGCCTTGAAGCGGTGACCGGGGACCGTCCGAAGGTGATGCTGCCGATCGCCGGCAAACCGCTGCTGCGCTGGCTCGTCGACGCGTTCAAGAAGCAGGGCGTCAACGACATCACCGTGGTCGGCGGCTATCGCGCTGACGCGATCGATACCGCGGGCATCCGCCTCGTGGTCAACCAGCAGCACGCGCAGACCGGCGAGCTTGCCTCGCTCGCGTGCGCACTCGACCACCTGACCGGCGACACGGTCATTTCGTACGGCGACCTGCTGTTTCGCAGCTACATCCTGCGCGATCTGGTGGAAAGCGAGGCCGCGTTCAGCGTGGTCGTCGATTCGTCGCTAACCGATGCGGAGAACGCGAGCGTGCGCGATTTCGCGTGGTGCTCGGCCGCCGATGACCGCGGTCTGTTCGGCAACAAGATCGTGCTGCGGCATGTCGCGAGCGGGCGGGAGCAGTCGTCGGCGGCGGGCGTCGCCCCAGTGCCGCATGGCCGCTGGGTGGGTCTGCTGAACGTGCGCGGCGCGGGTCGCGAGCGCCTGCGGGCGGTCATGCGCGAGTTGCGCACGCGCGACGATTTCGCGTCGCTCGACATGCCCGCGCTGCTGAACGCGTTGATCGAAGCGGGCGAGTCGATCGAGGTGCAATACGTGCACGGCCACTGGCGCGGCGTCAACGATCTCGACGATTTCCGCCGCGCGGGCGACTTCGCGCACGCGCAGGCGCCGTTCGCGACGGCCGTCGGCGGCGGGGCGACGGCGAACGATGCACACGGAGGCACGCAATGATCGAAGCAGCACAGTTCGTCGAGGCGGCGCGCGAGCGCGGTTTCGACTGGTACGCGGGCGTGCCGTGCTCGTATCTGACGCCGTTCATCAACTACGTGCTCCAGGACGAATCGCTGCACTACGTGTCGGCGGCCAACGAGGGCGACGCGGTCGCGCTGATCGCCGGCGTTACGCTCGGCGCGAAAAACGGCCGGCGCGGCATCACGATGATGCAGAACTCCGGGCTCGGCAACGCGGTAAGCCCGCTGACGTCGCTGACGTGGACCTTCCGCCTGCCGCAACTGCTGATCGTCACGTGGCGCGGCCAGCCCGGCGTTGCCGACGAGCCGCAGCACGCGCTGATGGGCCCGATCACGCCGGCGATGCTCGACACGATGGAAATTCCGTGGGAGACGTTCCCGACCGAGGCCGACGCGATCGGTCCGGCACTCGATCGCGCGATCGCGCACATGGACGCAACCGGCCGTCCGTACGCGCTCGTGATGCAGAAGGGCAGCGTTGCGCCGTATGAACTGAAGGACGGCGGCGCGCCCAGGCGGCGCACGCCGGTCGAGCCTCGCGCGCGGTTCCGCGACAGCGCCGCGAACGAACTCGCGACGCGCCACGACGCGCTGCAAAAGGTGATCGCGCATACGCCGCTCGACTCGACGGTGGTGCTCGCGTCGACCGGCTTTTGCGGCCGCGAACTCTATGCGATCGACGATCGCGCGAACCAGCTATACATGGTCGGCTCGATGGGCTGCGTGACGCCGTTCGCGCTCGGCCTCGCGCTCGCGCGCCCCGATCTGCGCGTGGTCGCGCTCGACGGCGACGGCGCCGCACTGATGCGCATGGGCGTGTTCGCGACGCTCGGGGCGTACGGCCCGTCGAACCTCACGCACGTGCTGCTCGATAACGGCGCGCACGACTCGACCGGCGGCCAGGCGACGGTATCGTCGCAGGTGTCGTTCGCGGGCGTGGCGGCCGCGTGCGGTTACGCGTCGGCGGTGGAGAGCGACGATCCTGCGATCATCGACGAACTGTTCGCGGCGCCGCCGCTCGACGGGCCGCGCTTCGCGCGCCTGACGATCCGCCGCGGCACGCCCGACGGCCTGCCGCGCCCGACCATTACGCCGCCCGATGTGAAGACGCGCCTGATGCGCCACATCGGCGCGATCTGAACCCAACGCCAACAGGAGCGCCCATGCTGCTGCTCAACCCCGGCCCGGTGACGCTCACCGAACGTGTCCGCAACAGCCTGTTGCAGACGGATCTGTGCCATCGCGAGAGCGAGTTTTTCGATCTCCAGGAAGAGGCGCGCACGCGTCTCGTCGACGTGTACGGGCTCGACCCGAACGAATGGCAGGCAGTACTGATGACCGGCTCCGGCACGGCCGCCGTCGAAAGCATGACGGCCGCGCTGGTGCCGCACAACGGCAAACTGCTGGTCGTCGAAAACGGTGTGTACGGCGAGCGTATCGCGCAGATCGCCGCGCAATACGGCATCGCGCACGAAACGCTGAAGCACGACTGGATGGACGCGCCCGATCTGGCGAAGATCGCCGAACGGCTCGACGCCGACAAGTCGTTCACGCACGTCGCGGTGATTCATCATGAAACGACCACGGGCCGTCTGAACGACATCGCGGCGCTCGGCGCCTTGTGTCGCGAGCGCGGCCTGCGTCTGCTGGTGGACGGTGTCAGCAGCTTCGGCGCCGAAACGATCGATTTCGCGGACGCGAGCCTCGACGCGCTCGCGGCGACCGCCAACAAGTGCCTGCATGGCGTGCCGGGCGCGTCGTTCGTGCTGGTGCGGCGCGCGGCGCTCGCGCGCGCGGCGAGTCGCACGTACTACCTCGATCTCGCGCGGCTCGCGCGTTTGCAGGATCAGCGCAACACGCCGTTTACACCGTCGGTGCACGCGTATTACGCGCTGGTCGAGGCGCTGCGTGAGCTCGCCGACGAAGGCGGCTGGCGCGCGCGTCACGCGCGCTATGCGGCGCTTGCCGAGCAGGTGCGCGCTGGGCTGGCGGCGCGCGGCATCGACAGTGTGTTGCCGGCCGGGCAGTCGTCGGTGGTGTTGCGCGCGTACCGCTTGCCCAACGGTATCGCGTATCCGCAACTGCACGACGCGCTGAAGGCGCGCGGCTTCGTGATCTATGCAGGGCAGGGCGGGCTGTCGGCGGAGCTGTTCCGCATCTCGACGATGGGCAACATTCACGCGGCCGATATCGACCGCCTGCTGCAGGGCTTCAGCGACTTGATGCGCTGACGCTGCGCCGAGCGGCGCGCCGCGACCGCGCCGCTCGCGGCTCCCTTACACCGGATCCTTGTCCGGCGGCCCGTCAGGCCGCTGCGGCTCCTCGGCATGATGCCCCGGCGACGGCGGCACGAGCGGGTCGGCTTCCGGGTCGCGGTTCGGATCGGCGTTCGGGTCGGGAATCGGGCTGGTGTGCATGTCGTAGCTCATTGCGTCACCCTTGCGGTTGAAATGCGCGGGTCCGGCCGAAGCGGCTTGATACCGCCGATGTGTGCCGCCGCGTCGGCTATCTGTCTTCAAGCGTAGGCGCTCGCCGCGCTTCCTGCTCGCTCCTTTTTGCTATTTCTTCGCGCGTTTGCGGCCGGCGCTGAGCTGCCAGTAGCGCTCGGTCGCGAACACGTCGTCGTAGTTGCCGGCGCCGAACGCCCGCAACTGGCTCGCGTACGCGTTGACCGCTTCGCGTTTCAGATGCGCGCGGCGCTGCACGTCGATCGTGTGGCCCGCGCTCGGCGTTGCCGGCGTCGCGACGATGCCGCGCTGCGCGAGATCGGCGAGCCGCGCCTGCACCGCGCCCGGCGTGAGCCGGTGAATCGCTTCCTCGTAACCGAACCAGTCCAGATGCGTTAGCCGCGGCAGGATCTCGCAGCACGCTTCGAATACCCGGGCGTGATCGTCGTGATGCAGGCCAAGCGGCATCAGCAGCGTGTTCGCGGTCGTGCGGTAAATCGTTTCCTCCAGCGCCGCGGCCATCTGGCTGATCGACGGCGAGTCAGCGTACTGGCTGTCGCGAAACGGCATGCGCAGCGGGATCGCGTCGAGCACTTCGAGCGCGCGGTTGTCTTCGATCGTGCGTTCGCGGACCGCTTCGTGGGCGTTCGCGAAGCCCGCTTTTTCGTCCCACTCCGTGTGCATGTCGTGTTCGGGCGGTGCGGCGAACACGGTGCAGACGGCGGCGTCGGGATGGGCGGCGAGCAAGGCGCCGCAACTGAAGACGGCGTCGTCGAAATGGGGCGAGACGATGAAAAGGCGTGGAGTGGTTTCGCTCATGGGCTTGCGTGTGGCGATTCGAGGCGGGACGGATGAGGCATCGAGGCTGCCGGTCGTCAAGGCGCCGCGTGCGAAAAAAATGGCGTCACCTCAGCTTAGGCGCAATTGGCGCGGCTTGCGCGCGAAACTTGCGGGCAAGATTCTCGATTTCGACCGGCTGCGGGCAGCCAGTCTGGGCGAGGCTGATGTTGGCGGCTAGAGCGTGCGCAAATCGTCCGGCGTGTCCACGTCGCGCAGAATGCCGGGATCGTCGACGTCGATGCGCGTCAGCGCGTGTGACCTGAGCAGCGCTTTCGCGCCGGTGTCGCCGTCCAGCGCGAGTAGCGCGTCGCGATGCTCGCTGCCGAAGCCGACCGGATGGCCGCGCTGACCGTCGTAGAACGGCGCGACGAGCGGCGCGCCGTTGTCGAGCGCGCGGGCTATCGCTTCGATCGTCGGAACCGCAATGCGCGGCATATCGGCAAGCGCGACGATCCAGCCCTCGGCGTCGTCGCTCGCTTCGATACCGGCGGCGAGGCTCGCGCCCATGCCGCGCTCGGCGCTCGCCGCAAACACGACATCACAGCCGGCATCGTTCAGCGCGCGGGCGAGCGCGTCGGAGCCCGGCCGCACGACAGCGAGCACCCGCGTCACGACCCGCAGCAGCCGATGCGCGGCTTCATGCGCAACCGGCTTGCCGTCGGGCATACGTGCGAGCAGTTTGTTGTGCAGCCCGTGCGGATCGAAGCGCGAGCCGAGACCGGCGGCGAGCAACACACCAGTGGCGAGCGAAGCGTAGGCCATCGGCGGATACCGGTAGACAGGAATGTCCCCGATTGTGCGATGCAACGGTGCGCGAAGCAAGCGGCAAGGCACGCCCGATGCAAGCCGGCCGCCGCTTTCGCTTTCACTCCAATTCCGGCACTGCCGCCGGTTCAGGTCCGCACCACCTTGTCCAGCGTGATCGGCAGATCGCGCACCCGCACGCCGGTCGCGTTGTACACCGCGTTCGCGATCGCGGCCGCCACGGCCGTGATGCCGATCTCGCCGATACCGCGCACGCCGAGCGAGTTGATATAAGGATCGGGCCGGTCGATGAAGGTGATGTCGAGCGTGCCGATATCGGCATTCACCGGCACGTGATACTCGGCGAGGTTCGCGTTCGTGAAGCGTCCGAAGCGCGCATCGAGCGTGCTTTCCTCCTGCAGCGCCGCGCCGATGCCCCATACGATGCCGCCCATCATCTGGCTGCGCGCGGTCTTCTGGTTCAGCACGCGGCCGACGTCGTACACCGCGACCACGCGCGGCACGCGGATCGTGCCGAGCTCGGCATCGACGTGGACCTCGACGAACACCGCGCCGAACGAGTGGAACGAGTACTTCTGCTTCTCGTCGCCGGGCTTCACGGTCGCGCTCGCCTCGATCGGCTTGCCGCCCGCGCGCGCGATGATCGCCGCGGCCGGATCGCGCTTGCCCGGTTGCGAGCGGCTCACGACCCAGCCGCTTGCGACGGTGACGTCATCGAGCGGCAGGCCGTGCACGGGCGACGCCGCATCGGCAAGCGCCAGCGCGATCAACTGGCTGCGCGCCTGGCTCGCCGCGTCGCGCACCGCGGGCGACACGCTGGCCGCCGACTGCGAGCCGCCCGAGACCGGCGCGCGCGGCAGCGACGAATCGCCGAGCGCGAAGTGGATCTGCTCGGGCGTGAAGCCGAGCGCATCGGCGGCGACCTGGGTCATCACCGTGTAGGTGCCGGTGCCGATGTCCTGCGTGCCCGATGCGACCACCGCGGTGCCGTCCGGCAGAATCTGCGCAAGCGCCGACGCCTCGCTGCGGTTGGCCGGATAGGTCGCGGTCGCCATGCCCATGCCGATCAGCGTGTTGCCGTCGCGCCTCGAACGTGGCGCGTGCGGGCGGCGCGACCAGCCGAACTTCTCGGCGCCGATCTGATAGCACTCGCGCAGCGACTTGCCCGACCACGGCTTGTGCTCCTGCGGATCGCTGTCTGCGTAGTTCTTCAGGCGCAGCGCGAGCGGGTCCATCTTCAGCGCGACGGCGAGTTCATCCATCGCCGATTCGAGCGCGAACGAGCCGGTGGTTTCTCCGGGTGCGCGCATGAAGGTCGGCGTGCCGACATTGAGTTGCACGAGCCGGTGCGTCGTTATCTGGTTGGGCACCGCGTACAGCATGCGCGTGACCATGCAGCAGGTCTCGGTCCAGTCTTCGATCATCGACGTGTTCGAAATGCTGTCGTGACGCATCGCGCTCAGCGTGCCGTCATGCCGCGCGGCGATCACGAAGTGCTGCTCGGTGCGCGGCCGCGCGCCGACCGGGCCGAACATCTGCGGGCGTTCGAGCGCGAGCCGCACGGGCCGCCCGGTTTGCCGCGCGGCCATCGCGCACAGCGACACGTGCGACCACGACGAGCCCTTGCAGCCGAAGCCGCCGCCGATCAGCGGCGAGATCACGCGCACGTCGGACACAGGGATCGCGAACGTCTTCGCGAGCACCTGCGCGGCGCCGCTCACGCCCTGCGTCGAGTCGTAGACCGTCAACTGCGGGCCGTCCCATTGCGCCATCGTCGCGTGGGGCTCCATCGGGTTGTGGTGCTCGATCGGCGTCGTATAGGTCGCTTCGATATGCACGTCGCCGCTTTGCATGCCGTCTTCGAAGCTGCCGCGCTGCGTGTCGGTCTGGCGGCCCTGCGGCTTGTCCGGCGCATGCGCGTGCGCCTTCGCCTGCTCGAAGTCGAGCGCCGCGGCGCCCGGCTGATAGGCGATGCGCAGCTGGCGAGCGGCATCGGCCGCATGTTCGAGCGTATCGGCGACGACCACCGCGACCGGCTCGTTGCTGTAGTGCACTTCGTTATCCTGCAGAAGCGACAGATGCCGGCCGGCCGGCGGCGCGAGCGCGGGCCGGCCGCCATTCGGCAGGCGCGGCGCGTTCTGGTAGGTCATCACGAGCAGCACGCCGGGCACGGCCTCGGCGCGGCTCGCATCGATCGACGCGATCGTGCCGGCCGCGATCGTGCTCGTCACGAGCACCGCATGCGCGAGGCGCGCCCCGGGGAATTCGGCTGCATAACGCGCGTCGCCGGTCACCTTCAGCAGTCCGTCGACGCGATCGAGCGGTTGTCCGATCAGATTCATGCGACACCTCCCGCGTTGCCGGCTGCCTGATTGACCGCACGCACGATCGCGCGCTGCGCGAGCTGCACCTTGAAGGCGTTGTCGTGGCGCGGCTGCGCGCCGCTCAACGCGGCCGCGGCGGCGTTCTTCAGCGTGGCCTGGCTGAGCGGCTGGCCGCTCAGCATCTGCTCGGCCACGTTTGCGCGCCATGGTTTGTGCGCGACGCCGCCGAGCGCGATGCGCGCGCTCTGAACACGCTCGCCGTCCATCTGCAACGCGGCCGCGACCGATACGAGCGCGAACGCGTAGCTGGCGCGATCACGCACCTTCAGATAGTGCGAATGCGCGCTGAACAGCGGCGGCGGCAGATCGACCGCGGTGATCAGCTCACCGGGCTGCAAGGTGGTATCGACATCGGGCCGGTCGCCCGGCAGCCGATGGAAATCGGCGAACGCGATCGTGCGCTCGCCGCTGGGACCGCTCACGCGCACCAGCGCATCGAGCGCGGCCAGCGCGACGCTCATATCCGACGGGTTGACCGCAATGCATTGCGGGCTCGCGCCGAGGATCGCATGCGCGCGGTTATGGCCGTCGAGCGCCGCGCAGCCGCTGCCGGGCAGGCGCTTGTTGCACTGCGTGAACGCGGTGTCGTAGAAGTAGCCGCAGCGGGTGCGTTGCAGCAGATTGCCGCCGACCGTCGCCATGTTGCGCAACTGCGCCGAGGCGCCCGCGAGCAGCGCTTGCGACAGCAGCGGGTACTGCTCGCGCACCAGCGCGTGATTGGCCGCGTCGCTGTTGCGCACCAGCGCGCCGATGCGGATGCCGCCGCCGGGCAGCGTCGTCACCGAGTCGAGGCCGCCGATGTGCGTGATATCGATGAGCCGCACCGGCCGCGCGACGCCGCCCTTCATCAGATCGAGCAGATTCGTGCCGCCGCCGATGAATACCGCGCCCGGCTGTTGCGCGGCGCGCACCGCGCTGGCGACGTCGCCGGCGCGTTCGTAGGAGATCGCATCCATGTCGGTCTCCGTCAGGCGTTGTCGTGCGCGGCGCGGACCGCGGCGACGATGTTCACGTACGCACCGCAGCGGCAGAGGTTGCCGCTCATGCGTTCGCGGATTTCGTCGTCGGTGAGCGCGGCGGGACGCGCGCGCACGTCGGCGGTCACGGTGCTCGCCGTGCCGTTGCGGAATTCGCTGAGCAGGGCGGTCGCCGAGCACAACTGCCCGGGCGTACAGTAGCCGCACTGGAACGCATCGTGTTCGATGAACGCGGCCTGCACCGGACTCAACGCGCCGTTGCTCGCGAGTCCTTCGACGGTCGTGATGTTCTCGCCTTCGTGCATGACCGCGAGCGTCAGGCACGAGTTGATGCGGCGGCCGTCGACGAGCACCGTACAGGCGCCGCATTGACCGCGGTCGCAGCCTTTCTTCGTGCCCATCAGTCCCGCGTATTCGCGCAACGCGTCGAGCAGCGTCACGCGCGGTTCGAGTTGCAGCGTGTACGCGCGGCCGTTGACGGTCAACGTGACGGGGCGCGGCGGCACCACGGGGTTGCTTGGCGGCGCGGGTGAGGCGGGCGTCGGCGCTTGCGTTTGCGCGCGCAGATGCGGCGCCGCACCGATCGTCGCGGCGGCCGCCGCAGATTGCAGGAAGCGACGTCGTGACGGTTGGGAAGGCGTGGTGGTGGGCTCGGCGGTGGACTCTGATGCGGGGGCGTCCCCGTAATGCTGACATTCTGTAGGCGTAGTCATGACGATCTGTTGACTCCACTGAAAGGTCAATGCAGGCTGACGACGCGTCGATGTCCAACGCATCGCGTTGAAACAAAACTATTGCGCAGCAATTTGAATGCCGTTGCAGCTAACACGGTATTAAAAACTCGCTGCAAGCGCAAAGCCGATCTGCGCAATAAAGGCAAGCCAATATGCGCAATGACCGCGATGGAGCCCGGCTGGAGCCGCGCAAACACGGGCAAAAGTTGCACGTTGCAACGGGGAAAATGCGAAATCGACCTCCGGGCTCAACGCGCCCGGCAGGCTGCGAGGATGCCTCGCAGCAAATCGATCGGCGGCGGACATCCGGGGATCGTCAAACTCACGGGTAGCTTCGCCGCGGATGTCGACAGGTTTGAACTGGATGGAAAATGTCCGCTTTGCGGGTGATAAATTTGGAACGGGCCAACCGGGCGCGGAGCAATAGGCGAGGGAGGGATGATCATGGCGAAGCTGCGCATTGCGACGTTCAACATCAACGGTATCCGCTCGCGGCAGGCGGCGCTATTGCAATGGCTCGAGCGCGAGGCGCCTGACGTCGTGTGCCTGCAGGAACTGAAGGCAGTGGATAGCGCATTTCCAGTCGACGCATTGCGCGACGCCGGTTATGGCGCCGTGTGGCAAGGCCAGAGCGCATGGAACGGTGTGGCGATTCTGGCCAAAGGCGATGCACCGCTCGAACGTCGGCGCGGTCTGCCCGGTTTCGAAGACGACACGCATAGCCGTTACATCGAGGCCGCGGTCGGCGGCGTGCTGATCGTGTGTCTGTACCTGCCGAACGGCAATCCGCAGCCCGGCCCCAAGTTCGACTACAAGCTCGCGTGGTTCGATCATCTGATCGCGCATGCGGCGCAGCTCTACCAGAGCGGCCACCCGGTCGTGATCGCTGGGGACTTCAACGTCGTGCCGACCGACGAAGACATTTACAACCCGCGCTCGTGGCTAAAGGACGCGCTGCTGCAGCCGGAGAGCCGCGAGCGTTATCGCAGGCTGCTCGCGCAAGGCTGGACCGATGCGCTGCGCACGCATTTCGGCGACGAACGCGTGTACACGTTCTGGGATTATTTCCGCCGTCATTGGGATACGAATTCGGGGCTGCGCATCGATCATCTGCTGCTGAGCGCCGACCTCGCGCCGCGCCTGCGCGATGCGGGCGTCGACCGTTGGGTGCGCGGCGAACCGCATGCCAGCGACCACGCGCCGACGTGGATCGAACTGGAAATGGGCGCCGGCCGCAAGAAGAAGAGCGGCTAGTGAAGCGGCGGGCGATCCGCTTGCGGCGGATCGCCCGCTTTGGCGCGACTGCTGCGCCCTGTTGATCGGCGCCTATGATCCGGCGCCGTGCCTGCTTCAGTCGTAGTCGCGACCGCCGCGCGACCACAGCGCGCCCATCACGAACCCGGCGAGAGCAACCACGGCCAACGTCGTGAACGGGTTTTCGGCCGTCGTATCGCGCACGAGGCTCGTCGTATTCGCGCATAACTGCTGCGCCTTGCCGCTCAATTCGCGCGCCTTGCCCGCCACCTGCGCGCTGGTGTCGCCGACGGCATCGCCGACCGCGCTTTGCACCTTGCCCGCGACTTCCTTTACCGCGCCTGCCGCTGAATTCGTATCCATATGCATCGCTCCTGTTGTCATATTTACGTGCGGGCCCGCTGCAATTGCAACGCGCTCGCACAAGGGCGCCGCGCAAGCCGTGCCAGTGCGGCGTGAGCCTGCGTCAGTGACGAAAGGGGTGCAAGAAGTGCGCCCGGCGACGGGACGCCATGCATCCGGCCAAACGGGACGTGCTGGAACATCATCGTCGGCGCCCGAAATTGATGCCGACGAACACGGCCAGCAGCATCAGAAAACCGCCGAACAGCAGCGCGGCATTGACGAGCACCTGGCGCAGCCCGAGCGTTTCGACGTCGATGAACGGATACGGATAAAAATCCGACAGGCTGCCGCGCCAGAACGTGATGCCGAGATAGGCGAGCGGATAGACGAGCCACAGCGGAGCGTGGCGCAACCGCAGATGAAAACGCGGCACGAACAGCACCCAGTAGAGCGCGGCGAGCATCGGCAGCACGCTGTGCAGCGACTCGTTGAGCAGGCGCCGGTAGGGCGACAGCGGCCACAGTCCGCGCAACAGCAGGTTGTACGCGAGGCCGACGAACACGATGTACGCGACCACCGCGGTCACGACCGTGGGCTGCCGGAAAAAGCGCACGAGCGGCGAGCGGTGCTTCCGCAGCACGATGCAGGTGAAGCAGAGCGCACTGGCGAGCACCGTCAGATTGGTCAGGTAGCTGCTCATGCGCGCGAGCGCGTCGAACACGGTGAGCCCGCGCGCGAGCGATCGATCGATCGTGAGGTCGGCTTGCGCGAGGATCGCCATCCACGCGATCAGCGCAATGACCGCCGCCAACGTCAGCGACGACACACTGGGCGTATGCAGCGGCAGCTCGGGCTCGCGCTGCGGAGCGAGGGTAGGGCGCATGCGCTCGATTCTACGCGCGGTGCGCGCGCGGCTGCATGGGCTTTCGCGCCCACGCGCGCCGGCGTTGGCAAAATACTACGGCGTACTACGCGAGCTACTGGCTGGCTGTAAAGCGGGTTGCAAAGCGGGTTGCAAGCTCGCCGCCACGGCTGCAAGCGCCGCGCTCACAGGCGGCGATTCATCGTGTGTTTCGACCCGTTATGATCGCGGCTGCAGCCCTCGATGTTAACGACGCCGCGCGCGGCAAGCAGTCTCTGTCAGCGCCGGTTCAAGACTCGCAAAACGGAGAGAAAGCATGAAAGCCAGCACCATTGCCGAACGGGAAGCGCGCGGCCGCGCCGCGCGCGAGCATTCGAAACGCTCGAGTCACCGGGCGGTCGGCGAGTTGCACCGCGATCCGATCGAGCTGCTGAAACAGAGCAGCGCGGAGCGCGTCGAGAATCTGGTGCCGCTGCGCTATGGGCGCATGGCTGCCTCGCCGTTCTCGTTCTTTCGAGGCAGCGCGATTCTGCAGGCGCACGATCTGAGCAAGGTGCACGACACCGGCCTCACCATGCCGATCTGCGGCGACGGCCATCTGATGAATTTCGGCGGCTTCGCAACGCCCGAGCGGCAACTGGTCTTCGACCTGAGCGACTTCGATGAAGTCTCGATCGGCCCGTTCGAATGGGACCTGAAACGCCTGTGCGCGAGCCTCGTCGTGGCCGCGCGCCAGATGCGCCTAAGCCGCGGCACCGCCGAGAGTCTGGTGATGAGCGCGGTCGGCCCGTATCGCGATCGCGTCGCGCAATACGCGCAGTTCGGCGCGCTCGAGCTGTGGTACGACCGCATCACGTTCGACCGCATGGCCGAGATCGCACTGACGCCCGAGCGCCGGCGCGCGGTGCGGCGCGGCATGGAGAAGGCCGCGAGCCGCACGCATGAAAGCCTGCTCGAAAAAATGGCCTCGTTCGACGGCAATCGTTGGACCATCCACGATGCGCCGCCCGCGCTGTTTCACGTGCACGGTGCAAATACGTTGTTGACGGCCGAGGAAACCGAAATCTACCGGACCGGCAACGTCGACAAGATGGTCGAGCAAGTGTGGGACGAGTACCGCAAGACGATGTCGCACGATCGGCGCGAACTGCTGGATCAGTTCACGAGGCACGACGTCGTGTTCAAGGCGGTCGGCGTCGGCAGCGTCGGCACGCGTTGTCTGGTCGTGCTGCTCGTCGATCACATGGGCAAGCCGTTGTTCCTGCAATTGAAGGAGGCGCGGCCGTCGGTCATCGCGCAGTTCTACAAGTCGCCGGCGGTCACGCATCAGGGCGAGCGCGTCGTGCAAGGACAGCGGCTGCTGCAGGCCGCGAGCGACGTCTTCCTCGGCTGGGGGACCGGGCCGCTCGGGCGGCATTTCTATTTCCGCCAGCTGCGCGACATGAAGCTGTCCGCGAATATCGAGCTGTTCGACAGCGATCTGCTCGACGGCTATGCGCGGCTATGTGGCTGGATCATGGCGCGCGCGCATGCGAAGGCGAGCGGCCAGGCGATCGAGATCAGCGCGTACATCGGCCGCGGCGATCAGTTCGGCGAAGCGCTGAGCGGCTACGCGAGCGCCTACGCGGATCAGGTCGAGCGCGACTACGACGTGTTCATCAAAGCGTGCCGCGACGGCAAGCTCGAAGCGCGCACCGACGAGGACATGGCGGCGGATTTCCGTGTGTAGCGCTGCGTGCGCGTGGTGTCACTTCACGCGCACCGTCACGCATCGGCGCGCGCTTCGCGCAGCGTGACGAAACGCAGATGGCGCTCGTGTGCCGCTTCGATCACGCTCGGCAGCACCGCGAGAATCAGCGGCTGGCCTTCGATCGTCAGCGCGGCGTTGCCATCGTGCAGCAACAGGATGTCGCGCGCGGCGAGACCATCGAGCAGCCGCCGTGCAACCACGTGAGGGTCACGCTCGCGCGTATCGTAGCCGCGTCGTGTCCAGGCCGCGAGACGCAGATCGAGCTTGCGCAGCACCGGCTCCAGGAAGAGGTTGCGCAGGCCGGCGGGCGCGCGGAAAAACATCGGCCGCGCGCCGCTGATGGTTTCGAGCGTGCGTTGCGCGGCGGCGATCTCGCGCGTCAACGCGCGCGGAAACGTGACCGAAAACGTATGCACGTGCACCTGCGAGTGATTTTCGAGCCCATGCCCACGCGCGACGATCTCGCGCGCGAGTTGCGGATAACGCTCCACCTTCGCGCCGATGCAGAAGAACGTCGCGCGCACGTCGAACGCGTCGAGCAGATCGAGCACTTGCGGCGTGACGGCGGGATCGGGACCGTCGTCGATGGTCAGCGCGATTGCATCCGCGTTGCGGGGGTTCGCGGGCAGGCGGGTCCAGTTGGGCCCGAGCAGGGTGGTGCGCGGCAATAGTCCGGCGATCGTGAACAGCGCGTGGTTCGCGACGATCGCGGCGAGCCACCATGGCCATGCGGCCGGTGCGACAGCCACGCCGATCAGCACGATCACGTGCCAGCCGATCGTGCCGTTCAGCAGTGCGGAGTTGCGGCTACGCGGCCAACGGCGCGGCGGGTTCGGGCATTCATTCATCGAACTTGCTTCCAGTACGCCTTCCTCCGTCCCGGGAAGGCCGTGAATCTTGCGCGATGCGCAGCCGCGAACGATACCACTGTTGCGCTCGTCGACGTGCCGTTCGGCGGTCACGTATCCGGTGAAAGCGCCCTGAAAGACGTCGCGCGGTTTGCGATCGCCGATTCGCTGTTGTATGGTGCGGGGCGAAAAGAGTCGCGCGTGTCGATGGCGATCGGACCGATTGCCGCAACAAGCTCGCGTCGCTACCCAATACAACAGGAGATGCGTGATGTCGGAAACAGGAAACGGAAAAGTGGCGCTGGTGACGGGCGCGGGCAGCGGCATCGGCCGCGCGTGCGCACTGACGCTCGCGCAGCACGGCTATAGCGTGGTGCTCGCCGGCCGCCGCCAGGCCGCGCTCGATGCGGTCGCGCAGCAAGCGCGGGCGCTGCGCGGCGACGCGCTCGCGGTTGCGTGCGACGTGACCGACGCCGACAGCGTCGCCGCGCTTTTCGACACGATCCGCGCGCGCTTCGGCCGGCTCGACCTGCTGTTCAACAACGCGGGACGCAACGGCTCGCCCGTCGATCTCGACGAAGTGAGCATCGACGAATGGCGTTCCATCGTCGATACCAATCTGAACGGCGTGTTCCTGTGCACGCGCGCGGCGTTCGGCCTGATGAAGACGCAGAACCCGCGCGGTGGCCGCATCATCAACAACGGCTCGATCTCCGCGCATGCGCCGCGTCCGAACAGCGCCGCTTACACGGCGACCAAACACGCGATTACCGGACTCACGAAAGCGGTGTCGCTCGACGGCCGCAAATACGACATCGTGTGCGGGCAGATCGACATTGGCAACGCGGGGACCGAGATGGCCGCGCGAATGGCGCGCGGCGTGCCGCAAGCGAACGGCGAGATCGCGGTCGAGCCGCTGATGGACGTGCAGCACGTCGCCGACGCGGTGCTGCATATGGCGAGCCTGCCGCTGTCGGCGAACGTGCAGTTCATGACGATCATGGCGAGCAAGATGCCGTTCGTCGGGCGCGGCTGAGCGGCGCGCAGCACCGGCTCACAACGCCGGGGCGGGGAGCGGGGCGCGCGCGTTCAACTTATACTGGGCGCTCCGCCGTCTTTCCACGCAAAGCAAGCCGCCGTGCCCCGCGCCACACCCAGCGACGACCCGCCGCCACAGCCGCCCGTGCGGCCCGATCTCGACGACTGCTGTCATAGCGGCTGCACGCAGTGTGTGTTCGATCTCTACGATGAAGCGCTGGAGCGCTACGAGCTCGCGCTAGCTGCGTGGCACAAGCGGCAGGCGCAGAAGGCGCGGCCAGCGCGGCGACCGGACACGCAGGGCGCGAAGTCGAAACCGCAAGCCGACGCGCGTCGCTCGACACCCACGCGCGGCAAACCGAGCCCTCGCCGCTGATTCGCGCACGAATTCGCGCACGATCGTCCACCGTCCCCGTTATGACCGACCTTCAGCTCACGCCGACCGAATCTCTCACCGATCCGCACACGCTCGACGATCTGCACCGCTTCGTGCAGCGTCATCCGCGCCTGTTCGTGCTGACCGGCGCGGGCATCAGCACTGACTCCGGCATCCCCGGCTACCGGGACGACAACGGCGCATGGAAGCGCTCGCCGCCGATCACGCTGCAGGAGTTCCTTGGCACGCCGGCGATGCGTCAGCGCTACTGGGCGCGCAGCATGGTCGGCTGGCCGCTCGTCGCGCGCGCGCAGCCGAATGCCGCGCATGTCGCGCTCGCGCGGCTCGAAGCGGCCGGTCACGTGCCGACGCTGGTCACGCAGAACGTCGACGGCTTGCATCAGCGCGCGGGCAGCCGCGACGTGATCGAGCTGCATGGCGGCATCGACGGCGTCAGTTGTCTCGACTGCGGCATGCAGCACTCGCGCGCGGCGATCCAGCAGACGCTCGAAGCCGACAACCCCGCTCTGCTCGACGTCACGGCCGAAGCCGCCGCCGATGGCGACGCGCATCTCGAGTGGCACGATCTCGGCGGTTTTCGCGTGCCGGCATGCACGAACTGCGGCGGGTTGCTGAAGCCGTCGGTGGTGTTCTTCGGCGAGAACGTGCCGAAGGCGCGCGTCGAAGCGGCGTCGCATGCGCTCGATGCGGCCGACGCCGTGCTCGTGGCCGGCTCGTCGCTGATGGTGTATTCCGGCTACCGCTTCTGCGTGTGGGCGCAGCGCCAGGGCAAGCCGATCGCGGCGATCAACCTCGGCCGCACGCGCGCCGATCCGCTGCTGTCGCTGAAGGTGGCCGCGCCGTGCGGCGATACCTTGAGCGCGCTCGCCGGTCTGCTGGCTGGCGATTGAGAATGAATGGATCCCGTGGATCACCGTCAAAACCTGAGGAATACCCAGAGCCGACCATGACCGACTCCCGGCAACATTCGCCATCCGCCGAACGCAATCGCGAACCGATCCTCGCCGTGCTGCGCGAGGCGCTGCCGGCGAGCGGCCGCGTGCTCGAAATCGCGAGCGGCACCGGTGAGCACGCGATCTGCTTCGCCGGCGCGCTGCCCGGTCTCGACTGGCAGCCGAGCGATGCCGATGCGCAGGCGCGCGAGTCGATTGCGGCGTGGACCGCGCACGCGGGGCTCGCGAACCTGCGCGCGCCGCTCGCGCTCGACGTGCATCAGCCGGACTGGGGCGTCGATGCGCTCGACGCCGTCGTCTGCATCAACATGATCCACATCTCGCCGTGGAGCGCGGCGCAGGCACTTTTCGACGGCGCCGGGCGGCGCCTCGTGGACGGCGGCGTGCTCTATCTATACGGCCCTTACCGGCGCGGCGGCGCGCACACGGCGCCGAGCAACGAAGCGTTCGATCAATGGTTGAAGAGCCGCGATCCCGAATGGGGCGTGCGCGATATGGAAGCGGTCGTCGCGCTCGGCGACACGGCGGGGCTCACCTGCGAACGGGTGGTCGCGATGCCCGCGAACAACTTCAGCCTGGTGTTCACGAAGCGGGCAGGGTAGCGGGGGCACCGACGGGCCGCGCATTCGTCCACGCCTTGCGCCAAACCTCGGTGCGATCCCAAACCGAACCCGCCGCGCAAACGCCGACGCGCGCACAATACCTGTCGTCACGCGCAAACATGAGCACGGCAAGAGCACGGCAGGAGCACGAGCAACTGGCGTGCTTGCCCCCTCCCAAGCGGCAAGCGCGCATTTCTTTTATCCTTTCACCCTCGACGCCGCGCCGCCGTTCTCATGGCGCGGCGCCACGACATTTTTTTGGACTCTGGAGAATTCAAATGGGCAAACAGGCAATCGGCGTGGTGGGGCTGGCGGTCATGGGCCGCAATCTGGCGCTCAACATCGAGAGCCGCGGCCACGCGGTGTCGGTCTACAACCGTAGCCGCGCGAAAACCGACGAACTCATCGCCGAATTTCCGGACCGCAAACTGGTGCCGGCTTTCACGCTGGAAGAGTTCGTCGACTCGCTCGAAAAGCCGCGCCGCATTCTGATGATGGTCAAGGCCGGCGAGCCGACCGACGCGACCATTGCCTCGCTCAAGCCGCTGCTCGAAAAAGGCGACATCCTGATCGACGGCGGCAACACGCCTTTCACCGACACGATCCGCCGCAACCAGGAACTCGCGAAGGCGGGTCTGCATTTCATCGGCACCGGCGTGTCGGGCGGCGAGGAGGGCGCGCTGAAAGGCCCGTCGATCATGCCGGGCGGCCCGCGCGACGCGTACGACCTCGTTGCGCCGATCCTCACCGAGATCGCCGCGAAGGCGCCGGACGGCGAGCCCTGCGTCGCGTACATGGGACCGGACGGCGCGGGCCACTTCGTGAAGATGGTGCACAACGGCATCGAGTACGGCGACATGCAGCTGATCGCCGAAAGCTACGCGGTGTTGAAGCAGGTCGTCGGATTGTCGAACGAGGAACTCGGCAAGGTCTACACCGAGTGGAACCAGAGTGAGCTCGACAGCTATCTGATCGAAATCACGTCGAAGATCTTCGGCAAGAAGGACGACGAAACCGGCAAGGACCTCGTCGACGTGATTCTCGACCGTGCCGCGCAGAAGGGCACCGGCAAGTGGACCAGCCAGAACGCGCTCGACCTCGGCGCGCCGTTGCCGCTGATCACCGAGGCGGTGTTCGCGCGCGTGCTGTCGTCGCTGAAGACGCAGCGCGTGGCCGCGAGCAAGCTGCTGGAAGGTCCGCAGGCGAGGCCGCTCGAAGGCGCGAAGGACGCGTTCATCGAATCGGTGCGTCGCGCGTTGTACTTCAGCAAGGTGATCTCGTACGCGCAGGGCTTCGCGCAGTTGCGCGCCGCGTCGGAAGAGTACAACTGGGATCTCGACTACGGAACGATCGCGAAGATTTTCCGCGCGGGCTGCATCATCCGCGCGCGCTTCCTGCAGAAGATCACCGACGCCTATTCGAAGGACAAGGCGCTCGCGAACCTGCTGCTCGACCCGTACTTCCGCGACATCGCGAAGAACTACCAGGCGGCGCTGCGCGAAGTCGTGGTGGCCGCGGTCAACGCGGGTGTGCCGGTGCCGGCATTCGCGTCGGCGATCGCGTATTTCGACGCCTACCGCTCGGAGCGTCTGCCCGCGAACCTCGTGCAAGCGCAGCGCGACTTCTTCGGCGCGCATACGTTCGAACGCATCGACAAGCCGGGCAGCTTCCACGCGCAGTGGAGCTGAGCGGTTGAAAAAACGGCCCGGCGCGCCATGGTGACAGGGCGCGCCGGGCCGTTGCTCCGTGTGGATCAACAAGGAAACGCCGCATTATTACCAAATGTCTTGCGGGTTAAAAGCGGACTTAAAGAATGCCCAAATGATTATTGCGACGGCAGCAATAGAGTTTCACTGGTTTAAGGGTTTACCCTAGATCGAGACACCTCTAAACTTGTTTTCAATCGCTGAGGGATAAGCAGAAACCCGAAGCGCACCACAACAAGTCCTTTGGAGGTTAATCATGAAGACCCTGATTTCCGCAGTTGCTATCGCCGCCGCCCTCTTTGTTCCGGTCGCGTCGTTCGCTCAAGCGAGTCAGCCGGTGACCCGTGCTCAGGTTCGCGCTGAACTGATTCAACTCGAAAAGGCCGGCTACAACCCGAGCGCCAGCGACGTGAACTACCCGGCCGACATCCAGGCAGCGCAAGCACGCGTCGATGCGCAACGCGGCACGGCCATCGCGGCCAACCCCGCAGACACCAGCGGCTACGGCGCTCCGGCCGCCGGCACGTCGCAAGCTGGCCACGCTGTCATCCCGGCGAAGGCCAACCGTGACTCGGTGTACTTCGGCAACTAATCGCAGTAGCAGTCCGCAGATGTAGTGGGTAGTTGTAGTGCGCTGTAGACGCCGCTTCGTGGAATAGCGCGAACGCGGCGGGCAAGAAAAAACGCCATCCGGTTCGATCGGATGGCGTTTTGTCGTTTACGGCGCCGTGCTGCGACGTTCCCGTCAATGCAGCGTTCGCTGCCGCCGGCCGATGTCATCGAACAGCGCGCGGCTCGGCTCCAGCGCGAGCAGCCACGATTCGTCGTAGTCGCTCAGGTTGTCGAGCGCCTCGCGCAGCCGTTCGAGCGCCACCGCCGGCAGCTCGACGCTCGCCTCGACCCCGCTCGACAGTCCCGCGATGCTCGCCAGTTGCACGAGCGCATCGGCGGCCTCGGCAACTTCGGCGGCGAAGATCAGATGCGTGTTCAGCAGTTCGACGAGGCCGGCAGACGCCGCCACATCGTCGACGTTGAGTTGCACGGCCAGAAAGGTGGCTTTGTTCATCCTCGATTCCTCCCAGAATCCCAACGTTGTCGTGAGCTGCTCGGCGCGGCTTGACTGAGTATAGGCGATGGTCGATCGCCTGCAATGATCGGACGGAACGACCGTGGCGGCTTGCTCGCCCAGACGCGCGGGCCACGCGACCTATAATAGGGCCAGCCGCGCGAGCGCCGACGCCGTGGGCGCACGGCGCCGCCCGCCGGGCTTGCGCGCTTGCCAATTGCTCATCGACCATGAAGATCATCCGCAGCAGAAGCTTCACCGCGTCGCGTGCCTGGGGCGCGCTCGACATCGCGAACATGAACGGCGTCACCACGCGTCTGCATTGGACCGACCAGCCGTACAAGTGGCACGTGAACGACGGCGAGGAGGTATTCGCCGTGCTCGACGGCCGCGTCGAAATGCGCTATCGCGAAGACGGCGTCGAACGCACGACAGTGCTCGAAACCGGCGACGTGTTCCATGCGTCGGTTGGCACCGAGCATGTCGCGCATCCGCTGGGCGCGGCACGCGTGCTCGTCGTCGAAAAGCAGGGCAGCGTCTGAAGAACACGGCAGTTTGACGGCGCGTGTGTGGCGGTCGCGCACGATATCCAGGCGGCAGCGGACAACCGCGACCGTGTGCAAGCGTGACGGCACGGCAATTGCTGCGGCGTCGATTGAATCGGATTGAGACACAGGTCGAGGAAAAGCAGATGACACAACAATGGCAACCGACGGCGATCCGCCTGCTGATGGCGGCGGCGCTCGGCGTGGCGATCGCCGGCTGCACGACGATGCCGTGGGAAAGCACGCCGTTTTACAGCAACGCGCCGTCGAGCACGACCAGCCTCGCGACCGTCCCGGTGCCCGCCGGCTACTATCGCGTCAATCCGGGCGATACGCTGTCCGGCATCGCTTCGGCCTATGGACGAAGGCCGCAGGAAATCGCGGCCTGGAACGGCTTGCCGGTCAACGCGGCGGTCGCGCCCGGCCAGGTGCTGCGCGTTTCACCGCCGATGGCCTCGGGCAGCGTGGTCACGCCGCCGGTCGCGGTGGCGCCGGGTGCGCCAGCCGCGCCGGGCGCGACGGCGAACGTGCCGCCGGGCGCCGTACCCGGTGCGCCGGCCCCTGCCGCCGTGCCACAGCAGGGCGTGCTGCAATGGCCATTGCGCGGACCGATCCTGCGCGCGTTCGCGCCGGGCAAATCCAACGGCATCGTGATCGGCGGCCAACCCGGTGATCCGGTCAAGGCCGCGGCGACCGGCCGCGTGGTGTACGCGGGCACCGGCATCGAAGCCTACGGCCCACTCATCATCATCAAGCACAACGATTCGCTGATCACCGCGTACGGCCAGAACAGCCAGCTACTCGTCAAGGAAGGCGATGCGGTGGCGCAAGGGCAGACGATCGGCGAGGTCGGTGTCGATAGCCGCGGCGTCGCGTCGATCCAGTTCGAAGTGCGCGAGAACGGCCAGCCGGTCGATCCGCTCCAGTGGTTGCCGAAGCCTGGCGGCTGAGCGTCCCCGTCGCGACTGTTGGCTCATCGCAGCCGGATCGGCGCGCTTCTCGGGGATGCGCCGATTTTCAGCGTCGTCTGAATTGAATACACTGTATGGCTCGTTTGCCGGCGCGCGCGTTCCTTCCGGAATGCACGGGCGGCCGGTTGCCGTAGGCTGTCATTCATGGACGCACAGGGACACACAATGATCGATTTGCGCAGCGATACCGTTACCCGTCCGACTCCGCCGATGCTCGCGGCGATGTCGGCGGCCGAAGTCGGCGACGACGTCTGGGGCGACGACCCCACCGTCCTGCGTCTGCAGGCCACGCTGGCCGAGCGCACCGGCAAGGAAGCGGGGCTGTTCTTCCCGAGCGGCACGCAAAGCAACCTCGCCGCGTTGATGGCGCACTGCGCGCGCGGCGACGAATACATCGTCGGCCAGCTCGCGCACACCTACAAATACGAGGGCGGCGGCGCGGCCGTGCTCGGCAGCATCCAGCCCCAACCGCTCGAAAACGCCGCCGACGGCTCGATCCCGCTCGACAAGATCGCCGCCGCGATCAAGCCGATCGACGATCACTTCGCGCGCACGCGGTTGCTCGCGCTGGAAAACACGATCGGCGGCAAGGTGCTGCCGGCGCAGTACGTCGCCGATGCGACGCGGCTCGCGCGCGAGCGCGGCCTCGCGACCCACCTCGACGGCGCGCGCGTGTTCAACGCGGCGGTCGCGGCGGGCAAGCCGGTCGCGGCGCTGGCCGAGCCGTTCGATTCGGTGTCGATCTGTTTTTCGAAGGGACTGGGCGCGCCGGTCGGCTCGGTGCTGGTCGGCAGCCGCGCGCTGATCGACGTCGCGCATCGCTGGCGCAAGGTGCTCGGCGGCGGCATGCGCCAGGCTGGCGTGCTCGCGGCGGCGTGCCTGTACGCGCTCGATCACAACGTCGAGCGGCTCGCCGACGACCACGCGAACGCCGCGCATCTGGCGGCGGGGCTGGAGACGATCGAGCAGGTGAAGGTGCAGTCGGTCGCGACGAACATGGTGTTCGCGCAGTTTCCGCAGCAGCATTGCGCGCCGCTCGAGGCGTGGCTCAAGGAGCGCGGCATCCTCACGCAGATGCTGTATGCGTCGCGCTTCGTCACGCACATGGATGTGTCGCGCGACGATATCGACACGTTCGTTGCCGCGGTGAAGGCGTATTTCGCGGCACGTTGATCGCGCCGCATGGGTCGCAAGCGAGGCGGCTCGCGCGGTTGCCGCCTCGTCTTCCCGCACTGGCTCCAACTCGCGCGCGCTCGTTCGAGACGCGCTTCATTCAGGCTTCATCCCCGCCTCACGCGCCGTCCGGTGCATATCTCACTTGACCGCCGCCTTCGCCTGCACGCCCGCGCGATGCGACGGCGCGAGCAGCCGCAAGCCGCTCGCCAGGCTCGCCGCGCCGGCGAAGAACGCGCCGAGGCCGAGCGCGAGCGTCGGCCCATGCTGGCGGCCGGCAATGCCGAAGCACAGCGCGACCAGCGCCGCGCCGGTCGCCTGTCCGAGCAGCCGCGCGGTCGCCACGATGCCGCTCGCGCCGCCGCTGCGCTCCGGCGGCGCGCTCGCCATCAGCGCCTTCAGGTTCGGCGACTGGAAAAAGCCGAAACCCGCGCCGCAGATCGCCATACGGATGCCGATGTCGAGCACGCGCGGATGGGCGGGCAGCATCGCCAGCGAGGCCATCCCCGCCGACAGCACCGCGAGCCCGATCGCGCCGAGCAGCCCCGGCGGGTAGCGGTCCGACAGGCCGCCCGCGAGCGGCGCGGCGAGCGCGACCACGACGGGCCACGGCGTCATCAGGAAGCCGGTTTCGACCTGGCTGCGCAGCAGCACGTCCTCGAAATAGAACGGCAGCGACACGAACGCGAGGCCCTGCGCGGCGAACGAGCACACGGCCGTCACCGCCGACAGCGCGAACACCGGCCGCTTGAACAGATCGACAGGCAGCATGGGCGCGGGGTGGCCCGCCTCGCGGCGGATCAGCAGCAGCCCGAACACGCCGGCGAGCGCCGCGGCGCTGAGCACGATCTGCAGCGACGCGCGTTGCGCCGCCTCGCCGAGCGCGAAGATCAGCGCGGCGAACGTGACCACGTTGAGCAGCGCCGCCACCGGATCGAGCGGGTGCCGGCTCTGCGCGGTATGCGGCAGCGCCGGCATCGCGAAACTCAGCGCGAGTACACCGAGCGGCACGTTGACCGCGAACAGCCACGGCCACGTCGCGACCGACAGAATCAACGACGCCACCGTCGGCCCGACCGCGAACGACACGCCGACGATCAGCGCATTGGTGCCAAGCCCGCGACCGAGCCGATGCGGCGGGTACAGATAGCGGATCAGCGCGGTGTTGACGCTCATGATCGCGCTGGCGCCCAAGCCCTGCACGATGCGCGCGGCGGCGAGCAGCGGCAGCGTCGGCGCCATCGCGCAGCCGAGCGAGCTGAGCGTGAACAGCGCGATGCCGCCGATGTAGATGCGCCGATGTCCGACGATATCGCCGAGCGCGGCGAGCGGCAGCAGCGTCGCGACCATCGCGAGCTGATATGCGTTGATGATCCAGACCGAGGCGGCCGGCGCCGCGTGCAGGTCGCCGGCGATCGCGGGCAGCGCGGTGTTGGCGATCGCGGTATCGAGCGTGGCGAGCGCGACGGCGAGCATGATCGCGGCCATCGCGCGGCGGTTGGCGGCCGACATCGGGCCGTCGGCGGGGAGAGTCGGCGTGGGGACGCCGACGGCGGGGCTGAGCTTATCGGACAAGGCGTGGCTCGCGGGGTTGGGCATGCCGCTGTCGGTCGCTTCCGGAGAGGCGACGCGCTCGGGCGGCGGTTTCGTCGTGGGTGAGGCGCGCGCGGTCGGTCCACGGCGGATCGGCGTGGCGGCTTGTGCGGCGCAACGTCGCGATTGTTGCAGAGACGGCACGATCGTGCAGGGAGGCGGGCAGGGACCGGAAGGCGGCTTGAAGACGAGGCGCTTTGATCTCAATGAAACGCAACTAACCGCCAATCCCGCCCGCCATCTCCAAATCGGTACACGCCCCGTGTCAAATCCAACACGCATACGACAGAACCGCCCGGCAGAACGGGCCGCCCAATTCGATCACAAAATCAGGCTATTCGGAGCTTCATCCGCTCGTCACGCATCGGAAAAATAATCGATGCGCGGCTCGCAGATGCTTCGGGCGTATGCCTTCCCAACCCCGCTTTCGTCACCCGACTCACGCGCGCCGATGCCCACCCCGAGTGCCGCTGCCACGCGGTTTTGCACCGCGCCCGGGCGCCCGCCGCGGCTCGGTCGCGCGGCAGCGGGCGAGCTCGCCGGGCACGCCGTATGCATTACCGTCCGCACGCGCGCCAGTGTGCGCGATCCCTAAAATGTCCTACTCTATTTTTTTAAACCGCTCCGACAGGCACGCGCCTCCCGTCCGTCTCTCGTGCGGTTCGCGTTTGCCATGTCGACCTTCCCGGAGGCTTCGATGACAGCCGTCGATCTGGAATTCGACCAGCTCAACAGTACCGTCGACGCGCTACGGCGCTCAATTTCGAATCGCATGATGTACGGCGTCGGCAAGGACGCCGTCACCGCTCACCCGCACGACTGGCTGCACGCGGCCGCGCTGGCCGTGCGCGACCGGCTCGTCGCACGCTGGATGAAGACCACGCGCCTGCAATACGAGCAGGACGTGAAGCGGGTCTACTACCTGTCGATGGAGTTTCTGATCGGAAGGACCTTTACCAACGCGCTACTCGCGCTCGGCATTCACGATCAGATGAAGGAGGCGCTCGCGAGCCTCGGCGTCGACATGGACGCGCTGATCGATCTCGAACCCGACGCAGCGCTCGGCAACGGCGGCCTCGGCCGGCTCGCGGCGTGCTTTCTCGACTCGATGGCGACGCTCGGCATTCCGGGCTTCGGCTATGGCATCCGTTACCAGTACGGCATGTTCCGTCAGGAAATCGTCAACGGCGAGCAGGTCGAGGCGCCCGACTATTGGCTGCGCGCCGGCAACCCATGGGAATTTCCGCGACCCGAAATCAAGTACATGGTGCACTTCGGCGGCCGCACCGTGCAGCGCGGCGACAAGACCGAATGGATCGACACCGAGCATGTGAACGCGACCGCCTACGACACCGTGATCCCCGGCTACGCGACCGACGCGACCAACACGCTGCGCCTGTGGTCCGCGCGCGCGACCGAGGAACTCGACCTCGGCGCATTCAATCGTGGCGACTACCGCAACGCGGTCGACACCAAGAACATGTCGGAGAACGTGTCGCGGCTGCTCTATCCGGACGATTCGACGCCGGCGGGCCGCGAGTTGCGGCTGCGCCAGGAGTACTTCTTCGTGTCGGCGACGATGCAGGATCTGATCCGCCGCTATCAGCGCACGCACAGCACGTTCGGACGCTTCTCGGAGAAGGTCGCGGTGCATCTGAACGACACGCACCCGGTGCTCGCGATTCCCGAGCTGATGCGCCTGCTCGTCGACGAGCATCATGTGCCGTGGGACAAGGCGTGGAAACACTTGACGCAGATCTTCTCGTACACGAATCACACGCTGATGCCCGAGGCGCTCGAGACATGGGATGTCGAAATGTTGTCACGCCTGCTGCCGCGGCATCTCGAGATCATCTTCGAAATCAACGCACAGTTTCTGAAGCACGTCAGCGAGCACTCGGGCCACGACGCCGAGATGATCCGCCGCATTTCGCTCGTCGATGAATATGGGCAGCGGCGCGTGCGCATGGCGTATCTGGCGATCGTCGCGAGTCACAAGGTGAACGGCGTGTCGAAGCTGCATTCGCAGCTGATGACGCGCGACATCTTCGCCGACTTCGCGCGCATCTATCCGGACCGCTTCACCAACGTGACCAACGGCATCACGCCGCGCCGCTGGCTCGCGCAGGCGAGTCCGTCGCTGTCGTCGCTGATCGACGCGCGCATCGGCACACACTGGCGCAGCAATCTGTTCGAGCTCGAGCAGCTGCGTAATCTGCGCAAGGACGACGAGTTCGTCGAAGCGTTCCGCGAGGCCAAACGACAGAGCAAGCTGCGGCTCGTGCACCGGCTCGCGCATCACACGAAGCTGCACTTCGATCCGGACGCGCTGTTCGATCTGCAGGTCAAGCGCATTCACGAATACAAGCGCCAGTTGCTGAACTTGCTGCACGTGATCGTACGCTACAACGAGATTCGCGCGAATCCGGAGCGCGACTGGGTGCCGCGCGTCGTGCTGTTCGCGGGCAAAGCCGCGTCCGCGTACCGGATGGCCAAGACGATCATCAAGCTGATCGGCGACGTCAGCGAGAAGGTCAATCATGATCCGCTGATCGGCGACAGGCTGAAGGTCGTGTTCGTGCCGAACTACGGCGTCAGCGTGGCCGAGCTGATCATTCCGGCGGCCGATCTGTCGGAGCAGATCTCGATGGCCGGCACCGAGGCGTCGGGCACCGGCAACATGAAGCTCGCGCTCAATGGCGCATTGACGATCGGCACGATGGACGGCGCGAACATCGAGATCTGCGACGCGGTGGGGCGCGAGAACATCTTCATCTTCGGTCACTCCGCCGACGAGGTGGACGACCTGCGCGCAAGCGGCTATCGGCCGCGGCGGATTTACGAGGAAAACGAAGCACTGCGCACCGCGCTCGATCAGATTCGCACGGGCTACTTTTCGCCGGACGATCCGCTGCGCTTCTCGGATATCTTTCACACGCTGGTCGACTGGGGCGATCACTATATGGTGCTCGCCGATTTCGACGCGTTCGCGAAGGCGCAGAACGAAGTGGATGCGCGTTTCGTCGACAAGCACGCGTGGGCCGAAAGCGCGATCGAGAACGTCGCGGGGATGGGGCAGTTCTCGTCGGATCGAACGATCGGCGAGTATGCGCGCAATATCTGGCGCGTGAGTCCGCTCAGTCTCGACTGAGCACGAGATGACGGCAACGTAGTCGTTGCTTGCGGTTGCTTGCGGGCAAGCAGATCGAAAGCCGTGCGAGGCTGGTGCTGATCCGTCGCGCACGGCTTCGTCATGTTCGATCGTCGCCCCGCGTCAAGCCTTCGGCGCGGCAGCCGCGGCCTTCGCCCGATGCACTGCCTCGCCGACGCGTTCGACGAACTCGCGATCCGTACTCATCAGCGCTTCGCGCTCGCCGTCGGCCGTCTTGACCATCAGCCGATGCGTGATGTCCTGGGTCACCCAGGTAAGCCAACCGACCACGATCAGCATCACCCCGCATACGAGTCCCGACGCCGAGTGCAGCACGCCCCCGACGATTGCGCCGAGCAGCCCGGCCACCGAGATCACGAGCGGCACGACCTTGTTCTTCTGCACGGTCACGACCTGCACGTCGACGATATCGCGCAGCGGGAAGACCTGACCTGCGGATGAGAGGGCGTTGCGCGTGACCGACACGCCGCGATCGTTGAAAGGGCTTTCCATCGTTTCAATGCGAGGGTGGTGAAGCGCGCAGCGTAGCAGACTTCCTTCAAATTCCTAAAGTTACGGACTTTTCTATCCTCTCTCAGGCCCGTGTTGCAAGGGAGAGCGATTCCAATGACTAAAAAAACAGTTGAGGGATTTTGACTAAAATATGGCGGCGCGAGTCAAAGAGTGGTTGCGGCAGCCTCGTGGGTCCGGCCGATGCCGCCTACTTCGAATCGCTGCGCGCCCGAGTGCGTACTTCGCGCAAATGACGGCCAAGCCCGTCATCCCAACGCGACTGGCCAAGCAAGACGTAGAAGACGAGCTGACCCACCACCTCGTAGACGAAGGCTCGGAACAGGCAGCGCTCGCGTTCATTGCGGAGATCGAGCAAGCATACGCGCATCTCGCTAACCGCTCCAACATCGGATCTCCCCGTTACGGGTATGAGCTGGACATACCGGGCCTGCGGGCGTGGCCGCTTGCTCGCTACCCGCATCTGATCTTCTACATTGAGCGCAAGGATCACGTTGAGATATGGCGCGTGCTCAACGGAAAGCGGGATATCCCGGCGTGGCTCGCTGAGCGATGACAGCGAGTTCCATTGACGTCATTTGCACGGCACAGATCCCGCGAGCAGCCACTCGGCATTGACCTGGACACAATCGTCGCCTTCACGATCCCTTCATTTCAAGGTGCCTTGGGCGGGCCGCTTACACAGGCTGTTGAAAAGCGCCCCTTCATAAATACCGAAGAGGTGTTCGGGACGTTTGCGCAGGCGAAGGGTATTCCGGACCGTCGTCTTACTCCCCGCGATGCGGCGGACCTGCTGGCCGATGCGGCGCAAAGCGTTCAGGACAGACTTGCGACTCCTGGCACGACCACGACGAAGCACTAACTGGCTCTGTCAGCAATCCAATGAAGGCGGCTTGATGCCGCCTTTTTCAATTGCACGGCGAGAAGCAGACGTTTATTCGTTTTGCATATTGTGTCTGCATATGTTGTCACGCGCGTCCATCAGATAAATCATGTGCCTCCCGACCCGACCCGACCCGACCCGACCCGACCCGACCCGACCCGACCCGACCAGAACGAAACGCGCGAGGAGATGCTGGCCATGATTGAGCGCATCGCCGAACTTCCGGAGGTGCGCGCTCGCGGCGACGCCACGCTTCTCTCTACCACGCTGCGCTATCACGAGCAGCAGGGCTGACCGTTTCCCGCGCGCGATCGACTCGCATGCGTCGTTCGCCATTAGGTGTTGCTGCACCCGTTTATCACGCATTTCCATCTCGAAAAAGCAAAGGATTCCGATTTAACGATCATTCACAAAATCGTTGGCAATTTCGCACAGGGTGAGTGGAGTGATTGACGGGCAGCGGGTACCGCCCTAGATTTTTTCGGTTGACGGTTGCTGACGCAACAGCTGTGCCTCGTTTCTTTAACCATACAGGGATGTGTGGATGAATGCTGTCACGAAAAACTTTACCGCCGCGCTCAGCCATCCGAGCGCGCGCCTGACCCAGCACCTCAGGATCTGGATCGGCTCCCAGCCCCATGACCTCGACGTGCTCGATTTCAAGGCCAGCGGTGGCTTCTGCAAGGACTACCGCGTCGACGTCACGGTTACGTCGCCACGGCTGGAGATCGACGGCAAGCAGTATGTGGGCCGTCGCGCGGGCCTGCAGATCGACGAGCAGGCGGCGGTGCCCTCGGTGAGCTACGTGCAGCCCGTCAGTCACGACGCCGCCACCTTCAACGGCGTGGTGACGAGCTGGAAGCGCATCCGCACGAGCCGCGACGAGTCCGCGTACCGGCTGCTCATCGAGCCGCGCTTTGTGGCCCTCTGCAAACGCATCATCAAAAGCGACACATTTAAAGATGTGACTTTGCAGGAGCTGATCACCCAGGCGCTGGTCGACCGCAAGAATTTCGATGCCTTCGATGTCGAATTCCAGATCGAAGGGTTGCAGGAGAAGATGGAGCAGGTGGTGATGCTGGAGGAGTCGCTCTGGAGTTTCATCGCCCGCCATTGCCGCCGCCTCGGCGTTTTCTGGTTCTACAAGCAGGGACGCGGCAAGGATGGCAAGCTCGACACCATCGTGTTCGCCAACAATCCGCGCGCCTATATCCGCTCGGTCGACGTGCCGCTGCTGGATGCCTCGGGCCTGCATGCGAGCTGGCACGAAGCGGCCCAGGCCGTGCATGAGCAGCGCGCGCTGGTGCCGGCCACCATCGAACTGTGGGAGCGCAACTACTGCACGCCGGACGATCCCCTTCGCGCCACGGCGAATGTCTCCATCGAGACGGATGACCGCTCGTCGTTCGGGCAGATCAGTCGCAGCGTCGAAGGCCATCTGACGCCAGCGCAGGGCGAAGCATTCGCGCAGACGCGGCGCGACGGGCAGATCGCGCGTCAGGCGACGCTGGCGGGCAGGACCGACGCCAAGGGCATCGCGGCGGGCGTGGTAATGAAGCTCACCAATGCGAAGATGCCGAGCGCCGAATACGGCTTCGTGATCACTTCGTTCAAGATGAAGGGCAGCCGCACCAAGCCGGCCTATACGCGCTTCAAGGCGATGCCGGCGAACCTGACCTACCGGCCCAGGTTTGACTTTGAGCGGGACTGGCGTTTTCTGCCTGGTCCCGCTGTGGGCGTGGTCACGACGAGCGACTCCGCCCCCTACGGCGACATGGACGACCACGGGCGTTATAGCGTGCTGCCGAAGTTCCTGCAGGGCACGGGCAACACCGACAACAAGCTGCTGAAGCTGCGCCTGCTGCGTCCGTCATCGTCCTACCAGGGCGGCTTCCACTCGCCCCTGCTGCCGGGAACCGAGGTCCTGCTCGACGCCGAAAATCGCGACGTGGACCGCATCTACATAGCGGGGGCCATGCACGACTACGCCCACCCGGACGTGGTGCGCGGAGACCAGTCGCTGTTTAGCTATGCCATCTGGCGTTCCCCGCTGCTCGGTGCGGAGGTGGTGTTCAACGATCTGCAAGGAAAGGAGAGTGCGCGCCTCGCGACCGTGTACAGCCAGACGGCCTTCAACCAGGGCTACCTGCTCAACAGCAAGAAGCTCGCTCGCGGAGAGGGGTTTGAGGCTACCACTAAATCGTGGGGCACGGCACGCGCGGCGAAGGGCCTGTTCCTCTCGGCGGACGCGGCAGCCGGGCCGGATACCCCGCACCTGGACATGCCCGCCGCTGTCGCGCAGCTCAAGGCGGCCCTGCAGCGCGTGACGGATCTGGCAACGGCGACCACGCAGGCCGGTGCTGATCCGGCCGACCGCGCCACGCAGTCGGCGCTGCTCGACGGGCTGAACCAGCTTCGCGACGCAGGGCTGCTCGCGAGCGCCCCCGGCGGCATGGCGTTCGTGACGCCGAAATCAATGCAGCACTCGGCGGGGCAGAACGCGATTGTCACGGCAGGCCAGGACATGGACGTGAGCGTCGTTAGGCGCCTGCGCATGGCGGCGGGGGATCTGATTTCGCTGTGTGCACACAAGCTCGGGATGAAATTTATCGCGGCGAAGGGGAAGGTCCTGATGGCAGCGCTCACGGACGGCATGGATCTTTTCGCGCAGAAGCAGTTGCGTGTCGCCAGCGAAAGTGCGGATGTGCAGGTGTCGGCGAAGTCGAAGATCACGCTCAACTGCGGAGGGGCCTCGGTTGTCATGGAGGGCGGCAACATCACGTTCCACTGCCCCGGCGCATACACCATCAAGGCCGCCTCGTTTACGTTTGTCGGCCCCGACAACGTGCCGACCCAGTTACCGTCCCTGCCGAAAAGCAGCCTGAAGATTTCCGACCCGTATTCGTCATCCCACTGAAGCCATGATCATCAGCCCTCCCTTCCTTCCCGCGTCGGGCCTGACGGCCAGCGACGCGTCGAAACCGGACCCCATGATGGACCTCGTCGACCCGTTCGAGATCGGCCATCACGGGGTCTGGCCGGTCACCTTCGACCGGCGTTCTCATTGCGGCATCCATCTGAACCCGGGTGAGCAGACGGAACCTGTCCGCGCGATCGCCGATGGGGAAGTGGTCGCGTACCGGGTCTGCAAGAACGGCATTTCGGACGGCACCACCAATTCGACGACCGGGCAACCGGAGCTGAATTCGAATGCCGGTTTCGTCCTGCTCCGGCACAAGACCGACACGGGCGACGGACGCACGATCACGTATTACTCGCTCTACATGCACCTGCTGGACATGATCAACCAGGAGCACATCGTCCCCCAGCCTAACGATCCGCCAGAGACCGGCTCGGCGAATGCGCTGCCCCGATGGCTACTCGATACGGCAGGGGGCAAGGATGGGGTGGTCCAGGCGGGCGGCACGAAGAAGGTGTATCGCAAGGACATGCTTGGCTATGTCGGCCAGCATCAGGGCGTGGCACATCTGCACTTCGAAGTCTTCATGGCGGACGGCGATTTCACGACCTGGTTCGACAAGGTACAGATCGGCGTGAAAAAGCCAACCCAGCCGACCACGGGCGACTATTGGGGGCACAGCTATTTCATCATTTCCGGCCCGCAGGAGTTCTATCCCCAGCCGGCGGGCATGGATGAGAAGTGGTTTCCCAAGGTGCAGGGCGGCTCGCTTGGCGCAGGCGACACGCTCTATGTCGAGGCGTGGTTCAACAAGGGGCAGCGCTTTACGCGGGCGTGGATCGATAACGGCGATAGTGGCAACGTGACGCTGCTCACGCCGGACCCGGTCGCAGACCCCTATGACAGCGGCACCGACAGCCGCCACAATCCAAAGCGCTATGAATATGATCTGTATGAGCGTGCAATGGCGCTCTATCCGACGTGCCCGAGCGATGGCTACGAAATGCTTCGGTTTGGACGCATTCTCTCGGACCATCCGACGCTGACGGGGACGGCTTGTGCCACCTGGATCGCAGTGCCGTTCGACGGGAACGGCACGCTGGGCTATGTCAACATCGCGCCGGACGCGATCAAGAAGTTGTCTGACGCGGATTTCCCGTTCTTTACGGGGTGGCAAAAGGTCGATGGCGACAACACGCCGTTCAACGATGCGGGGCGATGTGATTACGCCACGCTTTGCGGGCTGACCGGCATTCAGGATTCACTGCCGTCGGCGCAACCGCTCGAAGCCGACCCAAACAACAACAATGAGGTCAACCTTCAGCTTGCCGGCTACGTGCAGAACACGGACGGCGTGGATGAAAAGCTCCGTGGGATGGTGTTCAAGGCGCGCAGCGAGTGGGATCCGTCCAACAACGACGAACGCTACAAGGACCTGAACGATCCGTACGGCTTCTTTGGCAAGCAGAAGGATACCAACCCCGATGGGTACGCCAAGTTCACCGATTTCCTGAGCAAGTTCCAGTTTCTGGACAAGACGCCGCTCGTCGGGCAGAAACTCTGGTTTTTTCATCCGTTGGCGCTTATCCGGCATTTCAGGAAGTGTGGGTGGCTCTCGGCAGACGAGTTTAGACAATTCCTTCCAAAAGAAGTACTTCGGGAGGGGACACATCACGCTGTTTACTATGAGACAGTGAGCCATACGCAGAGCCGGAGGTATTTTGCAGAGACCAGCCTTATACCGCTTAACTATGCATTAAGAAAATATAATTTGAGCACACCGTCCCGAGCGTCAACTTTTTTTGGGAACTCAGCGGAGGAAACGGGATGGTTTGGTTCCCTCTATGAAAATAATGCCGGTGAGTGGTATCACCCTTGGGATGGTCGGGGCTTTCTTCAACTTACTGGCCCGGAAAACTACATGCACTATTGGGACTTTAGGGGGCGAAAGAGCCAAATATCCGATGCGACGCGAGTTAGACTAAAAGAGAGCTATCGTAACGCGAGTAACAGCCGATCTAACGCTGCACATTATCTGTCTGATTCCGTTAGCGGTGTAACGGCGCAAATGATTGCGTGGCGAGCGCAAGTTTCTGCGAACTCGATGCCTCCTTCGGATGAAGATGTAATCGCGCCATCAGATAGCGCGGGATTCTATTGGATTTTTTCTGGCATGGGTGTTTACGCCGACAAGCAAATTGCCCTCGAACGGCGAGGGGTTGCGGCGACACGCCCACCCGTCCACCACCAACAGAATTCGAGTAATCCGCCAGTTAGCAAAGTTTACTATCATTGTGCCTCATTTAGAGATGCATCGGCGGCGGTCAATCTCCCGGCGGCAGTTGGGCATCCAGAGAGGCCATTCAATGGGTATATCGCGAGATGCGTAGGCTACGCTCAAGCGCTAGCCGTCTTGGGGGATATGTTTTTCCCAGATGCGCAAGGTGCAATGACATTGGGATTTCCAGAAGGGCGCGAGCCGAGGAGAAGTTGATGGTCAAATCTAGTGCTGCTTTGAGGGCTGTCTTCGGGATATGTATCTATTTCTCGCTGGGATTTTCGGCGCATGCCGGTCAAGAAATAGTTTATGTCGATATGGGGGGCGGGTGTCATATCGGCATTGAAGATATTTATGAAGGGCATTTCTCAAGCAAGATGCCACTGAAAGCGGGATATTGGACAGACACTCCACCACACAAAACTGATATGGAAAATTTTGGTGTCCCGTTTGAGTGCCAAATTTTGGATGGTTCCACGGTTGATCAAGTTTCCATGCGATTTGGCGCAGTTCCCGATAAAACGGCAGACGAGGGTTGGTCAGTCTATTACGAGTCTGATGAGGATCGCGATAATTTGCACAGTTTGACTAAAGTCTATGCATTGAAGGCGGTAAATGCGAGCGGATTTTATATGGTGCAGGATGATAACGATGGTGATGAAGCTACACGCCAACGTTATTTCTCGTATTGCCTTTTCCACGATCATTCGGCGGTTTGCGGTTCCCGATCTGTTACGCGCCTACAAAACCCGCGGGGTAGTATCTTGCCCGAAATTGTTAATATTTTGAAATCTGTAAGATTTGTCGACAATTGATAATATAGCGAGGTGATGTATGACGGCCAAGGTAATCGCAAAAACACTTATTTCAATCGTATTTCAGACATTTTTTCTGGCAGCATGGTCGAATGTGCTGGCAGACGAGGCTTCTCCTATGCTTGCCGATCTTGGTATTAATGAGGCATACAACGATTGCAGATTATTTGTATTTGACAATAAAAATGATGGGGTACTCTTTTCTAGTGTGAGTCACTTTTCTAACTTGTCAGAAACCTATGGGAATCACGATGTACACGATCAATGCATAGTAGGGCTAAGGTCTAAAGTGTTAATGCCTATGTCGTCAACCGACGCCCATCAGGATGGAGAATTTGTGAATATCATGATTGTGCGCGGAGCTTATCTTTCTCCGAGTTATCTTTGCGAAGGAAAGCCCGACTATGACGAATGCTTAGAAAAGGCTGTACTTAATTACAACGGATTTTACGAGGGATATCAAGGTCGCTGGAAAAGGAGGGTCTATAATTTGGGTGATGCTGGAGGCGAGTTGGAGAAGTCCATGTCGGAAACCATTAATGGAACCATACAAAATTCTGATGGAATTACAGTTGTCAGCGAATGGAAGCGTCCGTATCATTTTCCGGATCAAACGGGAAGTGATTTGATAATTCTTGACGTAATAAGACGCACCCCCTTCGGATACGTCTTCGCCGGCGGAAAATATGGTATTGCTATTCCGGTTGACAAAACGGAAGAATCGCAAATAAAAGCCACCGAACTTATCAATCGAGTGATTGATGTTGTTCAAAGTGTTCGCATGAAAAATGGTGGTTGATGCTGTCTAATAAAATTACTGCATTCGCAATGCAAGCGGCATTTTTATTTGATCTTAAAGCGCTAGAAAAATGGAACAGAATGTGTTGGTGACGCGATGACATTTCCCATCCGCAAAGGCGACACACTCGAACACGGCGGGGAAGTGACGGGCGGCTCGCCATGGATGAACTTCATGGGCAGGCCGCTTGCCCGCAAGGGCGACGAGGCGATCTGCGCGCAGCACGGTCCGACTGTCATCGACGAAGGCTACGCGAAGTTCCCCGACCGCGACGGCAAGGAGGTTGCCTTCCATCATTACCGCTGCGCGTGCGGTTGCCGCCTGATCTCGTCGCTGCAGAACGTCAACATCGCGTAATGCCGGTCGATCTTTCTCCCGCCGGACGCCCCAGCGCGTATCCGCCCAGGATGCGTTTCTGGCCATGGGCGGCGACGTGGTTCGTGTGCAACGTGTTCGGCCCCGTGATCGTGCTGCTTGTGTGGCCGAAGGGCGAGTCTGCAAACGGCCTCAAGTTCTGGAGCTGGGTGGTGGGGGCGCCGAACGGGTTGTTCCTGGTCCTGCTTGGGTTTGCCCGCGCGGGCTACGAGGCGTTGTGGTATCGCGCGTACTGGCGCAATCATCATCGTGATCGCTGGCTGGCGGAGAAAATCCGGTTCGCGCAGCGCCCGCTGCACGTACTCGAGGCAGGCTACTGCCTGCCGCTCGCGCGCAGATCCCTGGCCGAAGTTCTCGCTGGCAAGCAGTCGCTCCTGAAGATGCAGAGCGCACGCCATGGTTCGGGGAAGGTCCTGTGCAACCGCTTCGAGGATCATGATCCGCTGCTGGCCGGGCTGCCCATAGCGGGTGAAGAGGAAAGCGAGGGCGGCGCAGGCGTACTGACGAAGCCCGCTCCCGCTGTCCACATGATCCGTGCTGCGCTTGAGCCGCTGGCCGGAAGTATCCAGGCACTAACCCGATACGAAAAGGCGTACTGGCCGCAGGTGCGCGTGCTGGCCGGGCCGGAGATTGCGGGCCTGCGCGTGGCTCAGGTCCGCGACGCGTTGCGGCTGGCGGCGCTGCCGCCGCTCGAGGTACAGATTGTCCCGGCATCTGACGGGCTGCTGGTGGCCGATGCCTGGCTCGATGCGCGCGAGTGCCGTCCGCTTCTCGCCGTCGCGGCAGCGTGGTACGACGATGCCATCGACGAAGGCTGTGCCGAAGGATGCGCTGCAGTGCTCTTCGGCCCCGGCTACTTCAGGCTCCCCCCGGAGGTCAGCCCGAAAGCGGCGCTGCACCGGCCCGTCCAGGGGATCGACGGTGAGGCGGAGTACGGCTTCGCGAATGCCGCGATCTGGGGCAAGGTCAAAGCCGCAGCAGTGACGCGCGCATGGATCACGCGCCCGGTTGAGCACGGCGACCGGGCTCTGGCTGCTGCCGGTTTTCAGGCCGCTTCGAAGGATGCCGCGCAGTGCCGCCTGGATCGTATTGTTGGCGACGCCGGCGCAGCCAACGGCCTGCTGGCAATCGTCGCTGCCATCGAATCCGGTGCCGCAGGCGGACCGCAACTGATTGTCGATGGTTTGCAGTCGGCCATCCTCCATGTCTTACCCGCAGATCAAGAAAACGCATCCACGCATGACGATACCCAAAAATAACCTTCAGTACACGGAGCCTGATGCCGCCGCCAGCAAACCGGCTCCGAGCCGCGCAGCGATCTGGGGCATGCCCCTCGCAGCGCTCGTCCTCGCCATCGCCGCACTCCTGCTGGTCTGGTTCGGGAGTGACCGCCTTGGCATCGCGGATGGCGCGCCTCGCACGCGGCTATTGATTGGCATCCCGATCGTGCTGGTCATCATCGTGATCGCCCATCTGTTCGCGGTATCGACAGGCGCATACGGCGGGGCCGCCAGACTGTTCCGCTCTGAAACCGGCGATCACGCAAAGACAGCAAAACCGCTCAAGCGCGATGCGCGACTGCAGCGCGTGTACGAGGAACTGCGCGTCTCGCACGGCTGGTTCTGGCGGCACCGCCTGCGCTGGCTGCTGGTGAACGGTACGGATGAACGCGTCGATCAGGTCGCGCCCGGTCTCAGGCAGGCGGGCGTCATGCATGTGGACGAAACCATCCTCGTGCATGTGTCGCCGGACGGGATCGAGGCGGCGAAGTGGCTGGGCCAGATCCGGCAGTTGCGCCGCCGCTACCCGGTTGATGGCGTCGTTCATGTCGCCCGCGCGGACGATACGGATACCGAACTGCCCCGTGCACTTTCGGGCATCGCCACTGCGCTCGGCTGGGCCGCGCCCGTCACGTTCCTGCACCCGGTCGAGGCGAAGGGTAGCCCGTCGGAACGCTTCGACGCGGTCGGCACCTTCATGCCGAACGATTCGCGCAGGCAGGCACAGGAAGCCGCCGCCAGGTTGCCGGAACTGCTGAACGAGGTCGAGCAGCGGTCTGCGGACGCGGGCGTACACCTTTGCACCCGCAACAACCTTCGGATGACCTGGTTGATGGAGATCTCGAAGTACGTCGGCGACCATGGCGAGCGCATCGTCGATGGCCTTCAGGGACTGGCTGCATCGAACTGGCTGCGCGCGCCGCTTGCGGGCGTCATGTTCGCGCCGGTTTTTCCGGGGCCCACCGTCGTACCGGTACCGGTTACCAACGGCGACGGGACGCCCGGCGAGCCCGCCGACGCGCCGCCGGCAGTAACCGTCCTGCGCGTGCAGCCCGCCGCGTTGCTGCCGGTGTGGCGCGAGATCGCGGCGGGGGCGCCCAACTACCGGGGCCGGCGCGTCGGCTTCTACTGGCCCAACGCGCTCGCCACGCTCGTCACGGCTGCGGCGATCCTGTGGTGCGTATGGATGACGGTGTCCTTCATCGGCAACCGGCAGTTGATGCGTGAGGCCAGTCAGACAGCGCAGGCCGCTGTCGATGCAAAACCGCAAACCGCCGAGGCCTGGCGCGCCCAGCTCGCGCTCCAGCAACTGATGGAAAAGCTTGAGTACCGTCGGCAGCATGGCGCGCCCTGGTATCTACGCGCGGGCGTTTCTTCGAACGACGCCCTTCTCGCTGCGATGTGGCCGCCATACCGTATCGCGGCGACCCGCAATCTGCAGGCGCCGGTCGTGCAAACCATCACCGACCTGCTGAAGGCTGCGGGCGAAGCGCGGGCCGACGCGCTGCAGTCGCAGGAGGCGCGCGGCAGCACCTACAACGCGCTCAAAACGTACCTGATGCTTGGAGACCCCGCCCGCGCCGACGCCGCATTTCTGCGCCGCTCGCTTGTCGCGTTGTGGCGCCGCCCGGTCGACATGCCGGAAGGTGAGCGCGACGATACCGGCCGCCGGCTCGCCGCGTTTTACGCCGATCACCTGCAGGCGCACCCCGAATGGCGCATCACACCCGACCAGAGCCTCGTGAGCACGACCCGCAACATGCTGGTGACGCAGATGGGCCTCGCATCGGCCGACGACACGGTGTACCAGAGCATCCTCGACGAGGTCAAAGGCAAGTACGCTGACGCATCACTCCAGACGTTGCTCAACGGCGCGGACGCGCAGGGCCTTTTCGGCACATCACAGACGGTGCCTGGCATCTACACGCGTGCCGCGTGGGACGGCATGATCGCGGACGCGATCGACCGGACCGCGCGCGAGCGACGCGTCAGCGGCGACTGGGTGCTGACCGGCGCGCAGCCATCGCAGACCATCGGTAACACCCTCGCACAGGGTACGATCCGCACCAGCGCCGCCATCGACGAGAAGCGGGCGGCCGAAGAACTGAAGCAGCGACTGACAGCGCGCTACTTCGCGGAGTACACCGCCGCCTGGCAGACCATGCTCAACAGCCTCCAGTGGCAGCCAGCGAAGAACCTGAACGGTTCGATCGACCAGCTCACCCGTCTCGCCGATGCGCAGACCTCACCGCTGATCGCGCTGATGAAGTCGGTGCAGTATCAGGCGCAGGCGGGACGACCCTCACAGGCGCTGACCGACACGCTGGTGCGCAAGGCGCAAAGCCTGATTGGCAACAACGACGACGCGAATGGCCCGACCGTCAATCCGCTGGACAAATCATTCGGCCCGCTGCTTGCATTGATGGGAGAGAGCGGCGTTGCAGCGACGGACAGCGGAAACGGCAAGGCCGGTGCATCGACGAACGTCGCGCTGAGTGGCGTCAGCCTGTCGCGCTATCTGACGGCGGTCACCACGATGCGACTGAAGCTTCAGCAGATCGCAGGCAGTCCCGACGCGCAGGCGATGGCGCGCTCGCTCGCGCAGGCGGTCTTCCAGGGCAAGCTCTCGGAGCTGTCTCAGGCGCGTGACGATGCGGCGCTGACAGCCGCAAGTCTCGGCTCCGCATGGGCAGGCTTTGGCAATGCGGTGTTCGCACAGCCGCTCGAAGCGGCGTGGCAGACCATTCTGCAACCCGCCGCGGCGAGCCTGGACGAAGCATGGCGCGCAAGCGTGGCTGCACCATTCAACGCGGCGATGAACGGCCGCTATCCGTTCTTTGACACGCAGGCCGATGCATCCTTCGCCGAACTCGGCCGCTTCGTGCGTCCCGACACCGGCCTGGTCGCCCGTTTCATCTCGACGCAACTCGCGGGCGTACTCAAGCTCGAGGGCGATCACTGGACACCGAACGAACTGGCACCACAGGCACTCCAGTTCGATCCGAAGTTCCTTGCCGGCCTGCGCCAGCTCTCGACGGTCGGCGCGCAACTCTACATAAAGGGCGATGCCAACGAGCGCTTCGAGATGATGGCGTTGCCGACGCCGGACGTGACGCGCTCGGAACTGTCGGTGGACGGCAAGCAGATCGTCTACTTTAACCAGCAGGAAAGCTGGACGCCGCTCGCCTGGCCCGGCGACGGCCTGAACGGGCACGCGGGTCTGACGTGGCAGACGCTCAACGCGGGCCTGAGGCAGGCGTTCGATTCGACGGGCGACTGGGCATTCCTGCGCCTGCTCGCAAAAGCCGATGTGAAGCAGCTCGACAGTACCCGCTACCAGCTCACGTGGAACGACGCAAATGGCGACCCGTTGCGCTACGTGCTGCGAACCCAGGTTGGAGCCGGTCCGCTCGAACTGCTGAAGCTGCGCGGCTTCCAGATGCCCGAAAGGATTTTTGTTGTCGGCAAGGCTGGTGCCGTACCGATGCTTCCTCCCCTGCCACCTGAATTGCAACCATGACCGCACCCTGGAAGAAAAACCCGACTGAGCACGAGAATCCGTTCCTCAGGTACTACGACGAAGAGATGCGCTACCTGCGCGAGGCAGGCCGCGAGTTTGCGCAGGCGCAGCCTGACGCCGCGCGTCGCATGGGGATGCTCTACGGCGAACCTGAGGGGGCTGTGCGCGCGGTGAACGAAGCCTTTGCATTTCTCTCGGCGCGGCTACGCATGAAGCTCGACGACGGCATGCCGGAAGTGACCGAAGGGATGCTCGACAACCTTTACGAGCATATGGCGCGGGCGATCCCGTCGCTGTCGATCATCGAATGCTCGCCGCTGAACCGAACGGGCGCAACTGCGGTGCCGATTCCCGCCGGAGCCGTCGTACGCTCAACGCCCGTCGGTCCCGATAAGGTGCAGTGCGTGTACCGGACGACGCAGCCCGTCGAGCTGTTACCGCTCTCGGTAGAGGACGCGGTCGTTGCCGTACGTGCCGACGGGCGTACGGTGATCCGCCTGACGTTTGGTCTCTGGCTCGGGGAGCAGCGCGAGCGCATGGACCTGTCGCGTATCCGCCTGTACCTGCATGGCGACCGGCCCGCTGCGGCTACGCTATACGCGGCGCTGACGCGGCAGGTTGCGTCAATCGGGCTGCGTCTGCCGTCAGTACGGGACGGCGCCTTGCAGCCGCTGGACGGGGTGCATGTCGAGGCGGCAGGCTTCGGCCCGTCGACGCGGCTATGGCCAGTCACAGACGCGAAGCGCGACGGGCAACTGGACCGCGAGCAGACGATGCTGGAGTATTTTGTGTTCCCGCAAAAGTTTCACTTCGTCGACCTGTGCGGGTTCGATGCTGCGGCGCTGCCGGCGGGTGAAGCGCAGATGACCTTCGAGATTGAACTCGATGCCCGGATGCCTGGCGACTATCCCGTCAGCCGCGAGAATTTCCGCCTGTTCTGCACGCCTGTCATCAACCTGTTTGAGGTCGATGCGTTGCCGTTGGAACCTGTCGGCTGGCACGACAGGGAGCACTGCATCCGCGTACAGCCTGGCATCGCCTCTCATGTCGAGCCGTACGATGTACTCGCGGTGATCGCCGCCGAGCCGGAGGACAGCGCACGGCACGACTACCGGGCGTTCACGAGTTTCCGGCATCGTGGCTGGGCGTTGCGTCACGAAAAGCCTGAGCGCTACTTCCATACGTCGACTCGTTTCGGTCCGCTTGGGCGGGAACTCTGGGTGACGCTGGCGGGGCAGCTATGGGCCGGAACGTACCGGCACGCAGAGAACGACGAGGACCGTCCCGATCCGGACCGCTACCTGACGGTACGCGCGCTCGCCAATAACGGGCGTCTCCCACGCATGGCGCTGGCCGAGGCGACGATCACTGAAACCGTATCGGACTTCACCGGGATTGCATCGGTGCGCAACCTCACGGCACCGTCCATGCCGCTCTATCCGCCGCGCTATTACCGGGGCTACGACTGGCGCGTATTGGGGCACTTTACGGCGGGTGGCGCGAACGAACTGAACCGGATCCATATGGAGGGCGCACCGGCGCTGCGTGAGACGCTGGAACTCTACGACTGGACGCCAGACGACGGGGTCTCGCGTCGTATCGACGCGATCAGGGACGTACGTTTCTCCGAGAAGCAGAAGGTGGAGCGGGCATACGTACAACGTATTGCGTGCGCATATGTCGAACTCGATCCGACCGCGTTCGACGGGCCGGGCGATGCTGCGCTATTCGGCGAAGTGCTCAATCACTTTCTGGGGCGCTACGCGAGCCTTCATGTTTCCATGCAACTGGTACTGAGCATCGGTGGCAAGGAGACCGTCTATCCTCGCATCGACTTCGAGGGAGCACCTTTGTGATGAGTGTCCGGATTTTGCGGGGTGCGCTCGGCGTGGGCCTCGCGCTGGCCGTCTCGGCGTGCGGGACCTGGCAGTCGGTGAAGGACGGCACCGTGGATGTCACACGCGCGGTGTTCGAGACGAAAGTCAAACAGATGAACCTCGTGGTGACGGCACGCGGCGCACTGAACGAGGATGTGCGTGGCGCGTCGCTTCCGGTTGTGCTGCGCATCTACCAGTTGAAGGACGACAAGCCTTTCGTAACAGCGACCTACGCGCAACTGCTCGCGGGCAACGAGGCGCTGAAGGCCGCGACGCTCTGGAGCCGGGACGTGACGCTGGGGCCGGGGCAGACGCTGAAGATCTCGGAGCCGATCGGCGACGCAGCGAACTACGTAGGCGTGGCGGCGTTCTTCCTCGATACGGCCAACACCGAATGGTCCGTGCTCGTGCCGAAATCACAGTGGAAGAAGACCGATCCAGTGAGGCTGCTGGCAGTGGACCGCACACTGCAAATTGACGCGGAGCATCGATGAGGCTTCTGTACAGCTGGATGGTGGCCATTACCGCTATCTCGCGCCGGGTGCTAACAGCGTGACCTACGTCGAATACAACGGCAAGGTCTATGTTGGTGACTTGCTTCAGTCCGGCGATATCCATGACGTGCGGCCTGCCGCGTACAACCGCATTGCCGCCGATTTCATCTCCCAGGAGCCGCAGCGGATCGGACTATCGCAGTAGCCCGCCTGAGGGTATTGCTGGAAGCTGAAACGCAATGGGTCGCAACGCGCAATCGCCTCCGGTTCGTCGCCCTGTCATGCCCGGAACGGCAGCGCCTCTCCCCCGGCGCTGCGTTCTTTTACGCCCGCGTCTGAGCAATCCCCAGCGGGCGCGTCACAGATGAGGCCGGCCTTGAAGGCCTCGGACAGGGCAGGCGATGCCGTCCGTGGCTCAGGAACCGTATCATCGCGTCGCGGCTGGCGGCTAAACCGTTCATGGAGGTCTCCTGCCCTGGCGCGCGGTACCCGGCCTCGCGACCGGTATGACCGTCAGCGACCGGATACCCTGCGCACCGCGAACCAGTACGCCCTCGATGTCCGCGGTCGCCGACGGGCCGCTCATCAGCACCGCGTAGTTGGCCTCGAAGAACTGCGATAAGGAAACGGTGACTAGAATGGGAACTGAAAGAGTCGGTCGACCGCTGGTGCGGAAGGATCGTCGAGGGCCGCTTATTCGCGTTCAATCAAATCCGCGCATCCATAGCGCATTTATATGGGCGGCCGCCGAGATCGCAAAGGACGTAGAAACTACGGTTTCAGGACACCACTCAAAGGAATCGCCGTGCCGTCAGTCGCGTTCGTCGTGTTCGATGGGTTTCACGCCATGTCGCTCGCCGCGCAGCCGGTGTTTTCGTTTGCCAATCGGAAATTCGGTGAATCGTTCTACGAAGTACTCACGCTGTCGGAACATGGCGCGCCGGTCAGACCGATCGGTGGTCCCACGGTGATGACCGAACCCTTCGAAGAGCGAACGTTCGACACGGTCCTTTTCACGGGCGGCGATCCGGGCGCGGCGCGGCCGTCCCATGGGCTGCTCGCCTACGCACGTCACAGCGCGGCGACGGCCCGGCGCGTCGCCGCTATTTGCACGGGCGCCTTCGTGCTGGCCGAAGCGGGCCTTCTCGACGGCAAGCGCGCCACCACGCACTGGGTCTATGCGTCCGCGCTGCGGAAGCATTTTCCGCGCATCCGTGTGGAGGAAGACCGGATTTACGCGGTCGACGGTTCGATCTGGACGTCGGCGGGCATGACGGCGGGAATTGATCTCGCGTTGGCGCTGGTCGAGGCCGATCTGGGGGTGGAGGTTGCGAGATCGGTCGCGCAAACGCTCGTCGTTTCTCATCGACGCGCCGGTGGTCAGTCCCAGCATTCGGCGTTGCTGGAACTCGATGCGAAATCGGATCGCATTCAGTCCGCGCTGACGTACGCGCGGAAGAATCTCGCGCAACCGCTGCTGGTGGAACAACTGGCCGAAGTGGCGCGGCTCAGCCCGCGTCAGTTCAGCCGCGCGTTCCGGGCGGAGACGGGGCAATCGCCCGCCAAGGCCGTCGAGAGACTGCGTCTCGAAGCCGCGCGGCTCATGCTGGAAAGGAGCCGCCATACGGTCGAACAGATCGCCCAGCAGACCGGATTTTCCGACCCGCGCCGCATGCGCGATGCGTTCACTCGAGCGTTTGGACAACCGCCACAGGCGATACGTCGCAATGCGCGCTGGGCCGCGCCGGGATGATGGGGGCGGCCCAGCGCAGTCTTCGATCAGTAGGTCTGGTCGGCAATGACCCGCGCGACCGTTTGCAGCGACTGCTCGAGCGTCGTCAAGCTGACCGAGCCGAGCGCGAGCCGGATCGCGTGCGGTACGTGCGCCGACGCGGCGAACGGATGCGCGGTCGAAACGGCGATCTTCTCGCGCCTCAGGGCCATGGCGATCGCCTGGCGCAACGCGGCGCAGTCGATGCCGAACTCGTCGCCGTCGAAATAGAAGGGCGCAAGGGCAGCATCCAGTTCACGCGCGACGAGCAGCCGCGTCCGGAAACGACCGTGGAAACGCTGGCAAAGCTGCGTCCCGCGTTCCGTCCCGATGGCACGATCACGGCGGGCAATGCGCCCGGCCTGAACAGCGGTGCGGCGGCAATGGTCGTGGCCGAGCGCGGTTATGCCGACGCCAGGGGCATCGAAGCGAGTGCGCGTCTTGCGGCTTTCGGCATCGCCGCCGTCGAGCCCGGCATGTTCGGTCTCGGTCTCGGTCCCGTGCCGGCCGTGCATATCGCGTTGGAGCGAGCGGGCTGGAAGCTCACCGATCATCGCTGTGGCGCAGCATGATTCAATTGACCGTCGCCAACGAAGCGGCATATCTTGAGCATTGCCGACGCTACGCTCTCGACCACCTGGGCCAACAGGTCAGATAGCGAGGTATCGGTTGCATGTCCGCGGCAGGTTCGATCTCATCGCTGCACGCGCGATAACGCGCGAGAAGTCACGCGCCTGCATCGAACAACAGGACAGACCAGGCCCATCTTTTGCGGTCTGCGCGCGCACGTCGTTCTTGATTAAGGTGGAAGATCATCATGTCGAGACAGCCCGGTTGGTCAGTCGTCATCGGTGCAATCACACTTGTGTTTCTCGCGCTCACTTCGCTTTACCTTGTGATCGGCGGAGCATGGCTGATTGCCGTAGGCGGGTCGTGGTACTACCTGATCACGGGCCTGCTGCTCGCAGTAGTGACGTGGTTGCTTTACCGGCGCAAGCCCGCTGCGCTCGTTCTCTATGCGCTCCTGATGATTGCGACGGCGGTCTGGGCACTCTGGGAGTCCGGCACGGACTTCTGGGCATTGGCTCCGCGCTCCGGGGTGCTGGTCATTTTCGGCGTGTGGCTACTGCTGCTCGTGAGCTGGCGGATGGAGGGCGCACGCGGGCTCGGCATTGGTTCGCTCGTCGTTGCATTGGCTGTCTGGGCGGGCGTGCTCATCTACGCGAACTTCAACGATCCGCAAACGGTCAACGGGAGCTTCAGTGCGGCATCGGCGGCCCCCGCAGAGACCGGTGATAGCGCCGCCGACTGGCCGGCCTACGCGCGCACCCAGGCCGGTACCCGCTATTCCCCGCTGACTCAAATCACGCCTGCAAACGTCAAGGACTTACAGGTCGCGTGGACCTTCCGGACCGGGGATAGCAAAGGCCCCAACGACCCCGTCGAGATTACGGACGAAGTCACGCCGATCAAGATCGGCGAGACCTTGTTTCTATGCTCGCCGCATCAGATCCTATGGGCGTTGGATGCGCGGACCGGCAAGTTGAAATGGAAATTCGATCCGCAACTGAAGGCCGATCCGTCGTTCCAGCACGTGACCTGCCGTGGTGTGGCTTATGTCGATCTTTCCGCGGCCGGTCCCGTGCCGACGGCTGATCAGCCCTCGGGCGCATCGGCCGCCGCGCCGGAGCAGCAGGCAGCGTCGGCCGCGGCGCCCGCTCAGCAACCAGCGTCTGCGCCCGCTGCGACTGCCGCGACCGCCGGGGCCTGCATGCGCCGCATCTATCTGCCCGTCAACGATGGCCACCTGTATGCGCTCGACGCGGAGACAGGGGCGCTGTGCAAAACCTTTGCCAACGGCGGCGATCTCGATCTCCAGCACAACCAGCCGGTGACGACCCCCGGCATGTATGAGCCGACCTCGCCGCCGGTCATCACGAACGACGTGATCGTCGTCGCGGGCGCGGTCGAGGACAACTATTCGACGCGCGAGCCGTCGGGCGTGATCCGCGGCTTCGATGTGCGTTCCGGCGAACTGCTGTGGGCGTTCGACCCGGGCGCGAAGGACCCGAATCAGAATCCTCCCGCCGGCGGTCACTACACGCTCACGTCCCCGAACTCGTGGGCGCCCGCTGCATACGATCCCAAGCTGGACATCGTCTATCTGCCGATGGGCGTGACCACGCCGGACATCTGGGGCGGCAACCGGACGGCGGAGCAGGAGCGTTTCGCGAGCGGCCTGCTCGCGCTGCACGCGTCGACGGGCAAGCTCGCGTGGTTCTATCAGACGGTCCACCACGACCTGTGGGACATGGACCTGCCATCGCAGCCCACGCTCGCGGACATTACCGACGTCAAGGGCAATACCGTGCCTGTCGTGTATGCGCCGGCCAAAACCGGCAACCTGTTCGTGCTCGACCGGCGCACGGGCGTGCTGGTGGTGCCGGCGCCGGAGCGTCCGGTGCCGCAGGGTGCGGCGCCCGGCGACCATGTTTCGCCTACCCAGCCGTTCTCCGGACTGACCTTCCGGCCATCGAAGGATCTCACCGATGCCGACATGTGGGGCGCCACGATGTACGACCAGCTGGTATGCCGGATCATGTTCCACAAGCTGCGCTATGAAGGCACCTTCACACCTCCATCAGAGCAAGGAACGCTGGTCTTTCCGGGCAATCTCGGCATGTTCGAGTGGGGCGGCATGGCGGTCGACACAGATCGCCAGATTGCGGTCGCCAATCCGATTGCGCTGCCGTTCGTTTCGCGGCTGATTCCGCGTGGCCCGGGCAATCCGATTCAGCCGGTACCGGGCGCGAAAGGTTCGGGGACGGAGACCGGAATTCAGCCGCAATACGGCGTTCCGTTCGGCGTGACACTGAATGCGTTCATGTCGCCGGTCGGTCTTCCTTGCAAGCAACCTGCCTGGGGCTTCATTTCGGCGATCGATCTGAAGACCAACCAGATCGTATGGAAGAAGCGGATCGGAACGGTGCGGGACAGCTCACCGCTTCCGTTGCCGTTCAAGATGGGGATGCCGATGCTCGGCGGCCCGATCATCACGGCGGGCGGCGTGGCGTTCATCGGCGCGACGGCCGACAACTACATTCGCGGCTTCGACGTGAACAACGGCAGGCAGCTCTGGCAGGCGCGTCTGCCCGCCGGCGGGCAGGCAACGCCGATGAGCTATTCGGTCAACGGACGTCAGTTCGTGGTGATTGCGGCAGGCGGTCACGGCTCATTCGGTACGAAGCTCGGCGACTACGTGATTGCCTATGCGTTGCCGCAATAGCAAAGCGGTGAAGCAGGGTGGACGTGCGTGGACAGGACTGCCACGTCCACGCACGGCAATGCGGTCATCTGTTTGACACTGACTTGCGGCGGACGGCGAACTGCTCGCCGCCGGCGGTAGAGAATTGGTTTCATGACATCTCCTGGTTGGGTGGCATCCGATCGATACTTGCGACGCAATCAGACAGCGCTCGTCGGGCTATCCTGCAGAGCTACGCATCTCCTGTTCCCGCTACTTTGAATTCACGTCAGTGCGAGAATCTGTCGGTCACTCCGTGTACTGAGAAACCCAATATGGGCTCCGACCTTGCCGGATAAAACCCAAGGAAAAACATACTTTGCCTGGACGGATTGGCTAAGATGTCGCTGGTTCGCGCGCGCTCCGGATGACGACAAAGCCTTGCCGCATTCCGATGCGCCGCGGCGTCGCGCCGGGAAAACAGAAAACGTTGTCACGCTCCCGCTCGGAGGCCATTCATGACTATTGGCGTATATGCCACGCTGGTTGCGACGTCGCTCGTGCTGCTGCTCGGCGAAAAGCTCGTGCAGTGGATCGGCGTGCTAAGGACCTATTCGATTCCGGCGCCGGTGGCAGGCGGGCTCATCGTCGCGATCTGCGTGCTGATCACGCGCCTCACCACCCACGTGCAGGTCAGGTTCGATTCGACGATGCAGGCGCCGCTGATGCTCGCGTTCTTCTCGACGATCGGTCTGAATGCGCATCTATCGAGTTTGAAGGCGGGCGGCCCGGTGTTGATCCGCTTTCTCGCGCTGGTCTGCGGGCTGCTGATCCTGCAGAACGTGGTCGGCTTGCTGCTCGCGTTCGCCCTCGGCGTCGATCCGCTGCTTGGGATTCTCGGCGGCTCGGTCACGTTGTCGGGCGGCCACGGTACTGGCGCCGCGTGGAGCCAGATCTTTACCGAGCGTCACGGACTGGAGTCGGCGACCGAGATCGCGATCGGCTGCGCGACGTTTGGCCTCGTGATGGGCGGCGTGCTCGGCGGTCCGATCGCACGGCTGCTGATGCGGCGGATCAGCGCCGACGAGTTGCTGCGCGTCAAACAGCTAAAGGACGAAACGCTGGTCTTCGAAGAACCGAAGGCGCAGCAGGCCACCACGCCCGCCGCGATCATCACGACGCTCGCGCTGATCTCGATCTGCCTCGCGGGCGGCGAAATGTTTGCCGACTGGATCGCGGACACCGCGTTCGAATTGCCGACGTTCGTCTGCACGCTGTTCATCGGCGTGATCCTGAGCAACGTGCTCGCGCTCGTGCGTGTGCGGATCGACCAGCACGCGGTCGCGCTTGTCGGCAACGTCGCGCTCGCGCTCTTTCTCTCGATGGCGCTGATGCGGCTCGACCTCTGGGGGCTTGCCGCGCTCGCGGTGCCGATCATCTCGATCCTCGCGGCACAGACGCTGCTGATGGCGCTCTACGCGGTATTCATCACGTTCCCCGCGATGGGCCGCAACTACGACGCGGTCGTCTTGTGCGCGGCGCAATGCGGCCTCGGACTTGGCGCCACGCCGACCGCGATCGCGAACATGCAGGCGATCACGAACCGCTTCGGCCATTCTCATATCGCGTTCCTGATCGTGCCCTTGACGGGCGCGTTTTTCATGGACATCGTCAACGCGATCGTCATCAAACTGTTTCTCGCGCTGCCGTTGTTCCATTGAGCAGCGGTGGCAACGGCACATCAACCCAAGCGGGCAAATACCATGAGCGATCCACGACACATCGCACCCGACAGCACCGCCGCGCGCGTCGCGTTATGGCGTGCGCTGCACGTGCAGGCCGACGCGCCGCCGCACGTGCTCGAAGACGAAGTCGGCTTGCAGTTGCTGGCACCCGCCGAAGACTGGCGCAGCCGTGGCGACATGGATCCGCGATTCACGCGGCCGTTTCGCGCGTCGATCGTCGCGCGCGCACGCTTTATCGAGGATCTGGTCGTCGAGCAGACCGGGCGCGGTGTGGATCAATACGTGATTCTGGGCGCCGGTCTCGACAGCTTCGCGCAACGCCGGCCCGACATTGCGTCGCGGCTCACCGTGTTCGAGGTCGACCCGCCGGGACCGCAAACGTGGAAGCGTCAGCGGCTCGGCGAGCTTGGTTTCGGCCTGCCGGACTGGCTGCGTTTCGTGCCGGTCGACTTCGAAGCGGGCGATAGCTGGCGGCAGCGTCTCGTCGCCGAAGGCTTCGACGAAAGCAGGCCGGCCGTCGTCGTGTCGACCGGCGTCAGCATGTATCTGACGAAAGAGGCGAATGCGGCGACGCTGCGCGAAGTGGCCGGGCTGGCGCGCGGCTCGACGTTCGCGATGACGTTCCTGTTGCCGCTGGAGATGGCGGACCCGGACGTGCGCCCCGGACTCGAAATGGCAGAGAAGGGCGCGCGTGCGAGCGGTACACCGTTCATCAGCTTCTTCATGCCGCAGCAGATGATCACCATGGCGCGCGAAGCGGGCTTTGACGACGCGCGGCACGTGTCCGCGGCCGATCTGACGCAGCGCTACTTCGCGGCTCGGACGGATGGGCTGCGACCGCCGGGCAATGCGGAGGAGTTGCTGGTGGCGAACACCTAAGGGCAATGACGCCAACCGAACTTACCAACCCAGCATGTGAGTCGTGAATACGCAATCGCTTTCCCCGCACCGCTATAATCGCGCTCGACCATGGCCTCCGAAGTCTACTCATGAAAAAGATCGCTGCCTTCGCACTCGTCGCATGTGCACTCGCCGCCTGCTCGTCCCCGGAAAAGCAGGCGCAGCGCGCCCAGCAGGAGATCCTTCATAGCGAGCCGAACCTCCGCGCCGCGCAACGCGACGCGGTGATCGACTGCACACCGGCGAATTGCGATGCCGCGTGGGCGGCGACGAAACGCTATATCGAGCAGCATTCCGACACGCACGTGATCCGCGCGGACGCGGTCGCGATCGATACCGACGTGCCCGACGATTCGGGCAAAGCCGCTTTCTCAGCGACCCGCGCGAACAAGAGCACGGGCGGCGCGACGCTGTCGCTGTTCGCGCAGTGCCGCGGCATGTATGGGCCCGACAGCGCGAAGGGCGACGACTATGACGCGTGCGCCGAGAAGATCCTGAAGATTCAGAACGGCTACGTGCCATATCTGCGCTCGCACGCATCGGCGCAATAGGCGGCAAGCTACCGGAACCACCGGGCCCCGAACGCGGCACTCGCGTAGCGATTCGCCGAACCCTCGCCACGATGCGGCGGGAGGCGCTATGCTGATGCGTCTTCGCCTCGCGGAACCTTCTCATGCAAGCTCCTGGCGCAACCGTACCGATCTCGCTCGTCAACGGGTTCCTCGGCAGCGTCGGGACGCGGCCGGATATCGTCGACCGGCATCTGTCGGGCGCGAACATTCCGCGCGCGCTTCTGGACCAGCCTGGAGCGCGCGTCACCGAGGAACAGTTCTCCACGCTCTACCGCTCGCTCGCGATCGAACTCGACGATGAGATGCCCGGCGTTTTCTCGCGCCCGCTGCGCAGCGGCGCGCTGAAGTTTCTTTGCCTGAGCCTGCTGGATGCGCCGAATCTCGAATCCGCGATGCACCGGTTCGGCCAGTTCTTCCATCTCGTGCTGGACGACTTCCGCTTCGAGTCGCGCCGCGGCGACCTCGTCGCGAGCCTGGCGCTGCGTCCGGGAAGCACGGGAGCGCAACCCAGCATGCTGGGCCAGGAGCTGATGCTGAAGCTTGCGCATGGGATCGCGTCCTGGCTGATCGGTCAACGGATTGCGTTGTTGCAGGTGCAGTTCGCCTTTCCCCGTCCCGCTCACGCGCTCGAGTATCTTTATCTGTTTCCCGGACCGGCGAAGTTCGACTGCAATCAGACCTCGATGCAGTTCAGCAGCAGCTATTTCGACCTGCCCGTGCGTCAGCGCAAGGCGAACCTGCGCAGGTTTCTCGCTCGCGCGCCGGAAGACTGGATCTTCGTTTCGTTCAACGAGCAGTTGTTCAGTCATCGCGTGCGGGAACATCTCGCGTCCCGGCTGCCCGACGTCCCGTCCATCGAAGAGGCGGCGGAAGGCCTGCACTGCTCGGTCAGAACGCTGTGCCGTCATCTTGCCGCCGAAGGCACGGCGTTCCAGATGCTCAAGGACGAATTGCGCCGCGACATCGCGATCCAGCGCCTGACGGGCACGCGCGAGCCCATCGCCATCATCGCGGGCGACGTCGGCTTCGGCGACCCCACCGCATTCCACAGAGCGTTCCGTCACTGGACCGGCAGCACCCCGGCGGCCTATCGCCGGGGTGGCTGATCGCGTCATATCGATGCGTCGGCAACACCCGCCGACGCAGTTCCCACGGGGCGCTTACTCCCTCCGACGTGGCCAGAGATGTCAATAGATCGTCCGGTTTGGACAACCGGGCAGGGCCTGTCCGACGCTACGATTCAGCCATACGTTACCCCGGCCGCATCGGTGCCAGACGGGTGACTTTCCCTACGGACTATCTGATCGGAAGAATGGTAATGAGCTACGTCGCGCCTCTCAAAGAAATGTTGTTTGCACTCACGGAACTGGCCGGAATCGACCAACTGGCGGGCTTGCCCGGCTGCGAGGACGCAACCGCCGACACCGCTCGTGCGGTGCTCGAAGAGGCCGCGCGGCTGCACGAAGGCGTGCTCGCGCCGCTGAACGTCGACGGCGACCGCAGCCCGAGCACCTGGAAGGACGGCGTGGTGACCGCCACGGCCGGTTTCAAGGACGCGTTTCGCCAGTTCAGCGAAGGCGGCTGGCAGGGTTTGCAACATCCGTCTGAATACGGCGGTCAGGATCTGCCCAAGCTGCTGTCGACGCCCTGCATCGAAATGCTCAACGCCGCCAACCTGTCGCTGGGGCTGTGCCCGCTCCTGACCGACGGCGCGATCGAAGCGCTGCTGACGGCAGGTAGCGAGGAGCTGAAGCAGCGCTACGTGCCGAAGATGATCGCGGGTGTTTGGACCGGCACGATGAATCTGACCGAGCCGCAAGCCGGCTCCGACCTCTCGCTCGTGCGCACCCGCGCCGAGCCGCAGGGCGACGGCTCGTACCGGATCTTCGGCACGAAGATTTTCATCACATGGGGCGAGCACGACATGACGGAAAACATCGTGCATCTGGTGCTCGCACGCACGCCGGGCGCGCCTGAAGGCGTGAGAGGCATTTCACTGTTCGTCGTGCCGAAGATCCTCGTCAACCAAGACGGCTCGCTCGGCGAGCGCAACGACGTGCATTGCGTGTCGATCGAGCACAAGCTCGGCATCAAGGCGAGCCCGACCGCGGTGCTGCAGTTCGGCGATCACGGCGGCGCGATCGGGCAGCTCGTCGGCGAGGAGAACCGCGGTCTGGAGTACATGTTCATCATGATGAACGCCGCGCGCTTCGCCGTGGGGGTACAGGGCGTGGCGATCTCGGATCGCGCGTACCAGCAGGCCGTCGCGTATGCGAAGGAGCGCGTGCAGAGCCGTCCCGTGGATGGCTCCGCGAAGCAGTCGGTCGCCATCATCCAGCATCCCGACGTGCGGCGCATGCTCTCGACGATGCGCGCGCTGACCGAAGGCGCACGCGCTCTGGCCTATGTGTCGGCGTCGCATTGCGATCTCGCGCATCGTCATCCGGATGGCGCGACGCGCGCGAATCATCAGGCGATCTACGAATATCTCGTGCCGATCGTGAAGGGCTGGAGCACGGAGATGTCGCTGGAGGTGACGAGTCTCGGCGTGCAGGTGCACGGCGGCATGGGCTTCATCGAGGAAACCGGCGCCGCGCAGTACTACCGCGATGCGCGCATTCTGCCGATCTACGAAGGCACGACGGCGATCCAGGCCAACGACCTCGTCGGCCGCAAGACCATGCGCGACAACGGCGAGGTGGCCGGGATGCTGCTCGCGCAGATCGACGCGACCCTGGCCGCGGTGCAAGCGCACCCCTCGTATGGTTCGAGCGCGGCTTTTCAGGCGATGCATCGTCATCTGTCCGCCGGCCGCGAGGCGCTGTACAGCGCGGTGCGCTACGTGGTCGAGAACGTCAAAAGCGATCCGAATGCGGTGTTCGCCGGCAGTGTGTCCTATCTGATGCTCGCGGGTATCGTGCTCGCGGGTTGGCAAGTCGCACGGTCGCTCGTGCTGGCGGCCGACAAGCGCGACGAAGATCCGTCCTTCCATGACGCGAAGATCGCGACCGCGCATAGCTTCGCGACGCAGGTGCTGCCTCGTGCAATCGCGCTCGAAGCGGCGGTTCGCGGCGCTCGCGATGGCGAAGGCGCGCTGGCGCTGCGCGAAGACCAGTTCTGATCGATCAACGGACGTAATGTGTCATTCAAAGCGGTAGGGCTCGGCCCTATCGGTGTGGGAAGGAGAGTGTCGTGAGAGTTCTTGTAGCAGTCAAGCGAGTGGTCGACTACAACGTGAAGGTCCGCGTGAAATCGGACGGTACGGGCGTCGATATCGCGAACGTGAAAATGTCGATGAACCCGTTCGACGAAATCGCGGTTGAAGAAGCGGTGCGTCTGAAGGAAGCGGGCGTCGCGACCGAAGTGATCGCCGTGTCGGCCGGTGTGGCGCAGGCGCAGGAAACGCTGCGCACCGCGCTCGCCATCGGCGCGGATCGCGCGATCCTGATCGAATCGAACGAAGACCTGCAGCCGCTCGCCGTCGCGAAGCTGCTCAAGGCGCTCGTCGACAAGGAGCAGCCGCAACTGGTGATCCTCGGCAAGCAGGCCATCGACGACGACTCCAATCAGACCGGCCAGATGCTCGCCGCGCTCGCGAATCTGCCGCAGGCGACGTTCGCGTCGAAGCTTGTCGTGGCGGACGGCAAGGCGACGGTGTCGCGTGAAGTGGACGGCGGCGCGGAAACGCTGTCGCTGACGCTGCCGGCCGTGGTCACGACCGATCTGCGCCTGAACGAGCCGCGCTACGTAACGCTGCCGAACATCATGAAGGCGAAGAAAAAGCCGCTGGAAACGCTCAAGCCCGAAGACCTCGGCGTCGATGTCGCGCCGCGTCTGAAGACGCTGAAAGTCGCCGAGCCGCCGAAGCGCTCGGCCGGTGTGAAGGTGCCGGACGTGAAGACGCTGGTCGAGAAGCTGAAGACCGAAGCAAAGGTGCTGTGAGGAGACCCGAGAAATGACGAACCTGATAATTGCAGAACACGACAATGCGTCGATCAAGGCCGCGACGCTGAACACGATCGCAGCGGCACAGAAGATCGGCGGTGATATTCACGTGCTGGTCGCGGGACATAACGCGCAGGGCGCGGCCGATGCGGCCGCGAAGATCGCGGGTGTCAGCAAGGTGCTGCTCGCCGATGCGCCGCAACTGGCCGCAGGCCTCGCGGAAAACGTCGAAGCGACGGTCCTGACGCTTGTGCAAGATGCGGCGAAGCACTACACGCATATCCTCGCGCCGGCTACCGCCTACGGCAAGAATGTCGCGCCGCGTATCGCCGCGAAGCTCGACGTCGCGCAGATCAGCGACATCACGGCAGTGGATAGCGCCGACACGTTCGAGCGTCCTATCTACGCGGGCAACGCCATCGCGATCGTGCAATCGGCTGATCCGATCAAGGTCATCACCGTGCGCTCGACCGGTTTTGATGCCGTCGCGGCCGAAGGCGGCAGCGCAGCGGTCGAGAGGATCGAAGCGGCAGCCGACGCAGGCCTCGCGCAGTTCGTGAGCCGCGAAGTGACGAAGCTCGATCGTCCGGAACTGACGAGCGCGAAGATCATCGTGTCGGGTGGCCGTGGTCTGGGCAATGGCGAGAACTACACGAAGGTGCTGGAACCGCTGGCCGACAAGCTCGGCGCGGCGCTCGGCGCATCGCGCGCGGCGGTCGACGCGGGCTTCGTGCCGAACGACTATCAGGTCGGCCAGACCGGCAAGATCGTCGCGCCGCAACTGTACGTCGCGGTCGGCATCTCGGGTGCGATCCAGCATCTGGCCGGCATGAAGGACTCGAAGGTCATCATCGCGATCAACAAGGACGAAGAAGCGCCGATCTTCAGCGTGGCCGATTACGGCTTGGTTGGCGATCTGTTCACCCTCGTGCCGGAACTCGAGCAGGCGCTCGGCTAACCGCATCCAGCGGTTAGCGTCCGGCACAACGCGCAGTACGTGCCAGAAGAGAGGGCAAATACGCGCCCAGCAAGCGGAATAATCATGAATGAGCTTAACGGATACGATTTCGAAGACCTGCAACCGGGCATGAGTGCCCGGTTCGCCAAGACCATCACGGAGGCGGACATTCTGCTCTTCGCGGGCGCGTCGGGAGACATCAACGCGGTTCACATCAACGAGGAGTTTGCGCAAACCACACCCTTCAAGGGGCGCATCGCTCACGGCATGTTGACCGCCAGCATCATCTCCGCGGCGATCGCGGGGCGGCTGCCGGGCCCGGGCACGATCTACCTCGGCCAGAACCTGCGCTTCAAGGCGCCGGTTCGACCCGGCGACACCGTGCAGGCCGAAGTGACCGTCAAGGAACTGATTCACGACAAGCGCCGCGTGGTGCTGTCCACCGTTTGCACGGTCGGCGGCAAGGTGGTGATCGAAGGCGACGCCGTGGTCATGCCGACAACCTGCCGCGACCGTGTCGTCGCGGACGCGGCTTGCGCCGTCGGCAAAGCATGATAGCGAGCCCCGCCATGAGAATGCCATTCAGCATGCCACACGAGTTTTCCACGGGCTGGGTCAATGCCGGCTTCGATTTATGGCGTTTTTCGCCGGTCAAGGATGAATACGCGACGACGGTGCCCGACACCGACGGCTCGGACTTCGATTTCAACGGGCCGTTTGCGCGAGGCTCCGTGACCCACACGAGCGCCCACTATCTGCAACAGCAGGCGCAACTGTGGAGCGACGCCGTCGCCGGATTGATCGGCGGGCGCACGGAGTTGAAGGCGGTCGCCGAGCCCGAGCAGGGAGACCGGCGCTTTCACGCCGACGACTGGTCCAGCAACGGCTGGTACAGCCTTCTTAAACAGAGCTATCTGATCAATGCCCGGGCACTCGCGGAGTTCGTCGAGGCGAGCGCGCTCGACGAAAAGGGCAAGCACAAGCTGCGCTTTTTCATGCGCCAGTTCATCGACTTCGCCAGCCCCGCGAATTTCGTCGCGACGAATCCCGAAGTCATCCGGGCGGCGGTGGAATCGGGCGGATCGAGCCTGCTCGCGGGCGTTACGCATCTGCTCGACGATCTGGGCAGCGGCTCGATTTCGATTACGGATCAAAGCGCGTTCGAAGTGGGCCGCAGCGTTGCCACGTCCAGTGGCGCGGTGGTCTATGAGAACGATCTGTTTCAGCTGATCCAGTACGAGCCGCTGACACCGAAGGTCGCCGCGCGGCCGCTCGTGATCGTTCCTCCGTGCATCAACAAGTTCTACATCCTGGATTTGCAGCCGGAGAATTCCTTCGTGCGCTTCGCCTGCGAGCAGGGCCTGACGGTGTTCGTCGTGTCCTGGCGCAACCCGCAGCAGGACATGGCGCAGACCACGTGGGACGCCTACCTCGAGGACGGCGTGATGCAGGCGATCAGCGTCGCGCGTGCGATTAGCCGGTCCGACCAGGTCAATGCATTGGGCTGGTGCGTGGGCGGCACGATGCTGTCGTCGGCGCTGGCGGTCATGCGTGCCAACGGCGACGACTCCGTGGCCAGCCTGACGCTGCTGACGGCGTTGCTCGACTTCACCGACCCGGGCGATCTCGGCGTGTTCATCGACGAGCAGGGCGTGGCGATGCGCGAGCATGCGATCGGTGGCGGTGGGCTCTATCCCGGACGCGAACTCGGCTTCGTCTTCCAGTCGCTGCGTGCCAACGATCTGATCTGGCCGTATGTCGTGAACAATTACCTGAAAGGCAAAACCCCGGCCGCGTTCGATCTGCTGTACTGGAACGCGGACACGACCAATCTGCCCGGTCCGATGTACAGCTTCTATCTGCGCAACATGTACCTCGAAAACAGTCTGCGCGTGCCGAACAAACTGAAGTTCTGCGACACGCCGGTGGATCTCGGCAACATCGATATTCCAAGCTATCTGATGGCGGCCGAGGAAGATCACATCGTGCCGTGGCGGTCCGCCTATCAGTCGACGCAACTACTGGGCGGTCAAACCGAGTTCGTGCTGGGGGCAAGCGGCCATATCGCGGGTGTGATCAATCCGGCCTCGAAGAACAAGCGCAGCTACCGAACCAACGATACCTGCGACGAGAACGCCGACGAGTGGCTCGCAACGTCGGTTCAGCAGCGCGGCAGCTGGTGGAATCACTGGATCGACTGGGTCAAGCAGCATTCCGGCGAGCAGGTCGAGGCACGCACGAAGCTCGGCAATAGGAAGTACAAGGCAATCGAGAGCGCACCGGGCCGCTATGTGAAGCTTCGCGCCGAGTGACCGGATGGCGATAGCGGGTGCGGCAACAACGGGGGGTGATGCTCAGTGCATCACCCTCCGTTTTTTTTGTCTTCACTGCCACCGGCCGTCACTTCGCATGGCTCGCGCGCCAGTCGCGCGGCGTCATGTGGAAGCGCGACACGAACCAGTTCGTGAACGATCCCTGTTGCGCGTAGCCGAGAAGCGCCGAGACCCGTCCGATCGGATAGGTGGGATTGCTCATGTAGCGCACGGCGAGTTCGCCGCGGACTTCCTCGACCTGATCCGAAAAGCTGGTGCCGGCCGAATTCAACTGCCGTTGCATGGTGCGCACGCTCAGATGCAAATAACGTGCAACCAGCTCCGCGTTCGCCTGCTCGAGCGGTAGCAGCAGGTAGATCGCCTTGCGCACTTCCAGCGCGGCCGATTCCGCGGCGCTCACGTTCAGCGGAGAGGCGAGGCTTTCCGCATAGCGCACGAGTTCAGGATCGGCCAGTGGATTCGGGTAGTCGAGATCGGCGCTTGCGCAGACGAACCCGTTGAAGTCGCTGCCGAACACCAGCGGACAGCCGAAGAAGCGTCGATGAAACGTCAGGTCTTTGGGCGCCGGATGCGTGAAGTGGACCTCGCGCGGTTTCCAGAATTTGCCGAGCAGAGCACCGGAGTGCCGCGCGAGGACGCCGAGCGCCAGTTCGATCGCCTGCCTTGTCGGGGTACCCCGTTCGACGACGAGTTCCTCCCGAATGGTGACCGTATTGTCCGCGTCCTCGACGTACACCGCCAGCGCTTCGTTGAGCAGATGGCGGTATTCGGCCGCGGCCAGCAACACTTCGCGCAGCGTGCGTTTGTGCGCGAGCAGGACATTGATCACGCCGCTGCCGAAGGTCTGCCGCGTTTCCGCCATTTGCAGCGCGAGGGTCGGGCACGACGCCTTTTCGGCCGTCATTTCCAGCAGCCGGCAACAGGCGGTGGCCGATACGCGATCGTCCGGATTCGCGAGCGCGCCGGCATCGATGCCGGCCTGTTTCGCGAGCTCGACTGGATTCAGTCCAAGCCGTCGCGTCACTTCGAAATAACCGCTCATGGCTACCGACGTCACCATCGTTTCCATCGTAGTTTCTCCGGACGATTCACACGCTGAGTATTTTTTCTAGTCATTAAACACATGCTTCGCGCAATTATTGGTGTTAACGCGCAGTGGCACGAATCGCTAAAAGGATGGCGTCCAATCATAAAAGTGTAGCGCGCGATTGCCGTATTGTGGGCACATGTCGTTCGATGTGTTCCAGCAAATTTTCATGCGACCTCGCGATAGCGGAACACCGTCACTTCAAAACTGGATGGAGGCAAACAAATGCAATTTCTCGACGATTCGTTGCACCCTGAGAATCAGGACAAGGTAGTCATCACCACCGCCCCTTACGGCCCGGAATGGATGCCGTCGGACTTCCCGGAAGACATCCCCGTGACGATGGACCAGCAGATCCAGAAGGCCGTCGATTGCTACAACGCCGGCGCCACGGTATTGCACCTGCACGTGCGCGAACTGGACGGCAAGGGCTCGAAGCGCCTGTCGAAGTTCAATGAACTGATCGCGGGTGTGCGCGCGGCAGTGCCCGACATGATCATTCAGGTCGGTGGCTCGATCTCGTTTGCACCGGAAGACGACGGACAAGCCGCGAAGTGGCTGTCCGACGACACGCGCCATATGCTGGCCGATCTCGATCCGAAGCCCGATCAGGTGACGGTCGCGATCAACACCACGCAGATGAACATCATGGAGCTGCTCTATCCGGAGTATCTGGCAGGCACCTCGCTTTCCAACCCCGGGTTCATGGCCGCCTATAGTGAAATGACGGTGCCGGCTGGCCCCGCATGGGTCGAGGAACACCTGCGCCGCCTGCAGGCTTCGGGCATCCAGCCGCACTTCCAGCTCACCGGCATTCACGCGCTCGAAACGCTCGAGCGCCTCGTGCGCAAGGGCGTCTACAAGGGCCCGCTGAACCTGACGTGGATCGGTATCGGTGGCGGCTTCGACGGCCCCAATCCATTCAACTTCTTCAACTTCGTGCATCGCGCGCCGGATGGCTGCACGCTCACCGCCGAGTCGCTGCTGAAGAACGTGCTGCCGTTCAACATGATGGCGATGTCGATGGGCCTGCATCCGCGCTGCGGCATCGAGGACACGATCATCGATCAGCACGGCAAGCGCTTCACGTCGGTGCAGCAGATCGAGCAGTGCGTGCGCGTCGCGCGCGAACTGGGACGCGAAATTGCCACTGGTAAAGAAGCGCGCGAGATCTATCGTATTGGTGTGCAGTACGAGACGGTCGAAGAGACGCTGGTCGCCAACGGCATGGCGCCGAACCGCCAGGCCGGTGTCAGGAACCTGCCGCTTCGCGCGGCGTGATCACCAGGAGCCCGGGCCGGCGCATTGGCCGAGGCCGGGCTTCATGGCTAACGCTTCCGGTGCATAGCGGGGAGCAGATAGCTGAATCCATAACAGTCGTCGGCCCATGCGGGCAAGGCGGCCGCCAGGGAGTCAGCGTGGAAGGAGACAAAATATGCTCGTTCAGCATGCAGCCCCCACGACGGGCGAAGTTTCGGCAGCTCAGACGGACGTGCGCGCTTATGCGTGGGTAGTGTTTGCGTTGACGGTCGGATTGCTGCTTTCCGACTATATGTCGCGGCAAGTGTTGAATGCCGTGTTTCCGCCGCTCAAGGCGGCATGGCATCTGTCCGACGCGCAGCTGGGTTCGCTCAGCAGCGTGGTCGCGCTGATGGTCGGTGTGCTCACGTTCCCGCTGTCGGTTCTGGCCGACCGCTGGGGCCGCGTGAAGAGCATCGTGCTGATGGCGGCGATGTGGAGTCTCGCGACGGTGGGCTGCGCGATCTCGGCGAACTATGGGCAGTTGCTGCTGGCGCGTGCCTTTGTCGGAATCGGCGAAGCGGCCTATGGCAGTGTCGGTATCGCAGTTGTTCTGAGCATCTTTCCGGTCCGGCTGCGCTCCACGCTGACCGGCACCTTCATGGCGGGCGGCGCGTTCGGCTCGGTGCTGGGCATGGCGCTCGGCGGCGCGGTGGCGGCTCACCTCGGCTGGCGTTCGGCATTCGGCGCCATGGCGGCGATGGGGGTCGTGCTGGTCGTGATCTACCGCCTCGTCGTCACCGAAAAGCGTCTTGTGCCGCTGCAGCCGGCGAGCGTGACGAGGCAGGCGCAATCGCGCGGCATGTGCATGAGCCTGCGCGCGCTGATGAAGGGGTTGTTTTCGACGAAGTCCGTGGTGTGCGCCTATGTGGGCAGCGGCCTCCATCTGCTGGTTCCTGCCGCTGTGTGGGCATGGATGCCGAGCTTCCTGAATCGCTATTACGGCATGGCCACCGGCAAGGCTGCGATGTGCGCGGCGGTGTTCGTGCTGGTGACCGGGGTGGGCATGGTGGTGTGCGGAAACCTCGCCGACCGGCTCAGCAAGAACATGCGGGAACGCAAGTGGAGCGCCGCAATCGCCTTCTGCCTCGCCTGTTTCGTTCTGCTCGCGATCGGCTTGCGGATGCCCGCGGGGCCATGGCAGCTGGTCGTGATCGGCGCCGGCATGTTCTTCTGCGCCGGTGCGAGCGGCCCGTCGGGTGCGATGGTGGCCAACCTCACGCCGCCGACGATTCACGCCTCGGCGTTTGCGACCCTGACGCTCGCGAACAACCTGCTGGGCCTCGCGCCGGCGGCTGTTCTCACAGGAATCATCGCCGATCGGATCGGACTGCTGGGCGCGTTGCAACTGGTGCCGTTCGCACCGCTCGTCGCGGCCGCCGCATTCATGATCGGCAAACGGAACTACTCGGGCGATCTGGATCGGCTGAACACGCTGCGCGAGCAGGCCGCACGCTGACCTCGCATGGTGCCGCGCGGACGGCGCGGAGCACCGAACCTGTAACTGCGCCGCTGGCGCAACGAATTCTGCAAAGTGCAGATCAAGTAAAGAATTGGAGAGTCAACATGGCAAAGGCAGTTCGCTTTCATGAAACCGGTGGTCCCGACGTGCTGCGCTACGAGGACGTCGAAGTGGGCAACCCCGGTCCCGGTCAGGTTCGCCTGCGCCATCAGGCAGTGGGCCTCAATTTCGCCGACACCTACTTTCGCAGCGGCCTGTATCCGGTCCCGCTGCCCGCGGGGATGGGCGTGGAGGCCGCGGGCGTGGTCGAGGCCGTTGGCCCGGACGTCACGAACGTCGCGGTGGGCGATCGTGTGACTTACACGGGCTTCCTCAACACGCTCGGCGCGTACAGCACCGAACGCCTGATTCCGGCCGCGCCGCTGATCCGGCTGCCCGATGCGATCGACTGCGAAACGGCTGCCGGCATGACCATGCGCGGGTTGACCTGCGCGTATCTGATGCGCCGCATTCACGACTTCAAGGCGGGCGACACGATCCTTCTGCATGCCGCCGCCGGCGGTGTCGGCCTGATCGTTTCGCAATGGGCGAAGCTGCTGGGTCTGACCGTGATCGGCACGGTTTCGAACGAGGCCAAGGGCGAGGTGGCTCGCGCGCACGGCTGCGACCACGTCATCAACTACAGCCACGAAGACGTCGCCAAGCGCGTGCGCGAACTGACCGATGGCGTCGGCGTGAACGTCGTGTTCGACAGCGTCGGCAAAGACACCTTCGAGGCCTCGCTCGATTCGCTGAAGCGCCGCGGTCTGCTGGTTTGCGTCGGCACGGCCTCCGGCCCGATCCCGCCGTTCAATCCGCAACTGCTGGCTATGAAAGGCTCGCTCTATCTGACCCGCCCGGCGCTGGCTGACTACATCGCCGACCCGGCCGAGAAGGACGAGCTTGCCGACGAAATCTTCGGGCTCATCGCCTCGGGACGCATCAAGATCGAGCTGAATCAGCGCTATGCGCTCGAAGATGCGGCGCAAGCCCATCGTGATCTGGAGTCGCGCAAGACGACGGGTTCGTCGATCTTCGTCATCTAAGGAGCTAGCCATGCGAGTCGAACAACTGACGTGCTCGATCGGCGCCGAACTGATAGGGGTGAATCTCGCCCACGCCGTCTACGACGATGGCCTGTTTGCCCAAATCCGCTCGGCGCTGCTGAAGCACCGAGTGCTGTTCCTGCGCGACCAGGACATCACGCGTGCCGAACACGTGGCGTTCGCGCGCCGCTTCGGCGAACTGGAAGACCATCCGGTCGCGGGCAGCGATCCGGAAAATCCGGGCCTCGTGCGTATCTACAAGACCCCCGATCAGCCCAACGACCGTTACGAAAACGCGTGGCATGCCGACGCCACCTGGCGCGAAGCGCCGCAGTTCGGTGCCGTGCTGCGCTGCGTCGAGTGTCCGCCCGTCGGCGGCGACACGATGTGGGCGAACATGGTCCTCGCCTACGAGAAGCTGCCGGCGCACGTGAAGGCTCAGATCGCGGACCTGCGCGCGCGCCACAGCATCGAGGCGAGCTTCGGTGCCGCGATGCCGATCGAAAAGCGTCTCGCGCTGAAGGCGCAATTTCCGGACGCGGAGCATCCGGTCGTGCGCACGCATCCGGAAACGGAGGAAAAGGTGCTGTTCGTGAGCGCTTTCACTAGCCATTTCACGAACTTTCACACGCCGGAGCGAGTGCGCTTCGGGCAGGACGCGAATCCGGGCGCGGGCGATCTGCTGCGCTATCTGATCAGCCAGGCGTACATCCCCGAGTACCAGGTGCGCTGGCGCTGGCAGAAGAACAGCATCGCGATCTGGGACAACCGCAGCACGCAGCACTATGCGGTGATGGACTACCCGCCGTGCCACCGCAAGATGGAGCGCGCCGGCATCGTCGGCGACAAGCCGTACTGAACTAGCAGGTAGCTTCCCATGAATTACGAATTGAAACCGACCATTCTGATGGTTCCGGGTCTGCGTGACCACGTCGCGGAGCATTGGCAAACCCTGCTGCAGCAACGGCTGCCGAAAGCGCTGTCGGTGCCGCCGCTCGAGCACGACAAGCTCAGTTGCGCGGCACGCGTCGCGGCGCTCGATGCCACGCTCGCGCGGATCGACGGCCCGGTCATTCTGGTCGCGCATAGCGCTGGCGTGATGATCACCGTGCATTGGGCGGCGCAGCACAAGCGCGAGATTCACGCTGCGCTGCTCGCGGCGCCCGCGGACCTCGAGACGCCGATGCCGGCGGGCTATCCGGAGCTGGATACGCTCGAGCAGAACGGCTGGCTGCCGATTCCGCGCAAGCCGCTGCCGTTTCCGAGCATCGTCGGCGCGAGCCGCAACGATCCGCTCGCGCGGTTCGAGCGGGTGCAGGAGATGGCGCAGGACTGGGGCAGCCGCCTCGTCGATCTCGGCGAAGTGGGGCACCTCAACCCTGCTTCGGGCTTTGGCGAATGGCCAATGGCGGAGACGTTGATTCGCCGCCTGGTACTGATGTGACGCGGCCCGCGTCGGATCAGAAGGAGTCTGGGATGTCGCGTCGGATCGTGGTGGGTGTTGCCGGCGAGCTCGCGCCGGGCCAGCGCAAGCTGGCCTTCATCGACGGCCGCAGCATCGTGCTGTTCAACATCGAAGGCTCGCTTCACGCCATCGACAACACATGTCCGCACAACGGGGCCGCGCTGTCGAGCGGCCAGCTGGAAGGCTGCATGTTGCGCTGTCCGGCGCACGGTCTGCGCTTCGACGTGCGCACGGGCTGCATGGCGGGAACAGGCGGATTGAGCGTGACGACCTTCCCGGTCGACATAGTGGATTCAAAGGTGGTGGTGAGTCTCGACGCGCCGAACGCGACGCCCTCGCAAGCGCGAGCCGGCAGCGCGGCAACGTAAGGCCGGGTAGGCCAGGCGCGAGACGCCACAACCAATCAGGAGACGGAAAGATGCAAGGCTTGATGATGCAGCAGTCGCTGCTGGTTTCCGCGCTGCTCACGCACGCGGAGCGCCATCACGGCGAACAGGAAATCGTGTCGCGACGCGTGGAAGGAGACATCCATCGTTATTCGTATCGGCACCTCGCGCAGCGCGCGCGCCGTATGGCCAACGCGCTGTCGACGCTCGGCGTCGGCCGGGGCGAGCGCGTCGCGACGCTCGCGTGGAACGGCTATCGCCACATGGAGCTCTATTTCGCGGTGTCGGGCTCCGGGTCCGTGCTGCATACGCTGAACCCGCGACTGCACGTCGACCAGCTCGCGTACATCATCGAGCATGCGGAAGATCGTGTCGTGTTCTTCGACCTGACCTTTCTGCCGCTGATCGAGAGCGTCGCGCCCCGGGTGAAGAGCCCGAAAGTATTCGTGGCGATGACCGATCGCGCGCACATGCCGCAAGCGAACGACCTGAGCGGCATGCTGATGTGCTACGAGGATCTGCTCGAGCTGCACGACGACGTTTTCGAATGGCCGCTGCTCGATGAAAACAGCGCGTCGTCGCTGTGCTACACGTCGGGCACCACCGGCAATCCGAAGGGCGTGCTGTATAGCCATCGTTCGACCGTGCTGCACACCTACGCGGCGGCGCTGCCCGATTCGCTGAACTGTTCCGCGCGCGACGTGATCCTGCCGGTCGTGCCGATGTTCCATGTGAATGCGTGGGGACTGCCCTATATCGCCTGCATGGTCGGCGCGAAGCTGGTGTTTCCGGGGCCGGCGCTCGACGGCAAGTCGCTCTATGAACTGATCGAAACGGAACACGTGACGCTGTCGGCCGGCGTGCCGACGGTGTGGCAGGGACTGCTCACGCATGTCGATGCGATGGGCGGGACCTTCTCGTCGATGCGACGCACGGTGATCGGCGGCGCGCCGTGTCCGACCGCGATGACCGAGGCGTTCCAGAAGCGCCACCGGGTGGAGGTACTGCACGCGTGGGGCATGACCGAATTGAGCCCGATCGGCACGGTCTGCAGCTTCAAGGCGCATCAGCAGTCGCTGCCGATGGAGGATCAGTACATGATTCAGGCGAAGCAGGGACGCGCGCTGTTCGGCATCGACATGCGGATCGTCGACTCCCACGGTAATGAATTGCCGTGGGGCGGCGAGAGCGCTGGCGATCTGCAGGTGCGCGGTCACTGGGTCACGCAGCAGTACTTCGGCGCCGACGTCGAGTCGCCATTGTGCGACGGCTGGTTTCCGACCGGCGACATCGCGACGATCGACCGGCACGGCTTCATGCAGATCACCGATCGCAGCAAGGACGTGATCAAGTCGGGCGGCGAATGGATCAGTTCGGCGGCGATCGAAAACGTCGCTTATCTGCATCCGGAAGTCTCGACGGCAGTGTGTATCGCCGCACGGCATCCTAAGTGGGACGAACGGCCGCTGCTGCTGGTCGTGAAAAAGCCGGGCAGCGAGCTGACCAGCGACGAACTGCTGTCCTTCTTCAACGGCCGGGTCGCGCGCTGGTGGACTCCCGATGCAGTGGTGTTCGTCGACACGGTGCCTATCGGCGCAACAGGCAAGGTCCTGAAGAACCAGTTACGCGATCAGTTCGGCAACTACTACCTGCCCTGACGCACGGCTTTCGCAGCAACGCAGTTCGATTCACGCAACAACGCGACCGGGTACGCCCGGCGCACACAAAACCACCAACCATTTGAAGCGACCGCAGCATCGGCTTTTGCGCCACCGCCGGTACGCGAAGGAGACACAATGAAGTTGAAGTCAAGCAGCGCTGTCGTGTTGGCCATTTTCGCCACCGCGGCTCATGCGCAGTCGTCAGTGACGCTTTATGGCGTAGTCGATACGGGGCTGCTGTATCAGAGCACATCGGCCGCTACCTTTCTGCCGCACGCGCCGAACACGGGCAAAATTTATCAGCTGAAGGACGGCGGTATCTATTCGAGCTTCTGGGGTATGAAGGGAAGCGAAGACATCGGCGGCGGCTACAAGATCAACTTCAAGCTGCAGGGTGCGTTCAACACCGCGAACGGCAAGTTCGGTCTGTCCGACACGCCGGGCGTCACGGCGATCTTCAACCAGTTCGCGACGGTCGGCGCATCAGGGCCGTTCGGTACCTTCGACGCCGGCCGGCAGATCATTCCGATGATCTACGCAATGGCGGAAACCGACGTCCGCGGCGCGCAGTATTTCGGCAGTGTTCTGACCGCGTGGCTGGGCATCAATCAGGCGGCCGGCTGGCCTGGCACGAGCACGAACGCGCCGATCGGCGCGCTGTACGACAGCAACGCGCTCGTCTACAACTCGCCGAAATTCCATGGCGCGTCGCTCGCGCTCGAGTACGCGCCGGGCGGCGTCGCCGGTCAGTTCCAGGGCGGTACGCGCGAGTCGGCCGTGCTCAAGTATTCGAACTACGGTCTGAATCTGTCCGCGTTGTATTACAACGGCCACGATACCAACCCGTACCCGATCACCTACCCGGCGGCGCCCGCTATCCCCGCGACCGGGCTTGCGAACAACCGTTTCTACTATTTCGGTGCGATGTACACGATCGCCGGATTTTCGGTGTCGGCCTCGTACGGCGCCGGCAAGAACCCGGCCCATACCAACACCGCGGACTTCGAAATGATCTCGGGGGGCCTCGGCTACCAGTTCAATCCGCGTTTCAAGATCACGTCCGGGTACTACTACCTGAAAGACAAGAACAACTCGGCGAACCATTCGGGCGAGTTCGCCGTGGGCGCGGAATACAACCTGTCCCAGCGCACCAAGGCTTACGCGCAGGTGGGTTATGTCAACAACAGGGGCACCATGAATCAGACCATCGTCTATGGCGCCCCGGTTGCGCCTGGCGTGTCCACCACGGCGGCCATGGTCGGCATCCGCCATAACTTCTGATTACGTCGCCTATAACAACTGGAGTATTCGATGAAAAGCATTCAGGCACGCGCGTTGGCGATTGCCATATTGATTCTGGCCGCGTCGAGCAACGCATGGTCGCAGTCGGGCCAGACGGCTAGTGCAGCTTCGGGCGCACCCGCGATGTCAGCTAGCGCAGCCGCCCCCGTCAGCTCGAGGCAAGCCAATCGCGCGCTGCGTCGGCAGGTGTATGCCGCGATCGGCAAGCATAAGGAGATCAGCGCCGGCAATATAAGCGTCATCGCAAAAGGCGGCGCGGTGACGCTGAGCGGCACGGTCACCGACGTTTCCCAGATCAATCAGGTCGCGGCGATCGCGAAGGGTGTTCCGGGGGTGACTTCGGTGACCAACAAGCTCACGGTGGAAAAGCCGTTCGGCGGGATGTAAAAAGAGCTCACGCATCGGGGGATTAAGCGCGAGGAGCCCAATATAACAATCCACTAGCTGTCGAACAGCGCCGTGTAACGGCGCTGCATCTCTTCAGGCGTGAGCGCTTCGATCTGCGCGCCGAGCATCCATTCGTGGCCGAACGGATCGCGCACGGTCGCCGAGCGCTCGCCATAAAAATGATCGGTTAGCGGGCGGACCACGGTTGCGCCCGCTGCAACCGCTCGTGCGAACAGCTCGTCGACGTCGTCGCAGTGGATATGCAGCAGCACACTCGGCCGGCTGTCGCCGGTCGGTCCGAGCATGTCGTGCTCGGGATATTCATCGGACAGCATCACGGTCGCGGGACCGATCTTCACTTCGGCATGACCGATGCGGCCGCCTGGCTCGGTCAGGCGAAATTGCTCGACGCCGCCGAATGCCTGCGCGTAGAACTCGATAGCCCGTGCGGCGTTGCGCACGCGCAGATAGGGGTAGAGCTCGTGGATCGCGTTCATCGTCACCTCCTGGTTGCTGGTGATGATTATCGGAGAAACGTGTCAATCCAAGGGCTTTTTTGCATTTTCGATGCCGGAGCCCGCGCCAACAGGCCGCCAGTGAATCTCGTGTGCACTGGACGAGGTCTGCCTCATGTATTAGTTCAATACGATCTCCACGCGCCGGTTTTTTGCGCGTCCGTCTGCCGTCGAATTCGGCGAAACGGGATTGGCACTGCCGTGTCCGTTGACAACGAATTGCTGCGCCTTCAATCCGTGGCTCTGCAGATACTGCGCGACGCTTTGCGCGCGCTGCGTCGATAATTTCTGATTGTAGGAGCTGGATGCCGTCGCGTCGGTATAGCCATTCACCATGACGGTGTCGAACCTCGCACCTGCCGCAGTTTTGATCAGCGCGTCAAGACGAAGACGAGCTTCGGTCGTGAGCGTCGCCTTATTGAGTTCGAAAGTTGCATCGCCGTTCAACGACAGCTTCTGAGGCGGCACGCATGCTGGAGCGGCAACCCGCGCGACGGGGGGAGCAGCAGGCATCGGTGAAGGGGCTGCGACCGGAGCTGTCTGCGCGACAGGCGCCGCTCCGCACTGGAATGTCAGCGTGCGCACGTCGCGATGACTTCCAGGGGCCGCAAGCGGTGCAATCTCCTGCATCGGACGCACGGGGTTCTTGCCGCAGATTTCGCGAGCCTTCGAATAACAGGTGTTCTGGCTCGAGATGAGTCCATCGCAATCCACCCGAAACGCCTTTTCATTATTCGGCAGGTTGACCGAGTATGCACTGAACGTCGGGCCTGATGCGGCGGAACATCCTGCGAGCACCACGCTAACCAGTAGCGCTGCTCCAAATTGCTTTGTCATGTCGAACTTCATGGAGTATTGAGCCTCATTGGTCTTTTTCTTCATCTGCACGAATTCACGTCGGTTTTTCGTTGCGTCGTCGCGGTTGATGCCGTGGGCAATTGACGCGGCCAACCACCGTGCGTCCACACTCTTTCAGTGTGCAATCGCGGCCACCCAAAAAGAGACGCTCTGTTTGGTCTCCTGCGCGTGAGTTCGTGAACTGTAGCTGTGCTTATTCCTGGCAATTGCCACAATTTGTAAATCCGTCCGACGAGATTTACGGGCAGGCGATTTGGTGAAACGCTCAACTGCTGTCCTTCGCGACCAAAATCTGAACTTCTGTCAAAGTTTGCGGATTTACGTCAGTTATTAGAAAAGAGTTAAAGCGTGCTTCACAGGCTCTCTAAAAGTGCTTACCTTACGCTCAAAACATCGCCTGGCCTTGCCCAGGCGCTCAAGCGCAGCAATTTCACGAGAACAGAAATGAAGAGCATCGATCTTGCCAACTCAATTGATGCGGTATTTTCCGATTCGATCCGGCAGTGTCTTGCGGAGCAAATCGGCCTTTCGTCGGAAATACTCGGCAGGATTCCGACCCACGCCAGCCCTGCGCTGATTGCTTCGCTGATGGCGGCTGCGGTGACGCCCGATGGGGCGAAGGCCGTATTCTCCGCTGTGATGTCGCCAGAAGCGAATGCCCGTATCGAAGAGCAATTCCTGCGGCTGTGTAGTGCTTCATCGAGTATCAAAGACCTTGAAACAATAGGAGAGTCGCTCTTCGTGCGTTCTACCGGCACGCGTATCGCGCTGGCGAGTGATCCGATCTCGCGTCAGGCCGGCATACCGCCTCAGGCCGCTCATGTCATGACCGCGTTGGTCGGTTCGGTGATGTTCGGCGTGCTCAAACATCACATTCTGCTTGAGCAAGGAACGTTGGCCGGACTGCCTGCGTTGCTCGGCGGTCAATTACCTGTCGTATCGAGGCTTTTGACCGATCGCGTCGCCGAATCGATCGGATTTGAAAATGCTGGCAATTTCACTCGATCGATTGCAGGCAGGCTCGAGTCAGTAGCGGCCAATATGATGCAACCGATGGCTGACGATGAAAACGTACTTCGACGTTCCGCACCCGCCGCGGCGCACGAAGTCGCGGCGCCGGTCGCCGGAGCGAGGTCTTCGCGTAGAGGCATATGGCTGCTGTTTGCCGTGTTGACGGCCATACTGCTTGGGGTTTTCGCCTATGCCCAATTTTTCGGGCAGAGGGCGGGTGTTGAACCGACCGCGTCGTCGAATGTTTTGACCAGTGGCGTCGTCGCGCCCTCGATCGCGTCGGCCGTCCCTGGCGTCGTAGCGCGACCGGACGCGGCTTCATCCGTACCGCAGGGATGCGCGGCGGCTCCGATGACGGCGTCGGGAGGTGCAGCGTCTGCCCCGGCGGCCGATGCTGTATCCGAAGCCGCTTCAAATCCGGCGGCGAACGCTTCGACGAGAAGTGGAAAGATCGCATTTAGCGTCAATCAAGCTGGCGTACCTTCATTGACGGGTACGCTGAGTAGCGATGCGGAGCGGCAAACGCTTACCGATGTGTTGAACCGAAGATTTGGCGCGGGACGCTTCGCCGCCGACCTGAAAGTCGACGCGAGCCTGCGCCCATCTGACTGGCTGACGCACATCGATGAGCTCTTGTCGTTGATGGCCCTGCCGCGCGCCGAGGTCGGAATAGACTCGCAGCACATCGAGCTAGGCGGGGCGGCGGCGAATGCATCGCTTGGCTGGAAGCAGCGCCTGCAGAATGTGTTCGGTCCGTCCTGGGAAATCGGTCAGTTCAGCGCGGGAAAAGCCGTCGATCTCGCCACGCAACTGTTCCTGAGCGCGATGGCGAAGTTGCTCGATGCGGGCAACGCGTGCATAGGTCCGGATGTCGCAACAGTTCTGAACTTGCAGGTCGTGGACTTCGCTGCATCCAGTGGACATATCCCTTTATCCGCCAAAGAGAACCTTGCCGAGTCCGCACAACTGCTTAAGGCATGTTCTGACGACGGCCATCCCGTGGCACTCGATATCAAGGCATATTCCGACAACGTTGGCGATGAGCAGGCCAATCTGCTGCTCTCGCAAAAGCGTGCGGACGCGGTGCGCGGTTTTCTGATCGAGGCGGGTGTGAAGCCGGACCTGTTGACGGCACGCGGCTATGGCTCAGCGACGCCGATCGCGAGCAATGCGACGGCGGGCGGTCGCTTTGCGAATCGCCGTGTCGAGTTTGTTCTGGCGCAAGCTTCGGTTGGCTAACAGATTGCGTTGGCTGAAAGCACGGGTTTTACCTGGGAGCGTTAGGCACGTTCGGCCAGACTCGGGAGCCTCGCGGAATGGATCAATCGCAAGCCCTACCCGACAGACGCACAAGGGCCGCCGATGTCACAATTCTTGGCAACCCACACGTACGCGTCCGGTTACATTCGGTTGCGAGTGTTCTAACCCGAACCTTGTGAGCACCGAACGAAACTGGAGCTATCCATGGCAACCCCGCATCAGGTCCAAGTGACCCTTTCGCTTCACCCCGAAGATTACGCTTCACTCAAGATGGCCGCGCGAGCTGCCGGTCTTGACGAGTTGTCGTTCGGCATTCTGGCAGTCCATCGCGAGGCGCGTCGCGTGTTGGCCGAGGACCGGCGCAATCGCGAAACCGCTCCGCACGACTACAAAATTTTTTGATTGCTGAAGGTGCCTCGCATGGTTGCATGGTCTGCAGAGGATCTGCTCTATCTACGCCTCGGCACGGAGACGCCGAATTGGTCTCTTGCCGCGGATGACGACATGCTCTTGCTCGCGGCCGGCCACGGCGAGAAACGCGTTGGGGTTCGACTCACCAGTGTGCAGTTGGAGAAGATACGCATGGCGAAAGGCGGTCTCGTAATAACTGCTATGGGCGTGATCATTCTAGGGGCATATTTTCGGCTGTATCTGGTAGGCCGGAAAGTCAACGATCATGTGTGGAAAGGGAGGGCGTCCAGCGATGCTAATTTTCTCCACGTGGCACAGGCGGCGGAGGAGTCGACCGCCTATCCATCGATAGTGGTCGATCTTGTAACAGCGCCCTGAAAACAAATACAGATGTCGTTTCCCTGGCCAGACGGCGTTTGATCGAATTCGATCAGGTTTTCACGCCAGAACCTGGATACGATTCTGGAAATTGTTAGCAGCGACGGGAGCGACGCGTAATGAATGAGTTAAAGACGAAAACAATATCGGAATTGCATCAGCAACTCGATGCGATGGAGGCGTGGCTCACGTCAAAATCTGCGATTGTGACGGGCGTGCAAGGGGTGAGGATCATGCGTCTGGTTGCACTGATGTCAGGCGATGCATTCCGGTATGTGCTTGTCAGGACGAGACCAAAAGGGCGCTGGTCCTAGTGTGCGTCAGGCACCTTCGTGGTCGTTCTGCCAGTTCTCTACGATTCGCATCTCGAACTCTCCTTCGAGTTTTAACAAACCTTGACAGACCGGGTTGCCCCGCGCCGGTAGAGTACATGCGTCCGCAAGCCGATGCGGTTCGGTCGCGCTCATTGCATTAATCGTTTAGTCGGCGACAAACTGTGCCATACACAAAGCTGTTCAAACGCTTTCTTCGGGAAAAGCTGATATATGCGAAGCGAAGTAACTACTCAACCGGGGCTACCTGAGGCAAAGAAACTCGTGCGGCGGACCGACGAAGTTGAAGACATGTCGGGTCTTCGCAAGCGCTGGATCGCATTGCTTGGCATCGGGACGATTTCACTGTCACTGCTGTTCGTGTGGGGATTTCTCCATTTGATTCTCGCGCTGATATTTCCGAGGTCGGTGGTTGTCCATTAGGTCGTTGCTGGTTGAACTCGTGGGCGTCGTATTATGGTCGCGAAGTGATCGAGGGCGGCCATTCGGTGGTTCACTCGATGGAGTATCCCTATGCATACGGACGTTGCCTCATCTTTCGCGGTAGCGGGACCTGATCCGGCATATCGAGCATGGCTGTATTACTACGACGATGAACAGCAAGCACTTTTAGGTCAGATTCGAGCAGCTTGGGGTCAGGACTGCGTGATTCAGATCTGTGGTGGGCGACTGAGGATTTTTGCCGAGGAAGGGCGGTTGGAATTTTTCAGCGCGCGTGAGCTGTTTGACGCAATCGCTGTGAAGACGCTGAAAGGAATCGGTCGGCGACAGAAGTAGAGCAGTACAAGCGGGATGACCCATTGCGCACGTTAGGAGATTGCGGTGTTGTCCAACGAAGAAAGTCTCCAATTGCTTAGGCTAGTTTGTCACCGCCAGATCCCATGGGGGAAGAAGCCGAAGAAACTGATTACCCTTCGCAACCTCGAACTGGTCGAGGTCCAGCGCTTTCCGCCCAGAGTCAACGCGAGAGTTCCCGAACCCATCGACATAGCGATCCTCACAAGACGGGGGCAAGAGGAGTTTGCGCGTCTCGAAAAGATGACCTCGCTTCTGGAATGGCGATCGACGGGGTTAATGGCATACCAGGTGGGACTAGAAACTTTTCCGTTAGCCCACCACCTGCAGGTCGCCTGTCTTTAGGCTAACCAACGAACATGGTTCACGTCTGCTCAACTTAAGTGGAGTGAAAAAGCCGAGAAGATCGTATTGGACTGGCTGAAGGCCACGACTCAGTCGTCACAATGATTCCCGTCTAACGAGTGAGTCTTTCATTTACAACGTTATCAATAGCAGACTGAGCGAGCCAATGGCAGTAGCCCCCCAAAGTGTTTCGATCTATCTGGTCTGATCTGATGTCAAAATATTTTCCTGCGCGAAAGTCGTGTTTTGACCAATATTGGTTCGTATGCCACGCATGAATATGCAGAACGTCACTGCCGATATTTCTCGTTGCAGAAGGGAAGTGGTCAAGGAACCCGAGCGAACATTGTTGCGGATAGGTGCAGCGAAGCGCTAGCTCCCCAGCGTACATCGTCAAAACATTCTTACACCAGCCTGGCCATGCACCTTCGAAGTTGGAAAATTCCTCTTTGATTAATTTGTTGCAATAGTCCAACTGCGCAGTGAGGAAGTTGCACACATGGTCCGATGGTCCCAGGACCGAAGCCCCAACATTATGCAGGCCCGAATGAGGGAATCCCCACCGTAGACTACATTGAGACAATTTCCATCGGACTTCTTCCTCATAGGCGTACGCGCCGAAACCAAAGCATAGTCCGGATGGAGAAAAGTCAAGCAATGCTGGCGTAACGAACGTGTCGCAGTCCGTTTTCAATATAAATCGGTATTTTTTGCACTCGTCAAAAACGCTTTGATCAACGAAGTTTCCAACGCTATTGATGTAAGCATATCCCTGCCATTCAGCATTCCGCTCGAGGTATGGCGTACTCGGAATGATCGTCAACTTTTCATCTACTGGCAGAAGATTGATCGCATCAGGATGGCACACAGCAATAATCCTGGAGCGCAGGAACAAGTTGCTGAAAATCATGCTCTTGTAGAGCCAATGAAACTCCTCGACGGTCTCCTTTCTGTTGTCGATATAGACCAAAACGCCCAAGTCGATCGACGCTTCTGAGCAGCTCAGGTCTGATCTGCTTTCAGCGTTGGCGTTGTAGTTTTTTTCCATCTGCTTACAGCCTTCATCAAGGGGCGGGCAATGCATTCCGATATGTGCGTGTCAGAGCAAAGCGAACCGGGCGTTGGGTGTTAACGATCAGTCCGCCGTACTTCACGGAACGGTATCAGTGCGCGTTCGAGAGAGAGAGATAGCGAATAGGGAGTATGGGAAGAGAAAAGGTGAAGCCCCGGCAATCGGGGATTAGTCGGGGCTTCAAGGAGCAGGCGCAGCTTCGGGGATTAGCTCTCCTGCCCATGATCGACCGGAAAAGTCGATGAATTCAGCATAACCGGAACGGGGCGTGATGTTGTGAATAATTGTCACGCACTCGCGGGTTTTTGTCGGAGCGGGAAAAGCAGATGTTTGTGACCGACCGCCGTCGAGATTCAACGAGCTTGACAGACCGGTTTGCTGGGAACCGATAGCGTATTTGGATTCGGGGACAGGCTGAATTGAAAGCGACTACTCAGGCCTGTACCAGACTCGTGCAGCTGGAGCGAGGACTGCGCAATCAGATCGCTGGGCGACTGAGAACTAATGAGTGACGCCATGTCTCGCAACGAATTCGTCGATTTGTTCGTTTGTGATCGGTGCGGAGATGTAGTAACCCTGACAATCTATCTGATCGATTGTGCTCGCCCATGCGAACTGCGCTGCCGTTTCGATCCCCTCTATGACGACACGTTTTCCGAGACGTTGTCCGAGTTGCACGAGCGACTCGACCACGACTTTCGAATCGGCATGCTTCTGAATATCGCACATGAACTTGCGGTCCAGTTTGAGCGTGTCGACCCCGAGCCGATGCAGAATGGTAAGTGACCAGCAGCCCGAGCCGAAGTCGTCGATTGCGATACTTACGCCGGATTCTTTGATGGATTCAACGGCGGAGGCGAGCGCTTCAATTGGACCCGGATCGGTGGCCTCGGTGAGCTCGATCTGTAAGCGTGCCGCATTGAGTGAACGAGTGCGAAGCAGGGCGGATAACTTGCTTGCCAGCCCGGGCCGGCCAATTTCTCGGGCGGGAAGATTGACGGCTAGCGAAAGCGTGTTGTATCCGCGAACGGTCCAATCGGCTAGCGTTTGAGCAGCTTCCTCGATAACGAAATCCGTGAAACGCGGGGTAAGTGCAGAGTCTTCCACAAGATGGATAAACGAAGCGGGCGTCAGGACGCCACGTGCCGGGTGGCTCCATCGCAGCAGTGATTCAAAACCACACAGCCGGCCTTCCTGCATACGCAGCTTAGGCTGATAGAGGAAAAAGAACTCCCGTCTGGCGAGGCCGCGCTCCGCGTCTGCGACCGTGCAAGAGCGGAGAATGTCTGCAGCAACGTGTTCCATAGCAATCTCTAGTGCGCGTATGTTGCAAGCCTCACATCAAAATGGATCGACACTGTCTCCTGAAAGGTCGGCGAAACGCTGGTGCAAACTTTGAAAAATGCGCGCGCTCGAATGGAGGTGTCGCGGAGTCGCACAACTTTCATCGTTGTTCATATCAACGTCCGACCATCGACGAATGTGTCAATTGTCGCGTGGCTAGTTCCGGCCATTGAATCGTATCGAATTGAGCGATATGAGTTGTGAATTATTGAAACATCGGAGCGGCGATGAGAAATGACGGCGCTGCTTTCGACCAGCCTTGCGGTTCACACTCTGTGACGCGCTGCACTGTGGTGTCCTCTACTATTCGCCCGCTAATTGATGGGGCGGCTCGGCGGTTGTGCGGGTGAACAACGGAAATCAAGAGGGGATTGTGCGTTCGACGTATTTGACTGACAGGTTTGTTTGGGGAATTGCATTGGGGGCTCTCGTCAGGTGGGCGATCTCCGCAGGAGTGGATCATTGGAGAATGTCCCATTCGATCCGAGGTTCGGCCTGCGTCCGTCCTGACGCTGGAAACTGCAGCCTTTGCATGCCTGCTTCTGCCGAGGCCATTGTTGCTGAAGACAGTCCTTCGGTTGCGACGTAGCGTGTTCATGCGGGATGAGGATGTGCATGCGATGCTGGTGGGGCGCTTGTTTGGCGTTCTAGGCGGGGTCTGGCTCGGCGCGACGGTCAACTGCCTGATTTTTTGAGTGCGTTCCCGCCATTGATAAATAAAACAATCCTGGCGGCGTTTGCGGCTTGATGTGTGTCGTGTTCACTGCGGCTATCGCACAACGGCTGGACATCTACTCGCGAAAAATTGACGCTGGTCGTGCCCCGGGGGACATTGGGCAGTATCGCGCGGGCAAGTGGCGATCGACTTGTCACGGGAATACAAGGTGGACGCAATTCGGATCGCTTTGTGAATTCAATCGAATTTCACGGTCGACCATTGCGCTCCGATTCTAATGGTCTGGTGGCGGCGCGTTGTGAATATTCGTGAACTCTGGCGATATTTTTCGCGAAGTGTATCGAATTGGGCAATCTTCAAGAAATGGCGTGGCTTCAGTACTTTCGGACTGTTATATATGCGCGCTGCCGAAAAAACTCCGGCGATCGGGGCGTGATGTAAGTGCCTTCATAAGGCGCAGGCTATTTCTATTTCGTTCACCTTATGTACGCAAATTCCCTGAAGCTATCGGATTGCCGATGGGCCGTTCACCGTAGCCCTTATCGCGTGCGTCTGCCTGGTGATCCCTTTCGGAAGGCTGGAATCGCAGGATCGCGCAAAGCCTCTCCAGAGTGGACGGGGCTCGCAACCTGCATGGGAACGATGGTGAGCGGGAAGCGGGGTGCTATTTGGAGTAAATACCGACAGAAACCATGGCATGTCACAAATATTCGCAATGCGGGTTTAGGCGATCGATATGCTGGCCAAGATGATATTTGGGGAATGAGATCGGGTTGAAAGGAATTTGATAATAATTCCTAGTGGCGGCATTGTCGCCGGGATCTCGTTTTTTCTGTTTGGGTCGTGCTGAAGCCGGATCAAAGAATTCATGAGCGATCGGGTGAGTGGACGAGGTGGGGAATAAAAAATGAATAAGACGTACCGATCGATTTGGAACGAGTCGCTGGGGGCGTGGGTTGCCGTGTCGGAACACGACTCAGCTAGGGGCAAGCCGAAGAAGTCGAAGGTGGTTCAGGCGGTTACCTTGGCGGCTGTGGTGGTTGGCACGCATGCGCCGGTTGCTCATGCACAGTACTATGCCGGCGGTGGAGCGGGTACAGCTAGTCCAAATACCAATACAGTCGCAATTGGAACTTCTGCTCTTGCCTCCGTTAATGCGGTGGCTATTGGCGGCTCTGCATTAGCTGGCACTAACTCAGAGGCTATTGGCACGTCTGCAACGGCTACTGGATGGGCTTCTCTGGCAATCGGATATCAAAGCACTGCTAATTCCAACTATGCCGTAGCGATTGGATATGCAAACATTGCCAGTGGGAACACCGCTTCTGCGATCGGATATGGAAACACCGCCAGTGCAGTGGACGGTATAGCGATAGGGGTTTCCAACGTTGTTACCAACACCGGCTCTTATGGCATCGCAATTGGTACGCAATCTACAGCTTCGGCTCTTGATGCTACCGCAATTGGTGTGACGGCTAACGCGGAGGCTACAAAGGCCACAGCCATTGGATATCAGGCGACAGCGAGTGTCATGGGGTCGGTCGCGCTCGGCAATAACGCCTCTACGACCGCTGCTTCATCGACTGCCACGGCTGGGACCACCGCGTATAGCACTCAGCAGATCGGTGGTACGACTTATGGCTCGTTCGCAGGCGCCGACGGGGCTGCTGGTGTCGTAAGCGTTGGGGCTGTGGGGGCTGAGCGACGCATACAATATGTGGCCGCTGGCCTGATTGGCCCTAGCAGCACTGACGCGGTAAACGGCAGCCAGTTGTATTCGGTCGCAAGTACGGTCGACTCTTTGTCGACTTCGACATCGACGGGTATTTCATCGCTGTCTACAGGCGTGAGCTCGCTGTCGACTTCTACGTCGACCGGTATCTCGTCGCTGTCGACAGGTTTGAGCACGACCAATAGCAAGGTCACGTCGCTGTCTACGGGGCTGAGTTCGCTGTCGACTTCCACGTCAACGGGTATCTCGTCGCTGTCGACGGGCCTAAGTTCGCTTTCGACCTCCGCGTCGACGGGGATTTCTTCGCTGTCGACATCGGCCTCGACGGGCATCAGCACGGTGCAGAGCGGTGTCGATTCGCTGTCCACAGGCGTGAGCTCTCTGTCGACTTCCACGTCGACGGGGCTCTCCTCACTGTCGACGGGTGTCTCTTCGCTGTCGACGGGTGTCTCTTCGCTGTCGACGTCAGCCTCGACGGGGATCAGCACGGCGCAGAGCGGCGTGAATTCGCTGTCCACGGGCGTGAGTTCGCTGTCGACCTCCACGTCGACGGGTATTTCGTCGTTGTCGACGTCGACAACGACAGGCCTCTCTTCACTGTCCACGGGTATGAGCTCGCTGTCGACTTCTACGTCGACGGGCCTCTCGTCGCTGTCGACGGGGCTGAGCGCGACTAACAGCACAGTCACGTCGCTCTCGACGGGTGTGAGTTCGTTGTCCACGGGGCTGAGTTCGCTGTCGACCTCTGCGTCGACGGGTATTTCGTCGCTGTCGACGTCGACCTCGACAGGCATCTCTTCACTGTCCACGGGTATGAGCTCGCTGTCGACGTCAGCCTCGACGGGGATCAGCACGGTGCAGAGCGGTGTGGATTCGCTGTCCACGGGTCTGGGTTCGCTGTCGACCTCCACGTCGACGGGTATTTCGTCGCTGTCGACGGGCCTGAGCGCGACTAACAGCACAGTCACGTCGCTCTCGACGGGTGTGAGTTCGCTGTCCACGGGGCTGAGTTCGCTGTCGACCTCTGCGTCGACGGGTATCTCGTCGTTGTCGACGTCGACCTCGACGGGGATCAGCACGGCACAGAGCGGCGTGAATTCGCTGTCCACGGGCGTGAGCTCGCTGTCGACCTCCACGTCGACGGGTATTTCGTCGCTGTCGACGTCGGCCTCGACGGGGATCAGCACGGCACAGAGCGGCGTGACTTCGCTGTCCACGGGCGTGAGCTCGCTGTCGACCTCCACGTCGACGGGTATCTCGTCGCTGTCGACCTCCGCATCGACGGGGATCAGCACGGCACAGAGCGGCGTGACTTCGCTGTCCACGGGCCTGAGTTCGTTGTCGACTTCCACGTCGACGGGCATCAGCACGGCACAGAGCGGCGTGAACTCGCTGTCCACGGGTATGAGCTCGCTGTCGACTTCTACGTCGACGGGTATTTCGTCGCTGTCGACGTCGGCCTCGACGGGGATCAGCACGGCACAGAGCGGCGTGAATTCGCTGTCCACGGGCGTGAGCTCGCTGTCGACCTCCGCATCGACGGGTATCTCGTCGCTGTCGACAGGCCTGAGCACGACCAATAGCACGGTCGCGTCGCTCTCGACGGGTGTGAGTTCGTTGTCCACGGGTCTGGGTTCGTTGTCGACTTCCACGTCGACGGGCATCAGCACGGCACAGAGCGGCGTGAACTCGCTGTCCACGGGTATGAGTTCGCTGTCGACGTCGACCTCGACGGGGATCAGCACGGTGCAGAGCGGTGTGGATTCGCTGTCCACAGGCCTGGGTTCGCTGTCGACCTCCACGTCGACGGGTATCTCGTCGCTGTCGACGGGCCTGAGCACGACCAATAGCACGGTCGCGTCGCTCTCGACGGGTGTGAGTTCGTTGTCCACGGGTCTGGGTTCGTTGTCGACTTCCACGTCGACGGGCATCAGCACGGCACAGAGCGGCGTGAATTCGCTGTCCACGGGTATGAGCTCGCTGTCGACCTCCACGTCGACTGGTATTTCGTCGCTGTCGACGGGGCTGAGCGCGACTAACAGCACAGTCACGTCGCTCTCGACGGGTGTGAGTTCGCTATCCACGGGGCTGAGTTCGCTGTCGACCTCTGCGTCGACGGGTATTTCTTCGCTGTCGACGTCGACCTCGACGGGGATCAGTACGGCGCAGAGCGGCGTGAATTCGCTGTCCACGGGTATGAGCTCGCTGTCGACCTCCACGTCGACGGGTATTTCGTCGCTGTCGACGGGGCTGAGTTCGCTGTCGACCTCTGCGTCGACGGGTATTTCTTCGCTGTCGACGTCGACCTCGACGGGGATCAGTACGGCGCAGAGCGGCGTGAATTCGCTGTCCACGGGCGTGAGCTCGCTGTCGACCTCCGCATCGACGGGTATCTCTTCACTGTCCACGGGTATGAGCTCGCTGTCGACGTCGGCCTCGACGGGGATCAGCACGGCGCAGAGCGGCGTGAATTCGCTGTCCACGGGCCTGAGTTCGCTGTCAACCTCCACGTCGACGGGTATCTCGTCGTTGTCGACGTCGACCTCGACCGGCATTTCTTCACTGTCCACGGGTATGAGCTCGCTGTCGACGTCAGCCTCGACGGGGATCAGCACGGTGCAGAGCGGTGTGGATTCGCTGTCCACAGGCCTGGGTTCGCTGTCGACCTCCACGTCGACAGGTATTTCGTCACTGTCGACGTCGACCTCGACGGGTATGTCGTCGCTGTCCACGGGTATGAGCTCGCTGTCGACCTCCACGTCGACGGGTATCTCGTCGCTGTCCACGGGTATGAGTTCGCTGTCGACCTCCGCATCGACGGGTATCTTGTCGCTGTCCACGGGTATGAGCTCGCTGTCGACTTCCACGTCGACGGGTATCTCGTCGTTGTCGATGTCGACCTCGACAGGCATCTCTTCACTGTCCACGGGCCTGGGTTCGCTGTCGACTTCCACGTCGACGGGCTTCTCGTCGCTGTCCACGGGTATGAGCTCGCTGTCGACTTCCACGTCGACGGGCCTCTCCTCACTGTCGACGGGTGTCTCTTCGCTGTCGACGTCGACCTCGACGGGCCTCAGCACGGTTCAGAGCGGCGTGGCGTCCCTGTCGACGGGCCTGAGCACGACCAACAGCACAGTGGCACTGTTGTCCACCAGCGTCAGTACGGCAACGAGCGGCGTCAGCGCGCTGTCCACGGGCATCGCCACAGGCACGATCGGTCTCGTGCAGCAGGTAGGCGGCGCGCCGGGCAACGGGGTCATCACGGTGGGAGCCAGCACGGGCGGCACCAGCGTCGACTTCACCGGCACCGCGGGCGCGCGTCAGCTGACCGGCGTCGCCGCCGGTACGGCGCCGACCGATGCAGTGAACGTGAGCCAGTTGCAGGCGGTGGCCTCAGTCGCAAACGACGCCGTGTTGTACGACAGCGCCACGCATAACAGCGTGACGCTCGGCGGCGTCGGTGCGAGCTCGGCGGTCGCGCTCACCAATGTAGCCGCGGGCACGATCTCCGCCACCAGCACCGATGCGATCAACGGCAGTCAGTTGTTTGCGCTCGAAACGCAAATCAGCTCGCTCGGCAACGGTTCACTCGGCGCCCAGCTTCCGCAGACCTCGCAGTCGACAGTCGCCAACACGTCCTCGCAGTATGTCTCTGTGAATTCGACCGGTAGTGCGGCGAGTGCTACGGGGACGGAATCGGTGGCGGTCGGCGGCAATTCGACCGCGAGCTCGGCCCATAGCGTTGCGGTGGGTTCGGGTGCACAGGCGACGGGCTCCAATTCGTCGGCGATTGGCTCGAACGCGGTGGCCGCCGCGCCGAACTCCGTGGCGGTGGGCTCCGGCTCGATCGCCAACGAGGCGAATTCGGTGTCGTTCGGCTCGCCGGGCAGCGAGCGGACCCTTACGAACGTGGCGCCGGGTGTGAATCCGACCGATGCGGTCAACATGTCGCAGTTGAACTCCGTTCAGCAGGGCGTGAACGCGCTGGCGCGGCAGGCGTACTCCGGTATCGCGGGCGCAACCGCTCTGACGATGATTCCCGACGTCGACCCGGGCAAAACCTTGGCGGTCGGGATCGGCTCGGGCAACTACAAGGGCTACTCGGCGGTCGCGATCGGCTTCTCGGCACGCCTTACCGACAATCTGAAGATCAAGGGCGGCGCGAGTACCAGCGGATCGGGCAGTGTGGTTGGAGCTGGCATTGGCTATCAATGGTAAGGCGGATGGCGCGAGTGAAGGAGCGCGTATGAGTGTGACGGATTACACCGATCGTTTCATAGCCAATCTGCTGGCGGGAGGGCTGGTGACGTGCTTGACGATGTCTGTCGTCGGCTATTTCGACTGGTTCGCGAACGGCATAGGCGGCCTGACGCCGGAGGTTGTGCAGCTATGTCTGGTTCTACTGCTGGCTTCTGTCATCCTGTTTGTCTTGCCCTGGCTATGGCGCGTATGTGAGCGCTCCCGACGCACGCTCTTCGCCGAAACCCGGCCGCGCGCGGGGGCGTGGCAGGGTCGGGCGACTGGTCTCGTTTTGGGTCTTGTCGCCGCGGTTTCTATCATCGCGCAGTTGAGGTAGGGGGATGTCGAGGAGACCGCGCAACGCAGTCAATCACGTCTCCTCCTCGCATGAGGAGGAGCATGAGGCACGTGAACAGGAGCACAATGCGCAGACTCCAGCGCCGAGGCTTTGGATGAGCGCAGGCGAGCTTGCATCACGTTGGACCGTTCTGCGCCCGTGGGCCTGGAGCGCCGGAGTCGGGCCGTTTTGGAGGGATTGTGCACAATGAGCAGCGCGATGGCGTCGTACTCCGAACGTATTGATGAATTGATGGCCGAGGGGGATCTCGTTGGCGCCTGGCGTTTGCTGGAGGCTCACGGTGCTTCGCGCCCCGGCGATCCGGGCATAGTGGCGGCGGCTGGGCGGCTTTTGCGTCTGCGAGGACGCCACACGGAAGCCCGTGCATTGCTGGATCGTACATTGCAGGGCGCTTTGGACGACACCCGCGTGGTGACAGAGCTTGCGTATGTCGCGCGAGATCTTGGCGAGCGCGAAGTGGCCGATGGGTGGTTCGAGCGAGCGTACCGCAAAGGTACAGAAGGCGAGCAATGGGTACTGGACTGGATCGATCTCCTGTGCGGTCTATGCCGGTTCGATGTGGCACAACGCGTCGCGGCAACGTATTGCGAACGCATGCCTGGGAGCGCTTCAGGCTGGTTCTCGCTTGGCCTCGCGTACCAGCTCGGCAAGCGGCATGATCAGGCGCTCGACGCTTACGAGCGTGCGATGCGGCTCGATCACGCGTTGCCAATGCTGCGCAACAATATGGCGGCCGCGTACATTGCGACGGAAAATTACCACGAGGTGCAATCGCTGCTCAGGGATGTTCTCCGTGATGATCCCGGCAATGCGTTGGCCTGGACCAATCTCGCGACGATGCTACTGAAACGGGGCGATCCGACAGCAGCCCAGGTGGCAGCAGAGCGTGCCTGTTCGCTCGCACCTAACTATCCCGTTGCGCTGCAGTGCTGCGCGAATGTATTCAGTGAATTGCAGCAATGGGACATGGCGCTGCATTTTGCGCAACGCGCGGTAGAGCTTGAGCCGGCCAATATGTCTTACGTCTGGTCGCTCGCGATGTTGCAATTGCTGCGTGGCGACTATGCGGCGGGCTGGTTGAACCATGAAGCGCGATGGGACGGCTCCCCTGAATTGAACGGCAACTGGCCTAATTTACCGATGCCGCGATGGACAGGGCAATCTCTGTCCGGCAAGAGCGTTGCCGTGTGGAGTGAACAGGGCAACGGCGATGTTCTGCAATTCGCACGGTGCCTGCCGCTCGTTGCCCGGAATGTCAGACAGGCGGGGGGCAAGCTCATCTTCATTTGCTATGCGAGCCTCCTGACGCTCATGCAGCGCAGCCTTGGCGATGAGGTGGAAGCGGTCATCCCGAGCGAGCAGCCGCTTCCCGAGACTGCGATCGATTACCACTTGCCGCTCGGGAGCCTGCCGTTTGCGCTCGGTGTGACGCCGGACCAGCTTTTCGCCGGGACGTCCTATCTCAAGACGGATCACGCGAAGGTCGGTGCCTGGCGTTCGCGGCACGAGTCGGACACGGGCCGACTCAAGGTCGGGCTGGTCTGGAGCGGCGGTCGCACGCATCAGCGCAATCCGTTGCGCTCAGTCGAGCCGCGCGTCCTTGCGAGCGCGCTCGGCGCCGTGCGGGGTGTCGATTTTGTCAGCCTGCAGATCGGCGCCGGCAGTGAGACGAAAGCGATGCGCGAGGCCGGGATGAGTGTGTCCGACCCAACTGGCGAACTGGGGTCGTTCGATGACACGGCGGCCTTGCTGCACAGCCTGGATCTGGTGATCACCGTGTGTACGTCGGTCGCACATCTGGCCGGCGCTTTAGGCGTGCGCGCGTGGGTCTTGCTCGACGTCAGACCGCACTGGACCTGGATGATCGAACGTAACGATAGCCCGTGGTATCCGTCAATCCGGCTGTACCGGCAACAGGTCTATGGCCAATGGGAACCGGTGCTGACGCATGTCGCGCGTGATCTCGCGGCGCTAGTCGTGACGGCAACGCACCAGTTGACTCAAAAGGCGAGCGCATGATGGTGCCGTGCGAAGCGATCTTTCTGCCGGCGTTCGAGGCACATCGATGCGGGCATCTTCAGGAAGCCGAAGCAGGTTATCGCCGCGTGCTCAAGTACGATCCCCGGCACGCCGATGCGCTGCATTTGCTGGGTTTGATTCACGCCGGACGAGGCGCGTTGCCCGAGGCTGCGGCGTTGATGCAGCAGGCAGTTGGCATCGCGCCGACTGCCGTTTACTTCGGCAACCTGGGTGATGTGCTACGCCAGCAGGGACTGCACGCGGCTGCAGAGGCAGCATGCCGCCGCGCGATCCAACTGAAGCACGACCATGCACCGGCCCACTTCAACCTCGGTCTGCTGTTCATGGCGACGGGGCGCAGGGACGAGGCGGAGCACGCGCTTCGTCAGGCATTGACGTTCGCCCCTGCGTCGAACGACGCGCTGAACAACCTCGGCGTCCTCCTTCAAGACATGGGGCGCGCCAACGAGGCCGAGACCGCATACCGTCGCGCGATCGGCAACGATCCCAGCTACTTGCGCGCGCATTACAACCTCGGCTTACTGCTTCTGCGAGCAGGCCGTTTCGGCGAGGCCGAACTGGCCTTCAGAAACGCGCTCGACATCGATCCGGCGTACGCCGACGCGCAGAACGATCTTGGTACGGCGCTGCGGGAGCAGCATCGTTACGCGGACGCCGAGGCGACATACCGGAGCGTGCTGCAGCAGTGCCCTGATTTCGCGGATGCCCGCTGGAATCTGGCGCTCCTGCTGCTGGCTCAGGGGCGATACGCGGAGGGCTGGCAGCATGCGGAGGCTCGCTACGATATGCATCGGACGACTCCCGTTTTACTCCCCGATCCGGGCTATCCGCAGTGGCGGGGCGAACCGCTGGCCGGCCGCTCACTCGTGATCTGTCACGAGCAAGGTCTCGGCGACTCCATCCAGTTTGCCCGATACGTGCCGCTCCTGAAGGCGCGAGGCCTGCGCCGTCTTACTTTGTTTTGCCCCGAGCCGTTGCAGGAACTCCTGAAGACGCTCGAAGGCGTGGATGAAGCGGTCTGCAATATGCAGGAAGTCGGACCGCACGATTTCTGGTCGTTGAGTATGAGCCTGCCTTTGCATGTCGGCACCACGACCGCAAACATTCCCGCACGTCTGCCGTATCTGCGCGCGCTGCCCGATCGGGTACGGCGTTGGCGTACTTGCTTGCCCGCACACGGGATCAAGGTTGGACTCGTCTGGAAGGGCTCGACTTCACATAGTCACGACGCAGACCGGTCTTTACCTGGTCTGCTGTCGCTCGCGCCGCTTTGGTCGGTGCCGGACGTAACGTTCGTGAGTCTGCAGAAAGGGCAAGGCGAAGACGAACCTGCGGCTCTGGCGAAGCAATTGCCGATGGTGCGCGCCGCGCCAGACCTGACGGATCTCGCCGATACGGCGGCCCTCGTCAGCCAACTGGATCTCGTGATTTCCGTCGACACCGCGGTCGCACACCTCGCGGGGGCGCTCGGCAAGCCGTGTTGGCTCCTGCTGCACAAGCCGTGGACGGACTGGCGCTGGATGCACGGCAGGACCGATTCCCCTTGGTATCCGCACGTAATGCGTATCTACCGGCAAGCGACGCCCGGGGATTGGGCCGAGGTCATAGGGCGGATCGCGGTGGCGTTGGAGCAGTATGCACAACCCACGGTGGCTTCGTGAGCATGCCAATATCCATCGAGGCGATGTGGCCTCGAATCATTTTCGCCAGTATGGCGAATCAAGCTGCAAACCCTGGCGACGAGCGAGGGTTTATGACATTGCGTAGAGAACTGAATCGTGCGAATCGGAATTTCCGTTATTAGTCGTAGTGGGCAGAGCATCTGGGAGAACGGCCTTGGCCAGAATGTCTTCTTTCTTGCCGAACTGTTTCAGCGCTTGCCCTTTGTGGAATCGGTGCTGCTGATCGATGTCGGCGACCAAAATGCGATGCCGCCGCAAATCGATCTGGCCGCACGCAATCTCAGGCTGACGAGGGTGCGCGAGGCCACCGACGAAGTGGACGTGGTCATCGAAATGGGAGGCGCACTCGATATCGAATGGCTCGATCTAATACGTGCGCGTGGCAAGAAAGTGGTGTTTCACTGCTGCGGTCAGCCGTATGTCAATCTCGTCGAGCCGGCGATCTTCTCAAAGCCCTCATACTCGCCGCGGCCCGAGCGTTGCGACGAAATCTGGTATTTGCCGAAAGACGCAGCGTACGCGCCGATGATGCGCCTGCTGAACCGCTGCGACTTGCATGAGGTGCCGTTCATCTGGCATCCGCAGTTCATTCGGCAACGTGTGAGAGAGGTCGAGGAACTCGGCCTTCGTTACGGTTTCGACGCGCGCGATGCTACCGGCAACGCGGGCGATGTTCTCGCCGCCAGCGCACGACGCGGCCTGCGCGTGGCGATTTTCGAGCCGAACATTTCGGTCGTGAAGGCCTCGACCATTTCGATGCTGGTGTGCGACGAGGCGTACCGTGCGGATGCCGGCGCGGTGGAAGCGATGCACGTGCTCAATACGTTGCACATGAAAGACCATCCTACGATGCTTTATCTGGCCAACTCGCTGGACCTCGTGCGTCAGCACAAAGCCACGTTTCATGGCCGGCACGACATTGTCGGCTTCATGGTGCAGCATGCCGATGCGATCGTGTCGCATCAATGGCAGAACGAACAGAACTACAGCTATCTCGACGCGCTTTATGGCGACTATCCGCTGATTCACAACTCGCCGTGGCTGCGCGAAGCAGGTTACTACTACCACGGCTTCGACGCGCGCGATGGCGCCGCGCAATTGCAGCGCGCGGCCGTTGCACATGCAAGCGGTATCGACGACTACCGCGCCCGCTCGCAACGCGTGTTCGCCGAAGTCGATCCGTTCAACCAGCACAATCTCGACGCCTATGCGGCCCGGCTCCTGCACCTGTGCCGTAACACGAAATTTGCCAATTCCGCGAGCCGCCCATGAGTGTCCAACCCAATCCCCATTCGGTCCCCCGAAACTTACGCGTGGGCGTGTCGATCTTCGTGCGCAAGGGCGAGCAGTCGGTCTGGGAAAACGGCATCTACCAGAACTGCATTTTTCTGGTGATGCTGCTGATGCGCTCGCCGCTAGTCGAAGCCACGTATCTCGTGGCGGGAGGAGGCGACGGCAGTCCCGAGGACGCGCGAAATTTTCTGGCTGATTCGCCGGTGCCGCTGATTGATATGGACGAAGCGGCCGCGACGCTCGACGTGATGATCGAAATGAGCGCGCAACTTGCGCGCGAGTGGGTCGTGGCATTTCGCGAGCGCGGCGGCAAGATCGTGTCGATGCGAGTGGGCAATGATTATGTGATCGATATCGAGCGCATGATCTTCGACAAGTCGCATGGATTGTTATTCACGGCCGCGCCGTATCACGAGGTCTGGACGCTGCCTGAGTACGAGAACACTTGTGTGCCGTATTACGCCAGTACGTTCCGCTGTCCAGTGCGCGTGATGCCGCATCTGTGGAGTCCCGTCATGCTGGAGCGCGAAGCGGCGCGTCTACCGGAGGGGCTCAGCTTCGGCTACCAGCCGGGACGTCGCCGTTGGCGGGCCGGTCTGTTCGAGCCCAACATCTGCATGGTGAAGACGAGCTTCATTCCGCTGCTGACCTGCGAAGCGGCGCATCGTGCGAATCCGGACATGATCGAAAAAGTGTGGGCGTACAACACGTTCCATATGAAAGAGCACGTGAGCTTCAACGGTTTCGTCCGCAGCCTCGATATCGTGAAGCATGGCCTGAGTTCGTTCGAAGGGCGCTTTCCATTTTGTCGCGTGGTCTCGGAGCATGTTGATGTCGTCGTGAGTCATCACTGGGAAAACGCGCAGAACTATGTCTACTACGAGGCGCTGTACGGTGGCTATCCGCTGATTCATAACTCGCACCTGATTGGTGATTGCGGATATCGCTATCACGGCTTCGATTGCGAGGAGGGTGGCCGGGCATTGCAGCGGGCGTTCGCCGGGCACGATACGTATGTTGACGCCTACCGGCGCACGGCGAACGCATTCCTGCGCGGGCTCGATCCCGAGCACGATGACAACGTGCGGATATACAGCGATGCGTTGGCTGCGCTTTATGAACGAGAGTGAGCGGGCCGAAACACGTCCCTGCTTGCGAGGACTATCCACATCGCTATTTCTTTATACGAGTACATATTCATACACGGGGAGCATCATTTGAAACACGTCACCATGATCTTCAAGCTGGCGGCCGTCTGCGCACTGACCATGTCGGCCACGCTGGCCGCAGCCGCACAAGGTAACTCGGCCGACGAGCTGCTGAACGATGCCGAGCGTATCTTTCAGCAGTTCGACTCGAACAGGTACGCCGAGGTCTGGCAGGATGCGGCGCCATTCATCAAGGGGAAAATTCCGCAGGACCAGTTCGTCAAGACAATGAGCGACGCTCGTCGCGCGCTTGGAGCGGTGACACGGCGTGGCTGGTCGTCGGTCACGCGCATCCAGTCCATTGGCGTCGCCGGAATGCCCGATGGTCTTTATGCGAACGTGGACTCCACATCGACACTTGCCAATGGCCACACGGCTTTCGAACTGTTGAGCTTCCAGTTGGGAGCCGACGGGCAATGGCACTTGACCGGATATACGCCGCGTCTGACCCAAGCCCAAGCCCAGGGCGCGGAGAGCGCCGTGCGCGCCGGCGCGAAATGAGCGCACTGCGCATCGGCATCACGATCGGCCTGCATCACACGGGCGAGGCGTTGTGGAACAACGGCATCAAACAGAACGCAGTATTCCTCGCCGAGGCGTTGCGGCATTGCCCGCAGGTGGCCGGTGTGGTGCTGGTCAATACGACGGCGGTGCCGGTTACGCCGGCGTTGCCGTGGGATCTCGCCCGCTATCCGACGGTCGGCTTCGAAGCCGCGAAAGACTCGGTGGATGTGCTGATCGAACTCGGAGGGCAGATCGACGGCGCGCAGACCGATTACCTGAAGCAGCGCGGCGCGCGCCTCGTCTCCTATTGCTGCGGGTTCGAATACATTCACGCGATGGAGTCGGTGCTTTTTCGCAGGCGGCTGTGGGGTGAAAACCTGTTCGTCAATCAGCGTTACGACGACATCTGGCTCATTCCACAGGTTGCGCATATCAGCCAGTCCTACTTCGAGGTATTGCGGCGTCAGACCGCACGCGTCGTGCCGTTCGTATGGAGTCCCATGTTTCTCGATGAACGCGTCGCCGGCATCGAACATGCCGGAGAATACCAGCCGCGGTCTGGCGCGAAGCGTCTGAGCGTGATGGAGCCGAACATCAACGTCGTGAAGTTCTGCCTGTATCCCGCGTTGATCGCTGAGCTTGCTTATCGCGAGCGGCCCGAGAGCATCGCTATTCTGCAGGTGACCAATGCGGAGGCGATCGCGACGGAAAGCCTCGAATTCATCACGTTGCTCAATCAGTTGGATATCGTAAAGGAACACAAGGCCGTGTTTCTCGGGCGTTACGACACACCAGCATTCCTCGCCGGCAATACGGACATCGTCGTCTCGCACCAGATGGAAAATCCGCTTAATTACTTCTACCTGGAAGTGTGCTGGCAAGGCTACCCGCTGATACACAACGCGTCGCTCTGTGACGATCTTGGCTACTACTATCGCGATAACGACGCCACCGAGGGCGCGCGACGCGTCATCGAGGCCATCGACACACACGATGCGCAGGCGTCGTCGTATCGGGAGCGGCAACGGGCATTAATCGAACGATATTTGCCGAACAACGCGCAGTTGGTCGCAACCTACGCCGCGCTGCTTGACGAACTGATGACTCGCCCGCTTCGCTGACCGATGTGCATCGCTGCCCGATATTTTGATCTCGTTTCGAAAGCACTACGTTGGCCTCGGTTGTGATCTTCACATGGTTGGGGAGACGGATGGCCTGCAACCCGCCGAACAGATCTCCCGCCCCCCATATGGGGGGCTATGTTGCCGATGCACACCGGTTATCCTGAATTTCAGAAGTTCACAAAGTTTATGCGGAACGACGGCGTTTGTTGGGGGCGCAACCCTGAACAATCGCCGGATGTCTGTCCCGTGAGGGGGTTCGTGCCTACTCGACTCGGCCATCCCGATGGGGTGGTCCAGATCGCGCACTCCGGTTCGTTCCGCTGGATGCTCGATCCGCAGGTCTGTCGGCTCGAAAGAAAGAGGTGACACATGAAGATCCTGTTGGTGGAAGACGATCTTGCGCAAGCTTCGGCTGTTGAAAAAGCATTGCAGCAATCGGGGCACAGAATAAGCCGGGCGGATTCTGGCGAAAATGCCGTGCGCTTCCTTAAGATCAATCAAGTCGATCTCGTGGTGCTCGACTGGAAATTACCCGGAATGACCGGACTAGAAGTCCTGCACTGGATACGCGGTAATATCGGTCGGGATGTCGCCGTGCTGTTCCTGACGAGCAGAGTGCTGGAGGTCGACGTTGCGCGTGCGCTCGATGCGGGCGCCGACGAATACGTTGTGAAACCGTTCCGCGCGATCGAACTGGTTGCCAGAGTCAGCGCCTTATTGCGTCGCACCTACCGCAAGGAAAAGGTCGATAACCTGATAGCCGTGGGGCCCTACGTCTTCGATGTGGAGCGCCGCAACGTCTCTCTTCACGGCAAGACAATAGAGTTGACGGCGAAGGAATTCGACGTCGCCGCGTTTCTCTTCGCCAATATCGGGCGCGTGGTTTCCAGGGACCTATTGGCGAAGCTTGCCTGGGGACGCGAACTCGATAGTATGTCCCGCACGATCGACACCCATATTTATCGGTTGCGGCGAAAGCTGTCTTTGCACTCGGAGAACGGCGTGCGCCTGAGCACCGTCTATACGCACGGATACCGTCTGGACGAGGTTGTCGTGCATAGCGTGGCAAGCGAAACGCTGGTCTGTGAGGCGTCGGAAGAGCGTGCTGAACCCAACCCCTGGCTCCTGCCAACGGCCTGCTAGAGCAGCATCGGCCAGGACTTCGGATCGGAGCAGGGCGCGTTTCCTTGCGTCTGGTCTGAAGCCGGCCCTGCATCGGCGGGCTGTCGCGGACTCTGCGCGCGACGCGCGCCATCAGCTCGTTATGCGACGGAACGCTCTGAGAGCACGGGCCTGGCAACGCTACCTGGACCCGGAAAGCTGTTCGGCTACGTCTGTGATTCGGCGCTGCACGATATGGTTCATCCAGTCGGTTGAATCCGGGTTGGTGGCGGCTGTCAATCCTCGTGTCACCGCTGTGGCGGGTCGTTCGTCGGGCCAATGTCCAAACGACGCATCCTGGTTAGCGCCGCTCATCGACGGTAGTGCCCACCGGTGTCGATCCGCGGCGCGATCACGCGCGTGCGGCCGATGCGCGGCCTCGAGGCGGGTTTGCCCGCCCATCGAATCCGACGGTAGCCATGTGTGCGGCGCTGACCCGCGCAGGCATGCGATGCGTTTCAATCGCCACGGGTAGCGCCGTGCTGCGCGGCTGCGGGACTTTGCACTGGCTGAGGAGTTTGCGGGGCGCCACCGCTCGCTGCCTGGCCGGGTCAGAGACGACATCAGCCTGAAACCAGGATTCACGTAGCGGAGGATGACCCAGCGCGATCCACGCGCAGACGGCGACCCCACCAATCAGAAACGCAGGTCCGGCGAATGCACGCCGACGCGCTTGCGAATGGCGAGATGCGGATGGCTCAGCCGTCACGACGTCCGTGCAAGGTTCCTTCAGTGTGAGAGCAAAGACGGCATTCTGCTCAATGCGTCGCGGTTCCCAGCAAAGTGTCTGGACTGCTGTATAAAGCGCGTCGCGTTGCGCACAACGAAGAATCCCGGAGGATAACTGCTCCCACATATGCGGACACAGGTGGGCAGTGGCGTGGTCATGCTAATGGCACAGCGCTTCCGATACGCGTATGGGAGACTATCGTCAGCATCAGCTACTTTTCAATATCTGACATTCAATTTATACGTGTGCCAAACGATATGCGGCATCAGCAATGCATACCGTCAGATACTGCTCAAGTGATTTCAACGCTAGCAAGGAATGGTTCTAGAGAATGGAGCGCTCATGGTCCAGTCATATCGTGCGTGCAGTCGTCGAATCATGAGTAGGTGGCGAGGCGTTTGATGCAGGCCCGAAGGTATCAGAAGGCCAATAGCGCGATGTGAACTTTTTAAAAGTCGACGTCATTCGCGATTACTCCGCTTTCATTTCCCGATCCACTTCTGTTGCCCGCTTCCGTTGCGATTGGCGCCACCACAGGGCTGTCGCTTGCACTTCGGTGCTGTCGTCAATTTTCCATGCACGTGGGCACGGTGACCTTCGCCGTCAGACGCGATGTCGCGCCGTAGCAACTTCGCGAATCGTTTCTACGATTTACGCGGATTGGGTGTTCCTGGATATTAAGATAGCGAGCAATTCGTGTTTAGTACTAAAGCAATTCAACGTATACATAAAACGTCCCCCGTGCAGACAATGGAGACGTCCTTTGGGGCGGCGGTTCGGCGGGATGGGGAATAGTCATGGAAGCATCTTCAAACAGTGCCGATCGCGAGTGGAGCGTGTCATTGATCCAGACCAAAATGATCGCGCCGCGTATTCCGTCCGGCTGCGTGCAACGGCTTGCTTTACTCAACAGGCTCGATGAGCGACGACCAGGCAGCGTCGTCGTCGTGACGGCGCCGGCGGGCTTTGGCAAGACCACGTTGCTGACCGGATGGAGCGAAGCGCTGTCGGAGGAAAAGCACCCGGTCGCGTGGCTCAGCCTCGACGGAGAAGACGATGACCCGCAACTGTTCGTCGCCTATCTGGTGGCGGCGCTGTCCCGCGTGGCGGAGGACATCGCGTGGCAAGCGCAGCAATTGCTGAAACTCGATTCACTGACGCCGATCAGAACAGTTATTTCGGTGCTGTTGAATGGCATTGCCGGATGCGGCCGCTGCGTTTTCCTCGTACTCGATGACGTCGATCGTGTGACCGCGAAACCGGTGCTGGCGGTGATCTCTCGTCTGCTGCGCTATGCGCCTGAGAACATGCACGTCATGCTTGGCGCGCGCGCCGAACCCGCGTTGACGCTCGGGCAACTTCGAACGCCGGAGAAGCTGATGCGAATCGACGCCGAGGATCTGCGCTTTTCGATCGACGATGCACAGTCGTTTTTTGACCGGACAGGTACTGTGCGGCTCGAACGAAGCCACATCGAGCTGTTGAACGAAACGACCGAAGGATGGGTCGCGGGTCTCCAGCTGGCCTCGCTTGCGTTAGGTCAGATGCGTGACGCGTCCAGGCTCGCCGACAATCTGGCGGGCCCGGGTTCAGGAATCGACCGCTACCTGAACGATACGGTCCTCACGCATTTGCCGCCGCCTATGCTGACGTTCCTGCTGCACACATCGATTCTCGAGCGGCTCAGTCCCGGTGTATGCGATGCGATCATGGGGGATGAAGACGGCGAAAGCGGAGAAAAGCTCGACTGGCTTGAACGGCACAACGTCTTCATCCGAGCACTGGACGAAAGGCAAGACTGGTTTCGCTATCACGCAGTGCTATCCGATGCGCTGCGACGGCGTCTCCTGCGCCAGATGCCGCAACAGATTCCGGTGCTGCATCGTCGCGCATGCCAATGGTTTGCGGCGCAACGTCTGTGGCCCGAGGCGGTCCGTCATGCTCTGGCCGCCGGCGATTTCGAACTGGCGACGCAGTGGGCGGAGAACTGCGCAATAGACATGCTGGAGCGCGGCGACCCCTACGCGCTGCTCGGTTGGATCAACAAGCTTCCGCCCGATGCCGTTCGTGGACGGTTGCGTTTGCGCCTTGCCAAAGCATGGGCGCTTGCGTTCTCGCTTCAGATCATCCGAGCGTCGAAGGAAATCGGCACGATTGTCGACGAATTCAACCGGAAGCATCACGCGGATGGTGGCGTGATCGACGAAGCGATGCTGGCCGAGGTCAACGTGGTTGCTGCACTGGTCGCCGGTATCGGTGACGACAGCGAGCGTGCGCTTGAACTGGGATGCGCGGTGGACGCGTGCGGTGTGGCAGTTGCACCGTGGGTCAAGCATTACTCGCAAACAGTGCAATTCTTCGGGTTGATCTATCGGGGCAGATTCGACCAGATCCTTCGTATATGGGACCTCGTCAAAGACCGCACGGAAGCCAATCCCGAGCCGCACCACTCGGACCTGCTGCGAGACGCGATGTATGGTATCGCCGCGCTGATGCATGGCGAGCTGGCCGAGGCGAGACGAACGTTCGAAGCGACGTTGCGGCGCGCCGAGCGTGCTCTGGGGGCTTCGGCGGCTGGCGTGGCGGGCATCGCCGGTTGTGTTGCATACATCTGCTACGAGTGCAATGAACTGCCGAAAGCGCGGGAGATGGTTGCCGGCCGCACGAACATAGTATTGGAGAGCGCTCCGATGGGTGCGCTGGTGCGGCACATACTTGCCGCGGCACGCCTGCTGTGGCGTGACGGGGAGACGGGTTCGGCGCTGGCCGTTCTCGAAGACGGCCGTCAGGTCGCGTTGACCCGGCAATGGTTGCGTCTGAAGCTTACCTGCGATGCCGAAGCGGTGCGATTGCTGATCGAAGCCGGCAACCTGGCGCAAGCGAAGCGAATCGCCGACGAGCTGAGCGGGAGCGTCCCAGCGCTATGTGAAGGGCGGAAAGGATCGGCTATCGAGAGCTGGACGAACTATTGCATCCTGCAGGCCCGGGTTCAGATGGCCGAAGGCCTCGCTGCCAAAGCTGTCGTGCTTCTCGAGCGCTCGCTCGATACGGTCGCCGCAATGGGCTGGCGTGGTTCCGAGGCGCTCGTTTCGCTTCTGCTTGCCTGTGCGCTTGAACAATGCGGGGAAACCGACAGGGCGCTCGCTATACTCGGCCGCGCGCTGAGCATTGGGGGTGCGATCGGCATCGTCAACAGCTTCGTCGATGAAGGGCAGCCCGTGCGCGCACTATTGCAACGGTTTTGCCGAGGATCGGGCAGCATCGTGACCGCGGAAATGGCCTATGCCGGCAGATTGCTCGCGGCGTTCGACGCACGCGATGGTTCCCAATCCGTTCCCCCGAGGTCTGTCAGGGTCATGACAACATCATCAGATATCCTGAGTGTCAGGGAGCTGGAGATCCTCAACTGCGTTGCGCTCGGACTTTCCAACAAGGAAATCGGGCGATCGTTGAAACTGGCGCCCGAGACCGTCAAATGGCATCTGAAGAACATCTTCGAAAAGCTCAACGTGAGTTCGCGCATCGAAGCCGTGCAGATCGTCCTGGGTTTTGGCGTTGGCGAGGGGCGCGCCGCAATGTAGCGGAGCGAGGTGGTTCCAGAAGCGCCCCGGCTTGGACATTGCGAGCGACGACGCGACTTTTTCTGCGCAATGGCCGGCCGCGAGCTTATCGAAGTCAATACGCGTGCGGGCCAACCGCGAACACGACCGGAGATTACAATGGCCAATTGTTACGGCATCCTGCCGTTTTGACCTCACTCCAATGAACGCATCCGAACGTATCGACGAACTGATCGCAGGACTCACCGACTGGCGCGGCGCGACCTTCGCTCGCATCCGTCAATGCGTGCTCGCGGCGGACCCGGCGATCGTCGAGGAATTCAAGTGGATGGGTAGTCCGGTCTGGTCGCGCGACGGCATGATTGCGGTCGCCAACGCGCACAAGGGTAAGGTCAAGCTCACCTTCGCGCATGGGGCGGGCCTGGCCGACCCGGACGGCTTGTTCAACGCAGGCCTCGAAGGCAACGCGCGGCGCGCTATCGACTTCTTCGAAAGCGACGAGGTCGACGAGCGCGCACTGAAAGCGCTGATTTGCGCCGCGATCGACTATAACCAGAATCATCTGAAGACGAACACGCGCGGCGCACTACCGAAAGCCCGCCGTAAGCAGGCGTCCGGCGACGCCTGAGGCCGGCGCAGTCTGCTCGCCAGCCCCGCTGCGCCGCCACCCCCGGCGGATCGATACCAGAACTGATATCGATAGGACCCAAAATATAATTGGAAAGATATCAACTCGCTCCGTACACTGCACCATCCCTGGACACTGAGCGGCAACCTTGCGCCGTAGCGCCGGGCGGGCCGCTTCCGTCAAATTGGCCGGTGAGGGTCCCGGCACATGCATCAAGGACCTAGTATGTCGGAAAAAAAGCGGAAATTGCGCTCGGCCGAGTGGTTCGGCACGGCTGACAAGAACGGCTTCATGTATCGAAGCTGGATGAAGAATCAGGGCATTCCCGATCATGAGTTCGACGGGCGTCCCGTGATCGGTATCTGCAACACGTGGTCCGAGCTGACGCCGTGCAACGCGCACTTTCGCAAGCTTGCCGAGCACGTGAAGCGCGGCGTCTATGAAGCGGGCGGCTTCCCGGTCGAGTTCCCGGTGTTTTCCAACGGCGAATCGAATCTGCGTCCGACCGCGATGCTCACGCGCAATCTCGCGGCGATGGATGTCGAGGAGGCGATCCGCGGCAATCCGATCGACGCGGTCGTGCTGCTGACCGGCTGCGACAAGACGACCCCCGCGCTGCTGATGGGCGCGGCGAGCTGCGACGTGCCGGCGATCGTCGTGACCGGCGGCCCGATGCTGAACGGCAAGCTCGACGGCAAGAACATCGGCTCTGGCACCGCGGTGTGGCAGCTGCACGAATCGCTGAAGGCCGGCGAGATCGATCTGCATCAGTTCCTGTCGGCCGAGGCGGGCATGTCGCGCTCGGCGGGCACCTGCAACACGATGGGCACCGCGTCGACGATGGCCTGCATGGCCGAGGCGCTCGGCACGTCGCTGCCGCACAACGCGGCGATTCCCGCGGTCGACTCGCGCCGCTACGTGCTTGCGCATATGTCGGGAATCCGGATCGTCGAAATGGCGCTCGAAGACCTGAAGCTGTCGAAGATCCTCACGCGCGAGGCGTTCGTCAACGCGATTCGCGTCAATGCGGCGATCGGCGGCTCGACCAACGCGGTGATTCATCTGAAGGCGATCGCGGGGCGCATCGGTATCGATCTTGATCTCGACGACTGGGTGCGCATCGGCCGCGACACGCCGACGATCGTCGACCTGATGCCGTCGGGCCGTTTCCTGATGGAAGAGTTTTATTACGCGGGCGGCCTGCCGGCCGTGCTGCGCCGGCTCGGCGAAGCGAACCTGCTGCCGCATCCGGACGCGTTGACGGTCAACGGCAAGTCGCTGTGGGACAACGTGAAGGATGCACCCAACACCAACGACGAAGTGATCCGTCCGCTCGACAAGCCGCTCGTCGCCGATGGCGGCATCCGCGTGCTGCGCGGCAATCTCGCGCCGCGCGGCGCGGTGCTGAAGCCGTCGGCGGCGACACCCGAGTTGCTCAAGCATCGCGGACGCGCGGTTGTGTTCGAGAACCTGGAGCACTACAAGGCGCGCATCGTCGACGAGACACTCGACGTCGACGCGAATTCGGTGCTGGTGATGAAGAACTGCGGGCCGAAGGGTTATCCGGGCATGGCCGAAGTCGGCAACATGGGCCTGCCGCCGAAGCTGCTGAGGCAGGGCGTGAAGGACATGGTGCGCATTTCCGATGCGCGCATGAGCGGCACCGCCTACGGCACCGTGGTGCTGCACGTGACGCCGGAAGCGGCGGCCGGCGGCCCGCTCGCCGCGGTGCAGGACGGCGACTGGATCGAGCTCGATTGCGACGCGGGCACGCTGCACCTCGATGTCAGCGACGCGGAACTCGAGCGCCGTCTCGCGCAGCATGTGCCGCCCCAGCCGCCGGAAGGTGGCGGCTACCGGCGCCTGTATATCGATCACGTGCTGCAGGCCGATGAGGGTTGCGACCTCGACTTCCTCGTGGGGTGTCGAGGTTCCGCGGTGCCGCGGCATTCGCACTGACGCGCCGTTGCAACGGCAACGGCTCGGCCCATGACCGTGCGGGCGATGCATTCGTGCATCGCCCGCATTTTTTTATGACCTGTCGTTGGCTTTCGCGGCGCAGCTGCCTTGGAAGGTGCGCCGCTAATGGCTATTGGCCGAGGTTGTCGACCGCGTCGAGCACGAGTCCGAAGAACTCGTTCGCCGCGGCCGGATTCAGCCAGCGCACGACCACGGTCATGCGCCGCTCCGGTTCGACCCACGTGAACGAACTGCCTGCGCCGACACCGAAATAGCTCGACTCCGGCACGTTCGGGAACACCTTGCGCCCGGTGTTGAGCCACACGAGGTAGCCATAGAACGGCGCGATCGCGCACGGCGTGCGCATGCGCGCGATCCATTCGGACGACAGCACGCGCTGGCCGTTCGCTACGCCGTCGTTGAGCAGCATCTGTGCGACCTTCAACTGATCGTTCGCGCTGACCGACATGCCGCCGCCCCAGTGCGTGCCGCCCGGCACCGACTGCATGCGTCGCCCGTCGATTTCGACCCACGCATTGTCGTAGCCGACCCATTGCCAGTTTTCGCTCGCGCCCGAAGGCCGCATGATCGCTTCGCGAAACACCTCGGGCAGCGGCTGACGGAACAGATGCAGCAGCGCGAGCGAAAACTGGTTGATGCGGACGTCGTTGTATTCCCAGTACGTGCCCGGCCGTTGCGGCGGACGCAGATCGCCTTTTTTGCCATCGGGCGGCGCGGCGAAATTGACCGCACGGTAGTGATCCGCCTGATCCGACAAACCGAAGTACGTGCCGCGCCATTCGCTCGTTTGCTGCAGTAGATGCGCCCAGCTGATCGGCGCGTTGTGTTCGTCGTCGAAGCCGATGTCGGGTACGCGCACGCGCACCGGTTCGTCGAGCTCGGGCAACAGGCCGCGATCGTGAGCGACGCCGGCCAGCAGCGCGAGGTACATCTTCGCGACACTGAAGGTCAGGTCGGCGCGATCCGGTTCGCCCCAGCTCGTCAGCACGCGGCCGTCGACGGCGATCGCGCCCGACACCGGCCCGCGATCATGCACGGGACCGAGCAGCCTGTTCCACGGCGGCGGGTCGTTGACGTGCACACCCCATGCGCCACCCACATGGCGGTCCCAAAGCGATTCATGATTCACCGCGAACTGCACGGCTTGCTGCAAACGGTCTTGCATGGATAAGTTCCTGTCGGTTCAACGAAGCCCGCGAGGCAGAGACTCAGCGTGCGTGCAGTCGCACGCGTGCCCACATCACGGTGAAAAGGCTGAGCACGGCCGCGAGCATCAGATAGAGTCCGGGCGCGAGATTATTGCCGGTCGCCGCGATCAGCGCGGCAACGGCGAGCGGCGTGAAGCCCCCGAACACGGTGGTGCCGATGTTGTAGCCGAACGCCATGCCGGTCGTGCGCGTGCGGGTCGGGAACAACTCGGACATCAAGGCCGGAATCGGCGCGAAGTAGGTCGCCTTCAGCAACGCGACCCACGTGACCGCGGCAAGCAACGAGCCGAGCGACGGGCGCGCGTTCATCAGCACGAAGGCGGGATACACGGTCGCGAAGAACAGCACGCCGGCGCCGAGCATGATGCGCACGCGGCCTACCTTGTCGGACAGATGACCGACGAGCGGCGTGAGCATCATCATGATCAGACCGGCCGCGAGCGTCGCGATGAAGCCCGACGACGGTGCGAGTCCGAGCTGCCGCGCCGCGTAGGTCGGCATGTAGAGCAGCATGTAGTTGGCCGTGGTGGTCAGCACGAGCACGCCGATCGACACGAGCACCCGTTCCTTTTGCGTCGCGAGCAGTTCTCGCACCGGCGCGGCGGATTTTTCCGCGCGCTCGAACTCCGGCGTTTCGTCGATGCGGCGGCGAATGTAGAGTCCGACCGGACCGATCAGCATGCCGAACAGGAACGGAATGCGCCAGCCCCAGCCTTCGAGTTGCGTGGTCGTCAGCGTGCTCGTCAACACCGCGCCGAACAGCGACGCCAGCACCGTGCTCGCGCCCTGGCTCGAGAACTGCCAGCTCGCCATGAAGCCTTTGCGCTCCGGCGCATGTTCGATCAGAAACGCGGTCGAACTGCCGAACTCGCCGCCCGCCGAGAATCCCTGCAACAGCCGCGACGCGAATACGCCGATCGGCGCGAGCACGCCGATCGCCGCATACGACGGCATCAACGCGATCATGCTGGTGCCGAGCGTCATCATCGCAATCGATAGCGTCAACGATGCCTTGCGGCCTTTGCGATCGCTGAACGAGCCGAGCGCGAGCGCGCCGATCGGTCGCGCGAGATACGACAGCGCGAAGGTGCCGAGCGTGAGCAGCAGCGATACGGTGCGGTCGTGCACCGGAAAAAACGTGCGCGACAGCACGGCCGCGAAGTAGCCGTACACGACCAGATCGTAGAACTCCAGTGCGTTGCCGATCGAGGTCGCGAGAATCAGCCGCGATACGCTCGAGCGCGAAGTGTGCCGCGCGAGCGCGTCGGCGGTGGTGACGGAGTCCATGCTCATGACGAAATCCTCTGGCGGCATTGGGAGGCGCGCCGGCAGTGTCGCGTGAGCGGCGCGGGCGCGAGATCGAAGCGTGTGACCCGATGTTGGGGTGGACGATATTTATAGACAATTACAATATTTGGCAGATATCGTTGCCGAAACGGCAAAGCGGAATTGAGCTGACCCAGCTATTCGATATCGCATGCAGTCTCGAAGGCCTCGCGTTCGATCCGGCGTTGCTCGACTGATTTCGCGCCGCAAAAGAAAAAGCGCCCCGTAGGGCGCTTTCCATCAACACAGATGTTCCCTACCGCGAACCGTCCGCTTAGAACTTGTGACGCAGACCGACACGGAACGCCAGCTGGTTGTCGGCGCCGACGCCCGACGTGCTGAAGTAGCTCGTGCTCGAACCGATCTGTGCCTGCAGATCCTGCGTGCCGTTGCGGCCCGACGCGATCTGATAGATGCCCAGCACGTACACGTCCGTGCGCTTCGACAGCGCGTAGTCGCCGCTCAGGTCCACCTGGTTCCAGTGACCGACGTTCGTGCCGCTCAGGTGCATGTACGTGTAGCCCGCGCCTGCCGTGATAGCCGGCGTGACCGCGTACTTCGCGCCTGCTTCGTAGGCGGCGAACGTGGTCGACCCACCCGAGATCGGTGCGAGGCGCGTGTTCGTGTACAGGGCCCACAGCGTCGCCGGGCCGAATGCGTAGCGGCCGCCAACGCCGACCGTGCGCAGATCCTGGATCTGGCCGTTGCCGATCGTCGGGAAGCTGACGTTAGCCAGCGAAGTCGAGAAGGCCGGCGATGCCTGGCCCGGATAACGGATGTCCGTGTACGCCGCGCCGATACCGAACGGGCCGTTCGCGTAGTTCGCGCCGAAGCTGTAAGCGCGCGACGAACCTGCCACCGGGGCAGTGGACGTGCCCGTACCCGGCGTGCCGGCAAAGCCGCCTGCCGTGTTCGAGAAGCCGTACATCGCGCCGAAGGTCAGGCCGGAGAAGTTCGCGCTGCTGAACTTGACCGAGTTGTTGATACGGCTCGACGTGAGCTGGTCGACGTCGTTGATGTGGTAAGCGTAGTTGCCCGCGACGGTCTGGCCGCCGGTCGCGTAGTTGGAGCCGAGGTAGTCGGTCGAGAACGAGTACTGGCGACCGAACGTCAGCGAGCCGACGTTGTTCTGCGACACGCCGACGTACGCCTGGCGCCCGAACATCGCGCCGCCCTGGCCGGCGGTGCCGTTCCCGCTGTTGAAGCCGTTTTCCAACACGAACAGCGCCTTCAGGCCGTTACCGAGGTCTTCCGTGCCACGCAGGCCCCAGCGGCTGCCGTTCGCGACGCCGTCGTCGTACTTGGTCAGGCTGCTGTGGCCGGTGGCCGTTTTCGAGTTGTTCACGTAGCTGATACCGGCATCGATCAGGCCGTACAGCGTGACGCTGCTTTGTGCGTGAGCGGCGGAGGCGAAGACGGCAAACGTAGCGGCGGTCAGGATTTTCTTGTTCAAAATACTTCTCCGAGTTAGCAAATTTTGGCGATCGCGACGCGCTGCTCTGCGGCAACGTCGTGCGATGGCCGGCAATTTAAGGGAACGCAGAGTAAGGTATGTGACACTGAAAAATTCTTTTCACGGTGTCGTGTCGGCGCGACACTTTGCGTGTGCACCGGAGGCAGGTGTATCGGTGGCGGGGCGGGTCGGTCGACCCTAGAGTGAGGCTGGACGCGTGGCAGCGAATCGCCCGCCTGGCGGCGGGCGATCGGTTATTTCAGTTGATGCGTGAAAATTCAGTTACATGGCCGGCCGCGACAGCAGCGACGGTCGCAGCGGCTCTGGCGTCAGTTGCTCAGCAACGAGCCGCTGCGGAACGGCGTCTGGCCGGCGATGCGCGCGAATTCGAGGCCGGCCGTCGCGAAACGCGCCAGATGCCGCGCGTACAGCACGCCGGCCACGGTGTTTTTGATCGTGACGACGCGGTCCGTCAACGGATCGACGATGTCCGCGATTTGCTGGCCCACGTCCACCCACGTGCCGACCTCGCAGCGATAGACGAGCACGCCGCTGATCGGCGCGACGAGCGGCTCGGCGCCCGCGAGCGGCGTCGCGGCGAATTCGAGCGGCGGCATCGGCGCCGGCTCGCCGTCGACCACGCCGCGCAAGGTCAGATACTCGATGATCGCCTGCGCGTCTTTTTCCGCGAGTTCGTACGACACATCGCGCTGGCCGCGCAGCTCGATCGTGACCGAGATGCCGCCGTTCGGGATCGGGAAGCGCTCGCCGAAACGGCCGCGCAGATCCGACCAGCAGAAGCTGTGGATCTCGTCGAACGGATTGCCGACCGAGTTCAGCGCGAGCAGCGACGCCTTCGCGTCCAGGTAGCGCGCGAGCGGCTCGACTTCGGGCCACAGGTCCGGATTGGTGTACAGGTGCATCGCGGCTTCCCAGTCGCAATGCAGATCGAGCACGACGTCGGCGTCGTACGAGAGCTTTTGCAGCGCGAGGCGTTGCGAGCCGAGTTCGGTGGTCGGCTGCTGCGCGTCGAGCGCTTCGCGCATCGCCGTGCGGATGGCGGCGCGGTTCGCGTCGATGTCGCTGGTCAGACGCGATTCGATGAACGGCTGCACGAGTTCCGCGAGGTCATAGAAGTTGCGGTTGAAGTTCTGCGCGCTGCCGGTTTCGAAGCGGCCGAGCATCTGGCCGAGCAGATGCTGATTAAGGCCGATCGGATTCGGCACCGGCACGACCACGACTTCGCCACGCAGCTTGCCCGCGGCTTCGAGCGCGGCCAGCTTGCGGCGCAGCGACCACGACACCAGCATCCCGGGCAGTTCGTCCGCATGCAGGGACGACTGGATATAGATTTTCTGGCCGCCGCCGGGACCGTAGTGGAAACTCGTCAGTGCACGGGCGGTGCCAAGCGACGGGGCAATCAGCGGATGGGTCTGGGTTTGCATGGTTTTGGCTTCGCGGCCCGTTCGGAGCAGCCGCGCTAGGTGGTTGATTGCAAGGGGAAAGATGCGCGCCGGCAGCGCGCGTGGTCCGCATGCGCGGACCGCGGCAACCTGTCTCACGGGGGGCCGCGTCTCGCACGATCTTAGCCGATATGCCACACGATGTGGCTTGATGCGGCTAGATGTGGAGCCGCAAAAACAAAACGGGCTCCGCGTCGCGGAGCCCGTTTCGGACAAGCTGCCGGCGCGCCGTACGGCGCGCGTGGGCGATTTAGCTGCCGTACACGTCGAAGTCGAAGTACTTCTTCTCGATCTTCTTGTAGGTGCCGTCCTTGATCATGTCGGCGATCGCCTTGTCGACCTTCACCTTCAGATCGGTGTCTTCCTTGCGCATGCCGATGCCGGCGCCATTGCCGAGGATCTTCGGATCGTCGAGGTCCTTGCCGACGAACGCGAAGCCCTTGCCGCGCGGCGTCTTCAGGAAGCCCTGGTCAGCCTGCACCGCGTCTTGCAGCGCTGCGTCCAGACGGCCCGAGATCAGGTCGGCGTAGACCTGGTCCTGGTTCTGATACGCCACGACTTTCGCGCCCGCCGGTTCCCAGTAGGTCTTCGCGTAGGTTTCCTGGATGGTGCCCTGTTCGACGCCCACCGTCTTGCCCTTCAGCGATTCAGCGGTCGGCAGGATGCCCGAGCCCTGCTTCGCGACGAGGCGCGTCGGCGTGTTGAACAGCTTCGACGAGAAAGCGATCTGTTCGGCGCGTTGCGGCGTCATCGACATCGACGACAGCACGCCGTCGAACTTCTTCGCCTTCAGTGCCGGGATCATGCCGTCGAAGTCGTTTTCCACCCACACGCACTTCGCACCGACGCGCTTGCAGATTTCGTTGCCGAGGTCGATATCGAAGCCAACGAGCTTGCCGTCCGCGCCTTTCGACTCGAACGGGGGATAGCTGGCATCAACACCGAAACGGATCGTCGACCAATCTTTAGCGTGTGCGCCAATCGAGACGGTGGCAAGCAGAGCAACCGTCAAAGCCGCTAGCAGTTTTTTCACTGTTTTTACTCCTCGGTGTAGTTCAATTACGCCCTCGGCGGTTGTGCCGCCTTGGGACGCCCGGCGCGTCTCGCAAACGGGCTTCTGGTCAGGATGCAAGCCGGGGTGGCCTGCAACGCGCGCCAAGCTTATCAGTTCAAAAATATTGGGAAGCTAGTAAAACACCGGATGGCGCGGGAGGAGGCCCTCTAGAGCAACGCTTGCGCCCCAGCCGGTGTGACCGGATCGTACACCGTTGGTAGGGTTTGCGTAACGCGGATGCAATGCACGAGCGGTAATAGAGGGGCCGGCGAGCGTAATCGACTGGGAGTTACGTCGGTTTTCTCGCGAGTTCGCCGAAAACCGGTTTGAAACGCGAGTTTGAAACGTGGACGGATCGTTAAAGCTCGCGGCTGAATTTGCCGTTAATTAAGAACGGCCTCGAGGCTATTGCCTTGCACGTTATTACCAACACCGATATTTTTGCCCGGCCATTTCGAACCGGTGCAAAAACAAAGGCTTTGGCGCTATCATCGATGCTCCCCGCGTTGGACGCCGGCCGCCCGCGGAGGCGGGGATCGCTCGGGCGCAGGTCGTCGGACAGCCGTCAAGATTCAAATTCCGCGCGTTTGCGCTCGCTCACATGGCCTTTCTGCTCAACGGTGTTATGCATGCACACGATGTTGTTCACGGCGGATCAAACAGGCTGTTGTAAACAGACTTTCAAGCGACGAATCGCGAGCGCCGGCGTGCGGGCTCGCGCGGCATTATTGCAGCGCCGGTTTTTTGACGGTTTTTTGTCGAGCGTTACATCGGGATTTTCATCGATTGGCTCATCCGGATTTTCGTGCGACGTTTTTTCCGGGGTTTTACCCCGCGTGTCGCGCGTTCTGATAGGCGCATTGCTGTGCGCGGGTTTCGGCGCGGCGACGCCCGCAGCGGCCGCAGAGAAAGTGCTGCACGTTCTCGCATGGCCCGGCTATGCGGACCCGGACGTCGTGAAGGCGTTCGAAGCGCGCTACGGCGCGAAGGTCGAGGTCACGCTCGTCGATTCCGATGAGGCGCTGTGGGCGCAGATGCACAGCAAGGGCGCGCCGCCGTTCGACGTACTCGCCGCCAACACCGCCGAAATCCGCCGCTATACGCAGGCGAATCTGCTCGCGCCGCTCGATCTCGCGAGTCTGCCGAATACGAAGAAGCAGTTGCCACGTTTCCAGGCGCTCGGCTCGATCGACGGCCTGACCTCGGCGGGCAAGGTATACGCGATTCCGTTCACGTATTCGTCGATGGGACTCATCTACGATCGCAAGCAGATTCCGGTTGCGCCGCATTCGATGCTCGAACTGTGGAACCCGCGCTATCGTGGCAAGGTGCTCGACTTCAATAGCGCGCAGCACAACTTCTCGTTCACCGCGCTTGCGCTCGGCTATCCGCATCCGTTTCAACTCGACCCCGCGCAGATGCGCACGATCGCGCACAAGCTCGTCGATCTGCGCCGCAACCTGCTGACCTACTACACGCTGCCCGAGGAGGCGACCGCGTTCTTCATCCAGCACAAGGTCGCGTTGATGTTCGGCAACTACGGCACGCAGCAGGTGCAGTTGCTGCGGAGTGCGGGCGCCGACGTCGGCTACGTGATTCCGGACGAAGGCGCGCTCGCGTGGCTCGATTGCTGGTCGATGACGCGCGCGGCGAGCGACCAGCCGCTCGCGCTCGAGTGGATCAACTACATGCTCGAGCCGAGCGTGAGCGCGTTGCTGACACAGCGCCAGGGGCTCGCGAACACGCTGACCGAGCCGGCCGAAGGCAGCGCCAACGCGCACATCGTCTGGATCAGTCCGGTGGAAGATATCGAGCGCCGCGAGCAACTGTGGACGCGCATCGTGTCGGGCGACCGTTCGGAGCGCTTCTGATGCTGCATCGCGGCCTGACCTTCAAGCTATCCGTGCTGCTCGCGTGCATCGGCGTGCTGGCGTCGGGCGCGACCGGCTATTACGCGTATCGCGCGAATCGCACGATGCTGGTCAACGAAGCGGAGCACAGCCTGCAGACGTCGACGGAGCTGCTCGGCCAGCGCATCGCGGTATCGATCGACGACGTCGCAGCGGATGCGCTCGTGCTCGCGACGATGCCGTCGTCGGTGAGCGTCGCGCAGACCGACGACGGTATCGGCCCGAACCTCGGCCGCGAGCGGCTCGCGCAGGTGTATTCGAGCTTCATGCTGCACCACCCGGAGTATCTGCAGGTGCGGCTGATCACGCGGCAGCATCACGGTCTCGAACTGATCCGTTTCGATCGCGACAGCGACGGCCTCGTGCGCGTAGAGGGTGACGATTTGCAGGAAAAAGCTCAGTTTCCCTACGTATTCGAAACGCTCGCGTTTTCGCCGGGCCGCATCTACACGTCGCCGATTTCGGTCAATCACGAATCCGGCACGCATGCGGCAGAAGGCAAGCCGACGCTGCGTCTCGGCACGCCGATCGCGGATGCGCGCGGCACGGTGGTCGGCGTCGTCGTAATCGATGTCGATCTGGCCGGCATGCTGCGGCGTTTGCAGAGCGATCTGCCGAGCGACTATCAGGTCTATCTGGCGAACGAGTGGGGCGACTTCCTGATCCATCCCGACGCGTCGAAAACCTTCGGTTTCGACCGCGGCCGTCGCGTGCTGATGCAGGACAGCTTCCCGGCCACGAAGCAGCTGTTCGAGCAACGCCAAAGCGAGGTGCTCATCAACGGTCTCGCGAGACCCGGCGAGGCGGCCGGCCGTGTGCTCGCGTTCGTGCGGCGGCCGTTCGGCGGTTCCGAGGGCAACCGCTTTATCGTGCTCGGTCTCGCGAAGCCGCTCGAGGACGTGCTGACCGGCGCCAATCAGCTCGGCACGCGGATCATTCGCATGGTGCTGGTGTTCAGCGCATTGTCGGTACTGCTGGCGATCCTGTTCGCGCGAGCGCTGACCAAGCCGCTGCATCTGCTCGCGTATGCGGCGACGCACCTGTTCGCCGACCACGCGATGCACACCTTGCCGCTCAAACGCACCGACGAAATCGGCGTGCTCGCGCGCTGCTTCGAGCGTTTGCGTTGCGAAATCCGCGCGCAGATGGATACGCTGCACAGCAAGCAGAGCGAGCTCGCGCATCTGGCCTCGCACGACGTGCTGACCGGCTTGCCGAACCGCATGCTGTTCATGCAGAAGCTCGAGAACGCGATCGAGGAGGCAAGCTTCCGCCGCGAAGGCCTCGCCGTGCTGTTCGTCGACCTCGACCGCTTCAAGCAGATCAACGATCAGTTCGGTCACTCGGTCGGCGACAAGGTGCTGGTCGCGGTCGCACGCCGTCTGAAGGACGTGCTGTATGCCGGGGACGTGGTCGCGCGGCTGGGCGGCGACGAATTCATCGTGCTGATCGAAGGGCAGCGCGCGGCCGAGGTCACGCCAGAAATCGCCGAGCGCATCATGGACGCGCTGAACGAAACGCTGACCGTCGACGGCAATAGCATGACGGTCGGCGCGAGCATCGGCATCAGCGAGTTCCCGCACGACAGCGGCAATGCCGAGGAACTGCTGCTGAACGCCGATGCCGCGATGTATGCGGCGAAATCGGGTGGCCGTTGCGCGTATCTGCGCTATCAGGATCTGCTCGCCATGCGGCTCGACGAACAGGCTGGGCAGGCGAGGGCTGCCCAGGCCCAGCTCGCCCAGGCGCACGCCGCGCGCGATGCGACCGAGGGGCGCGAGGCGGAGCCCACCGCGTGACGCGGTTTTACCCGCGCCGCTGAGGGTTTTCTATTGCCACGCCGCGATCGCGCCGCGAATGAGCCGGAGCGTGTGCCGTTGTCGACCTGAGACGCAGGCGCGCTCAACCAGCCCACTCAAACGATCCGCACCCCTGCGCGATAAGTCGCGCGCGGCACCGGCAGCTTGTCGAGCATCGTCACGCGCACGAAGTCCGCGAGCAGGCCCGGCTCGATCGCGCCGCGGTCCGTGAGACCGGCGGTGCGCGCCGGCTCGGCCGAGACCGTTGCCATCGCGCGCGGCAGCGACCAGCCCGCTTTTTCGACGAGATCGAACACCGCGGTCAGCAAGCTCGACGGCACGTAATCCGACGACAGAATGTCGAGCAGGTCCGCGCGCGCGAGTTCCAGCGCCGACACGTTGCCCGAATGCGAGCCACCGCGCACGATGTTCGGCGCGCCCATGATCGTCGCGATGCCATGCTCGCGCGCGGCTTGCGCGGCGATGCGCGTGGTCGGGAATTCGGCGAGCACGATGCCCTCGGCCTTCGCCTGTTCGACGTGCTCGATCAGCGTGTCGTCGTGGCTCGCAACCGGAATGCCGAGCCGCCGGCAACGCGCGACGATCTCGCGGCGGTGCTCGTCCGCGTAACGCTCCTGTTCGACCGCGAGTTCGGCGAGCGTGCTCGCGACACGCTCGTCGCTCATCTTGCCGTTGCGCTCCTGGAAGCGGCGCCATTGCTCGCGGTCGTGCCATTGGCGCTGGCCCGGCGTATGGTCCATCACCGACGCGAGCCGCAGCAGCGGATGCGCGCACAGCGAATCGAATACCTCGAGCACGTCGGCGGTCGCGATCTCGCAGCGCAGATGCAGAAAGTGCTCGGCGCGCAGTAGTCGACGCGTGGACAGCCGCAGCAGCGAATCGGCGCATTGCGTTTGCACATCGCGGTTACGCAGCCCCACGCTCGAGCGCGAGCCGATGGCGAGCGCGTCGAATACCGTCGTGATGCCGGCTGCGGCGACCTGCGCGTCGTGAATCACGAAGGCCGCGTCGGTATTCCATTCGACGCCGGGACGCGGCACGAGGTGCTTCTCGAGGTTGTCCGTATGCAGTTCGATCAGACCGGGCAGCAGATAATCGCCGTCCCAGTCTTCGGCGTCGCGCGCCAAACCTGCGCCGCGTTCGACGTCGCGAATCACGCCGTCTTCCACGCGCACGGTGCCAATGAATTCTTCGTCTCGCGTCACGATGCGAGCGTTGCTGATCAACATCGACTTGCTCCGTAGTCAGTCGGGACTGGTGTCAATTTAGTGCCGCAGCGGCGGCCGCAGTTCCAGGCGGCGCGTCGCGACCTTGTTGCGGGTCTCTTCGTCGTGAAAGATACCAACGATCGCCGCGCCGCGCTCGCGCGCCTCGACGATCAGATCGGCCACAACGTCGCGGTTTTCCGCATCGAGCGAAGCGGTCGGTTCGTCGAGCAGCAACAGCGGATGTTCGGCGATCAAACCTCGCGCGATGTTCACGCGTTGCTGCTCGCCGCCCGAAAACGTCGCGGGCGCGAGGGACCACAAACGCTCGGGCACGTTCAGCCGCGCGAGCAATTCAGCGGCGCGCGCGCTGGCTTCGGGTTCGGCGACGCCGTGCAAGACCAGCGGCTCGGCGACCAGCGCGAGCGTCGGCACGCGCGGGATCACGCGCAAAAACTGGCTCACATAGCCGACCACGCGACGGCGCAGCCGCAGCACGTCACGCGGTTCGGCACGGGTGATTGCAATGGGCCGGCCGTGATCGCTGGTGTCGCGAATCGCAATCGAGCCGCTGCTCGCCAGATAGTTGCCGTACAGACAGCGCAGCAGCGTGCTCTTGCCCGCACCCGACGGCCCGACCAGCACCACACATTCACCGCGCTCGACCTCGAGCGACACGTTCGCGAGCGCGTCGATCCGCACACCGCCCTGGCCGTGCAGCGTGAAAGTCTTGCCGATGCCGATGGCGCGCAGCATCAGCGCCGCGTTGTCGGCGAAAGCGCGCTCGCCGTGGCGTGCATCGCTGCCTGCTTCATTGACTACCTCAGTGACTACCTCAGTGGATTGCATCGTGAGCCTCAAACCGGCAGAACCGAGGAAACCAGCGTTTGCGTATACGGGTGCTGCGGATCGTCGAGCACCTGATCGGTCAGACCCGCCTCGACGACTTCGCCCGCCTGCATCACCATCAGCCGATGCGCGAGCAGACGCGCGACGCCGATATCGTGCGTGACGATCAGCACCGACAGATGCAGCGTCGAGCTCAGCGTGCGCAGCAAATCGAGCAGACGCGCCTGCACGGACACGTCGAGACCGGCGGTCGGTTCGTCCATGAACACCAGACGCGGACCGGTGACGAGATTGCGCGCGATCTGCAGACGTTGCTGCATACCGCCCGAAAACGCGGCGGGAAATTCGTCGATGCGAGTGGGGTCGAGCTCGACGTGCTCCATCCATTGCGTGGCTGTGCGGCGAATCTCGCCGTAGTGGCGCGCGCCGACCGCCATCAACGGCTCGCCGATGTTGGCGCCGGCCGATACGCCGCTGCGCAGGCCATCGCGCGGATTCTGCTGCACGAAGCCCCACTCGGTGCGCGTCAGCAGACGGCGGCGCGGCTCGGACAGCGCGCGCAGATCGAGCGAGTCGCCATGCGACGCGGTGTAGTGCAGCGAGCCGCTATCGGCCTCGGTCTTCAGCGCCAGCGTGTTGAGCAGCGTGGTCTTGCCCGAACCCGATTCACCGACGATGCACAGCACTTCGCCCGGATACAGATCGAAACTCACGTTGCGGCAACCGTTGCGGCCGCCATATTGTTTGGTGAGCGCGCGTGCGCTCAGAAGCGGCGTCATGCGGATTCTCCTTCGCGCGTGGCGTGGGGCAGCGGCGCTTGCGCTTCGATAGCGCCGTCGCCGTCGCTATCGCCATCGCCGCGCCGCCCGTGACAGTAGTCGCTGTCCGAGCACACGAACATGCGCGTGCCCGCATCGTCGACGATCATCTCGTCGAGAAAGCTTTCCTTCGATCCGCACAGCGCACACGCGTGCTGCCACTTCTGCACTTCGAACGGATGATCGTCGAAGTCGAGGCTGCGCACCGGCGTATAAGGCGGAATCGCGTGAATGCGGCGCTCGCGGCCCGCGCCGAACAGTTGCAGCGCGGCGTTCATATGCATCTTCGGATTGTCGAACTTCGGGATCGGCGACGGCGAGCTCAGATAGCGATGATTGACGACCACCGGGTAGTCGTACGTGGTCGCGATGCTGCCGTGATGCACGATGTCCTCGTACAGTTTCACGCTGATCAGCCCGTAATCGGCGAGCGCATGCAGCTTCTTGCATTCGGCGACGCGCGGCTCGAGCCGGTACAGCGGCTCGGGCATCGGCACCTGATAGACGAGGATCTGCCGCTCGGTCAGCGGCGTTTCGGGAATCCGGTGCCGCGTCTGGATGATCGTCGCTTCGCTCGTGTGCCGCGTGGTCGCCACCCCCGTGGTGCGCGCGAAGAAGCGGCGGATGTTGACGGCGTTGGTGGTTTCGTCGGAGCCCTGATCGATGACCTTCAGCGTGTCCGTCCTGCCGATGATCGCGGCCGTCACCTGGATGCCGCCGGTGCCCCAGCCGTACGGCAGCGGCATTTCGCGCGACGCGAACGGCACCTGGTAGCCCGGCACGGCGACTGCCTTCAGCAGCGCGCGGCGCAGCATGCGCTTGGTCTGCTCGTCGAGATACGCAAAGTTGTAGCCGTGCGCGGCGGTGTCGTATGAGGTATTGGCAACAGCGGTGTCGGGCGCGTTCATGCTGCCTGCTCCTTGTCGGTGGCGCGGCTTGTTTCATCGTTGCTGTGATGCTGCGCGCGCAAACGCCGCACCAGTTCCAGCTCCGCCTGGAAGTCGACGTAATGCGGCAGCTTCAGGTGCTGCACGAAGCCCGACGCCTCGACGTTGTCGCTATGCGACAGCATGAATTCGATGTCCTGCGTCGGTGACGCGAGCGTCTCGCCGAGTTCTTCGGCACGCAACGCGCGATCGACGAGCGCCATCGCCATCGCCTTGCGCTCCGAGTGGCCGAACGCGAGGCCGTAGCCCTGCGTGAAGGTCGGCGGCACCGTGCCGCTGCCCGCGAACTGGTTGATCATCTGGCATTCGGTGATGTCGATATCGCCGATGTCGACCGCTTCGCCGAGTTCGTCGAGGTCCATCTCGACCGCGATCGTGCCGAAGCGGATCTCGCCCGCGAACGGATGCGAGTGCGCGTAGCCGCGTTGCGTCGCATAGCCCATCGCGAGCAGAAAGCCTTCGTCGCCACGCGCGAGATTTTGCAGACGCGTCGCGCGGCTCGCCGGAAACGCGAGCGGTTCACGCGACAGGTCGCCGGGTTCCGCGCCGTCGGGTGTCGGGCGCTCCTGTTCGATCAGGCCTTCCTTGTCGAGCAGCGACACGACTCGCGGCATCGATTCTGGCGCTGGCGGTTCTTGCGGAACGGGCGCGTTGCAGCGCGTCACGTCCTGCCGCGCGTCATCACCATCGGCGAGCAACGCGAAATCGAGCAGACGCTGCGTGTAGTCATAGGTCGCGCCGAGCAACTGGCCGCCGGGCAGGTCCTTGAACGTCGCCGAGATGCGCCGCTCGACCTGCATCGTTTCGGTATCGATGGCGCGCGTATAGCCGAAGCGCGGCAACGTGGTGCGATACGCGCGCAGCAGGAAAATCGCCTCGACCAGATCGCCGGCCGCCTGCTTGATGGCGAGCGCCGCAAGCTCCTCGTCGTAGACCGAGCCTTCGGTCATCACGCGTGCGACCGCGAGCCGCAACTGCTCGCGAATCTGCGCGACGCTCAGCTCGGCGATCCGCGTATCGCCGCGGCGCGCTTTGTCGAGCAGGCGCCACGACGCTTCGATCGCGCGTTCTCCACCTTTGACGGCAACGTACATCAGTTCACCTTCGCTTCGGTTGTGCGCGGCAGGCCGATCACGCGCGGGCCGCAAACCAGATAACAGTCGATGCCGCACGGAAACAGCGGCGCGAGCATTGCGCGTTCTTGCCAGAACCGCGCGGGAAGACCGACCGGCGAAATCGTTTCGGCATCCAGAATGCCGGGGCCGCTCAGCGTGACCGCTGCGCCGCCCGTCAGCGCGTCGACGCGGATCAGCAACGTGGCCGATTGTTCCGGTGACTCGGCGCTGCCGGGCGCGAAGCTTTCGAGCGATGGCAACGCGTCGGCATCGTGCACATACACGAATGCGGCATTGCCGGGCGCATCGACGAGCGGCGCGCCGGTATGAAAACGCAACGCCGACGCGAGCGCGGGATCAGGCTGCGCGAGCCACACCGGCGTCGCGTAGTCGCAGAGCGTCAGCAGTGCGGCAAACGCGGCGGGTTCGACCGGCGTGTTGCGCAACTCGGGCAGCACGTCGCGGATCACGCCGATCGTGCCGGGCCGCGACAACGCGTCGAGCAGCGTGCGAAACACGGCCTGGGTATCGTGGACCGGGTCCGCGAAACCCGGCGTCAGCGTGGACAACGCAATCGGTGAACGTTCCATCAGTCGCCTCGCACCATCGTGAAGAATTCGACGCGCGTCGCCGCGACGTCCTGTTGCTGTTGCGCGCCCCGGGCCTGCTGTTGCGCGGCGAATGGCTCGATCAATCGACGATGCAGGCTGTCGTGATGCTCGGGCATCTGCAGCAAGGCATCGGCGAGCGCGGCAAGTTCGGCGCGACGGCGGTCGCGTCCCAGATGACAGGCGACGCCGACGGTGGCTTCGGCGTCGCCGCTGGCATGCAGACGCAGCGTGGCGCGCGTAACCGTGGCTTCGCCGAGATTGAACGGATCGCCGCTGCCGCCGATGCGCCCGCGCACCATCGCGAGGCCGATTTCAGGGGGGCGCAGCCAGTCGTAGGCGGGGGTGGGGCGGCCTTGCAGCGCGCGCTGCAGCGCGGCTTCGAGGTCGGCGCGCGGCGTGCGCGCCAGCACGGCCATCCAGGCGCGCCGCGCCGCCGAAGACACGGCCGGCAACGGCGAAGAAGATGGACGGGGCGGAACGGAACTCGGGCTCATCGGATTTCCTGTCGATCCAGCGAGTGGGCATTGAAGCATCTATTCATCTAAACGTCTAGACGTTTATAAGCATACTTGTCTGGACTGTTGTGCGCGGCGGACGTTCATATTTTCATCACGGCCCGCGCACTACAATGCACGTCATGGCGATCATTTGAACCGAAGGGAATGACAGCACCATGACATCGAACGACAGCGCGGCGCCGGCCACGACGCTCGAACGCGGCGCGGGCGTGGCCGTCTGGAGACAGATCGAACAGATTCTCGCCGCAGAGATCACGGCAAGCGGGTTCGGCGAAGAAGGGCGGCTGCCGAGCGAGGGTGAGTTGGCGAAGCGCTTCGACGTCAACCGTCACACGGTGCGCCGCGCGATGCTCGGCCTCGCCGCGCTCGGCCTCGTCAGCGTCGAGCAGGGGCGTGGCACGTTCGTGCAGCCCGGTGCGATCGACTATTCGATCGGCCGCCGTACGCGTTTCACCGAAAACCTGCGTCAACAACACCACTCGCCCGCGGGCACGATGCTGTCGGCCGCGCGCGTGAAGGCCGAGCCCAGTGTCGCGAAGGCGTTGGGTCTGCGCGCGGGCGCGGCGGTCTATCGCATCGAATCGCTGAACGAGTCGGACGGCGTACCGCTCACATACGCGCGCAGCTGGTATCCGGCCGCGCGTTTTCCGGATTTGCCGGAGGTCGTGCAACGCCTCGGCGGCACGACGAAAGCGCTGGCCGAATTCGGCGTGGACGATTATCTGCGCAAGTGGAGCCGCATCGGCAGCGTGCTGCCCGAGCCGGAAGTCGCGCGGCGGCTCAACATCAATCGTCAGCAGCCGGTGCTGTGGGTCGAGAACGTCGACGTCGATCTGCAGGGCACGCCGGTCAAATACGGCTTCACGCATTTCGCGGCCGATCGCGTGCAACTGCTCGTGGAGCATGACCTGTGAGCGGCCCCGCATGGAGTGCCGGAGCGCGCTTTGCGCTGTACTACGCGCCGTCGGTTGAATCGGCGTGGTGGCAGGCCGGCTCGACATGGCTCGGCCGCGATGCGCAAAACGGCGAGCGCCGCGCGCAGCCGCAGCCGCCAGGCCTGACGCGCCCGCTCGCCGCATTGACCGACGCGCCGCGCCGCTATGGCTGGCATGGCACGCTGGTCGCTCCGTTCCGGCTCGGCGCCGGCGTCACGCAGCCCGACGTGCTCGCGGCCGCGCGAGCCTGGGCGCTCGCGCAGCGGCCGTTCACGTTGCCGGTAGAAGCGGCCACGCTGGGCGACTTCGTCGCGTTGCGACCGGCCGATGCAGATGGCGAGACGCGCATTCGCGAACTCGCGTCGAACGCGCTGCAGTCGCTCGACAGGCTGTGCGCGCGGCCGTCGGCGGCCGATCTCGAGCGACGGCTCGCCGCGCCGCTCAGTGAACGCCAACGTGCGTTGCTGTTGCAATGGGGCTATCCGTACGTGTTCGACGAGTTCCGTTTTCATATGACGTTGTCCAGTTCGCTCGCCGATGCCGACGAGCGCGCGACGCTGATCGCATGGTGGCGGGAGCGCACGCCCGCGCTCGGGCCGCTCGCTGTGGATCAGGCCGCGCTGTTCGTCGAGCCGGCGCCGGGCGAGCCGTTCGTGCTCTGGCAGCCGCTGCCGTTCCGCCACGGCGCGCAACCTGGCGATCGCACGAACAAGCAGCAAGACGAGGTGAGCAGCCAATGACTGGGCGTTTGATCTATGTGATGGGGCCGTCGGGCGCGGGCAAGGATTCGCTGCTGCAGTTCGCGCGCATGCGGCTCGCCGGCGAGCCGCTCGTATTCGCGCATCGTTACATCACGCGGCCGAGCGGCAACGGCGAGGTGCATGTTGCACTAAGCGTCGAGGAGTTCGCCGCGCGCTCGGTGCTTGGCCTGTTCGCGCTCGAATGGTCGAGCCATTCGCTGCGCTATGGCATCGGCATCGAACTCGATGCGTGGCTCGCGCGCGGCTGCACGGTGGTCGTCAACGGCTCGCGGCAGTACCTGCAGCATGCGCTCGCGCGCTACCCACGCGCGGAAGTGGTGCACGTGAGCGCCGCGCCGCATATTCTCGAAGCACGGCTCGGCGCGCGGGCGCGCGAATCGTCGGAGCAGGTCGCGGCGCGGCTCGCGCGGCGCGCGCCGTTTGCGTTGCCGGCCGGCGTGCGCTGCACGACGATCGACAACTCCGGCGCGCTCGAAGAAGCGGGGCACGCATTGATCACGGTGCTCAAGGAGCAGGTGAGCGCGTAGCGCAAGCACGCGGCCTTACTGCACGGCTCCTATCCGCTCCCGCGTCACCTGCCGCAAACATGCGACGAACTGCTGCACGGCCGGCGTCGGCAGCAGATCGCGTCGCGAGATGATGCTCAGATCGTAGTTCGGCAGCGCGTCTTCGATCTGTGCGACGCGAATGCCGAGCGGCGCGACCCTCTGCGCAAGCGGCCGCGTGAAGCAACTGATCACGTCGGTTTGCGACACGAGCCCGAGCGTGACTGCAAACGACGACGGCGCGCGCAGCAAGCGCTTCGGTACCGGCAAGCCGTGCGCGCTGAACATCGCCATCATCACGCTGTGCGGGAAGTGGTCGGCACCGACCGTGACGATCCACTCGGCGTCGAGCAGCTCGGACAGACGCGTGACGTTCGCGAGCGGATGGCCGGCGCGCATCGTGACGACGAACTGCGTCGAGTACAGCGGCACCTGCACCAGATCGTTATCCAATGCCAGAACGTGATGGATCGCCGCGAGATCGAGCGCGCCGTTGCGCAGACGCGCGAGCGCGTCGGGCACCGTCACTTCCTCCAGATGCAGACTCACGAGCGGCATCCGCTCGCGAAAGCTCGACACCGCATGCGGCAGTACCGTCAGCGCGAGCGATGGCATCGTGCCGACGCTGACCTTGCCGGCCAGTTCGCCCTTGACCTGCTCGACGGCCTCGACCGTGCGGCGCATGTCGCCGAGCAACTGCTCGGCGCGCGGCAACAGCGCGAGCCCGCACGCGGTCAGCTCGATGCCGCGCACGCTGCGCACCATCAGCTCGGCGTTGAGCGCGCTTTCCAGCTCGCGAATCGTATGCGTGACGGCCGGCTGCGTGACGCCAAGCTCACGCGCGGCGGCGCGCAGACTGCGGTGATGCGCGGCGGCGACGAAGGCCTGCAACTGCTGCAGCTTCATAAGGGTAACCCCGTATATAAGGGCTGTTAATCAGGGTGAAAAAAATAGCATCTTATTCGAACAAAACAGCGTGGCTATAGTGCGAGGCTACTCACTGGAGCGATACAAACTATGAACGAGACCCCGCGTTTGACCGAAGTGTCCGATCTGGAACCCGCCGCCGCGAGCCTGCGCGAGATTCGCCATCAGATTCACCACCATCCGGAACTCGCGTACGAGGAAGTGCAGACCGCGGCGCTCGTCGCGGAAAAACTCGAACAGTGGGGCTGGCAGGTCACGCGCGGGGTCGGCAAGACCGGCGTGGTCGGCACGCTGAAAGAGCGTGACGGCAAGCGCAGCATCGGCATTCGCGCGGACATGGACGCGTTGCCGATCATCGAACAGACCGGCCTGCCGTACGCGAGCGGCACCCACGGCAAGATGCACGCGTGCGGCCACGACGGTCACACCACGATCCTGCTCGGCGCCGCGCAACGTCTCGCGGCGACGCGCAATTTCTCGGGCACCGTGCATTTGTATTTCCAGCCGGCCGAGGAAAGCGGCATCGACAGCGGTGCGCTGAAGATGATCGACGACGGCCTGTTCGAGCGCTTCCCGTGCGACGCCGTGTTCGGCCTGCACAACCATCCGGGAGCCGAGCCGGGCGTGTTGCTGTTCCGCAAGGGACCGTTCATGTCGGCGGGCGACAAGGCGATCATCACGATCGAAGGCGTCGGCGGCCATGCGGCGCGTCCGCATCTGACCGTCGATCCGGTCGTGGTCGCCGCGAGCATCGTGATGGCGCTACAAACGATCGTCGCGCGCAACGTCGATCCGTCGCAGCCCGCCGTGGTGACGGTCGGCTCGATGCACGCGGGCACCGCGAACAACGTGATTTCCGGCAGCGCGCGGCTCGAACTCAGCGTGCGCTCGTTCAGCCCCGAGGTGCGCGCGTTGCTGAAGAAGCGCATCACTGAGTTGGCCGAGTCGCAGGCCGCGAGCTATGGCGGCAAAGCGCACGTCGAGTACATCGAAGGCTATCCGGTCGTCATCAATACGGATGCCGAAACGGATTTCGCGGTGCAGGTCGCGCGCGAACTGGTGGGCGACGACAAGGTGGTCGAGCAGACCGACATCCTGATGGGTAGCGAGGACTTCGCATTCATGCTGCAGAAGCGGCCGGGCACGTTCCTGCGCATCGGCAATGGCGTCGGCGAGGACGGCTGCATGGTGCACAACCCGCACTACGACTTCAACGACCGCAGTCTGCCGATCGGCGCGGCGTTCTGGGCACGGTTGGTGGAGCGCTATCTCGCGCAGTGAGCGCTTGATGCAAACGACGCGGCGCGCACGAGGCGTGCGCGCCCGGCTGCTCATCACCGCGCGGCCAGAGCCACGAAGCGTTCATTAGCCGCGCCGCGCGACCATCTCCGAGACTGTCTGCGCGGCTCGCTGCAGCGGTTCCAGGAACGCCTTCACCATCTGTTTGGCCGAATTGCGCTGTGCGTTGCCGCTGATGTTCATCGCGGCGATCACGCGGCCCTGGCGATTGCGAATCGGCGCGGACAGCGAAATCAAGCCGCCTTCGAGCTCCTGATCGACGATCGCCCACCCCTGGCGACGCACCTGCTCGATCAGCTTCTTCAACTCTTGCTTGTCGGTGACGGTGCGCGGCGTGTGCGCGTAGAGCGGCGTCGAGTTCAGCGTCGCGTCGAGCGTCTCGTCGTCGAGCGAGGCAAGCAGCACGCGGCCCATTGACGTGCAGTACGCGGGCAGGCGGCTGCCGATCGACAGGTTGATCGTCATGATCTTGTGAGTCGGCACGCGCAGCACGTAGACGATCTCGGTGCGATCGAGCACGGCCGCGGAGCAGCTTTCGTGCACCTGCGCCGACAGGCTTTCCATCACCGGTTCGGCGAGATTCCAGAACGGCATCGAGGTCAGATACGCGAAGCCGAGGTCGAGAATCTTCGGCGTCAGACGAAACAGGCGTCCCTCGGCTTCCACATAGCCGAGTGTTTGCAGCGTCAGCAGGATCCGGCGCGCGCCGGCGCGCGTGAGGCCAGTCGCCGCGGCGACGTCGGTGAGCGTCTGTTCAGGCCGCGTCGCGTCGAACGCGCGGATGACCGCGAGGCCGCGCGCGAACGACTGCACGTACGAGTCGCCCGGTTTCTCCGGGGCCGGTTCGGCGTTGGCGGGCGCGACGGAAGACGGCGGCAGGGCTTTGCTCATGGACCTTGATCGTGGGTTCGGAAGAGTGCGCGCGAAGGACGCGCGACGCGCGTTCGTTTCGATACAGCGACGCGTTTTGCGTTGCGGCGCAAAGGCGAGACGATAGCTTAAGCCTTCTATTTCGCCAAATAACGCCGATTCGTGCAAAAACCCCAGGGTTTGCGTGGATGCGATTCCCCACTCCAAATTTGTATGATGACCCGATAACCTGACTAGTTCGAGACACCCGGTCCAACCGATCCGCCATGTTCGACAAGATTCCCGCGCGCGCTTTGAGCGACACCGTCGCGCAGCAACTGCTGAAGCAGATCGACAAGGGCACCTTTGCGCGCGGCGCCAGGCTGCCGACCGAAGCCGTGCTCGCGCAACAGTTCGGCGTAAGCCGCACGGTGATTCGCGAGGCGCTGTCGCGGCTGAAGAACGAGGGGGTGGTCGAGCCGCGCCAGGGCAGTGGCGTGTTCGTCGCCGGGCACGGCGCGATCCGCCCGCTGCGAATCGACTACGCGCAAGCCGTGGAGCCGGGCTCGGTCGTGCAGATCCTCGCGCTGCGTCGCGCGATCGAGGCGGAGGTCGCGTCGGAAGCCGCGATGCGCCGCAGCGATGCCGAGATGGCCGCGATCGACGCCGCGCTCGCGCGCATCGAGCGCGCGGTCGGCAATGGCGAAGACGGCGTCGCCGAAGACGTCGCGTTTCATCGCGCGATCGCGGCGGCTACGGGCAATCCGTATTTCCTGAAGACGTTGACGTTCCTCAATCAGTACCTCGAAGCGGGCACGCTCGTCACGCGCCGCAACGAGGCGCTGCGCGAGGACTTCTCGCGGCAGGTGCGCGAGGAGCACGCGGCGATCGCCGCGGCGATTCGCGCCGGCGATCCGATGGCGGCGCGCAACGCCGCGCAGACGCATCTGTACAACGCGGCGCGGCGGCTTGCCGAGGCGGGCATCGTCTGACGCGCTGAAGGCGCGCGGTGATTCCGACGCGCGCGAACCCACGAATGCGGCATCCATCCATAGAGGTCATGCATGTCGAGAAATGTCGGTGTCATTGGCTTGGGGGCCATGGGGCTCGGCGTCGCGCGCTCGCTGTTGCGCGCGGGCTTCAGGGTCCACGCGTGCGATTTGCGGCGCGACGCGCTGCAGGCGTTCGTCGATGAAGGGGGCATCGGCTGTGCGACGCCCGCGGAGCTCGGCGCGCAGTGCGAGGTCGTGATCACGCTGGTCGTGAATGCGGCGCAAACCGAGGCCGTGCTGTTCGGTGAGCACGGCGCGCTCGCGGCCATGAAGCCGGGCGGCGTCGTGATCGCGAGTGCCACGGTCGCGCCGGAGTTCGCGAGCGATCTCGGCCAGCGCGTCGAGGCGGCCGGTCTGCAGATGCTCGATGCGCCGGTGTCGGGCGGCGCGGCGCGCGCGGCGTCGGGCGAGATGACGATGATGACGTCCGGTCCCGCGGCCGCTTATGCCGCGTGCGAAGACGTGCTCGCCGCGATCGCCGGCAACGTGTATCGGCTTGGCGCCACGCATGGCGCAGGCTCGAAAGTGAAGATCATCAACCAACTGCTGGCCGGCGTGCATATCGCGGTGGCCGCCGAGGCAATGGCGCTCGGCCTGCGCGAAGGTGTCGACCCGGACGCGCTGTACGACGTGATCACGCATAGCGCGGGCAATTCGTGGATGTTCGAGAACCGCGTGCCGCATATTCTCGCGGGCGACTACACGCCGCTGTCGGCGGTCGATATTTTCGTCAAGGACCTCGGCCTCGTGCTCGATACCGCGCGTCGCACGAAGTTTCCGCTGCCGCTGTCGGCGGCAGCGCATCAGATGTTCATGATGGCGTCGACGGCGGGCCACGGTGGCGAAGACGACTCGGCGGTCGTGAAGATTTTCCCAGGCATCGAATTGCCGACGAAGCAATAGGCGAGGGAGAGGTCATGACGGCTCAAACGAAACCCGCGCTGCTCGGCTGCATCGCCGACGACTTCACCGGCGCCACCGATCTCGCCAACATGCTCGTGCGCGGGGGCATGCGCACGGTGCAGACGATCGGCGTGCCCACCTCCAACGCAGCGCTTGGCGCCGACGCGCTCGTCGTCGCGCTGAAGTCGCGCACGATCCCGGCCGCCGACGCGGTCGCGCAATCGCTGGCCGCGCTCGCCTGGCTGCGCGCGCAAGGGTGCCGGCAATTCTTCTTCAAGTACTGCTCGACCTTCGATTCGACCGATGCGGGCAACATCGGCCCGGTGACCGATGCGTTGCTGAATGCGCTGTCCACCGAGTTCGCTGAGCGCGCGTCGTTCACGATCGCGTGTCCCGCGTTTCCCGAGAACGGCCGCACGATTTTTCGCGGTCATCTGTTCGTCGGCGATGCGCTGCTCAACGAGTCGGGCATGGAAAACCATCCGCTGACGCCCATGCGCGACGCGAACCTCGTGCGCGTGCTGCGGCGGCAAACGCAATCGAAGGTCGGGCTCGTGCGTTACGACCAGCTCGCGCAAGGCGATGCGGCCGTGCGTGCCGCATTCGCCGCGTTGCGCGCCGACGGCGTGCGCATCGCGATTGCCGATGCGGTGTCCGACGCCGATCTGCACACGCTCGGCGCGGCCTGCGCGGATCTCGCGCTGATCACCGGCGGCTCCGGCGTCGCGCTTGGTTTGCCCGCCAACTTCCGGCGCGCGGGTCTGCTCGGCGAGCAAACCCATGCCGCGCAATTGCCGCGTATAGAAGGTTTGTCGGCGGTGCTCGCGGGCAGTGCGTCGACGGCGACCAACGCGCAGGTCGCCGCCTGGTGCGCGACACGGCCCGCGTTCCGCATCGATCCGCTCGCGGCGGCGCGCGGCGAGGACGTCGTCGGCGAGGCGCTAGCGTTCGCACAACAGCGCTTCGTGCACGCGGAACCGGTGCTGGTCTATGCGACCGCATCGCCCGACGAAGTGCAGGCCGTGCAGCGCGAACTCGGCGTCAACGAGGCCGGGCATCTGGTCGAGAAGACGTTGGCGGCGATTGCGCGCGGTCTGCGCGAACGGGGAGTGCGCAAGTTCGTCGTCGCGGGCGGCGAGACTTCGGGCGCCGTCGTGCAGGCGCTCGACGTGCGCATGCTGCGCATCGGCGCACAGATCGATCCGGGCGTGCCGGCCACGGCGACGACCGGCGCCGAGCCGCTCGCACTCGCGCTGAAATCCGGCAATTTCGGCACCACCGACTTCTTCGACAAGGCCCTGCGCCATCTCGACGGAGCCGCGCAATGAGCGACGCACCGGCACTTCACACCTGCGCCGAAGCGCGCGTTCGCGAGGAAATCTGCGCGGTCGGCGCGAGCCTGTATCAGCGCGGCTATACGGTCGGCAGCGCCGGCAACATCAGCGCGCGGCTCGACGACGGCTGGCTGATCACCCCGACCGACGCGTGCCTCGGCCGCCTCGATCCCGCCGACATCGCGAAGGTCGATGCAAACGGCCACGCGGTGTCGGGCGGCAAGCCGTCGAAAACGCTGGCGCTGCATCGCGGTATCTATGCGCGCAACGGCGAGGCGCGCGGCATCGTCCATACCCATTCGACGCATCTGGTCGCGTTGACGCTCGCGGGCGTATGGAGCGAAGCGGACGTGCTGCCGCCGATCACACCGTACTACGTGATGAAAGTGGGCCACGTACCGCTGATTCGCTACGAACGCCCGGGTGATCCCCGAGTGGCCGCGCAGATCGCCGCGCTGGCCGATCGAGTGCGCGCGGTGTTGCTCGAACGTCTGGGGCCGGTAGTGTGGGAGCGCTCGGTCGCGCACGCGTCGTATGCGCTCGAAGAACTCGAGGAGACCGCGCGCCTGTGGCTGATGACGAATCCGCGGCCCGCGCCGCTCGACGCCGCCGCGATCGAAGAACTCCGTGCCGCGTTCGGCGCGCGCTGGTAGCAGCGCGCATTGCCGATGAACGCCGCGCACCGTATCGCACTGTCTTGAAGGAGCTGCCGCCATGCCTCGCTTCGCCGCCAATCTGTCGATGATGTACAACGAGCACGCGTTTCTCGATCGCTTCGCCGCCGCCGCGCGCGACGGCTTCAACGCGGTCGAATTCCTGTTTCCCTACGAGTTCCGCCCGGGCGAGCTGAAGGCGCGGCTCGACGCGCATGGCCTCACGCAGGCGCTGTTCAATGCGCCACCCGGCGACTGGAGCGGCGGCGAGCGCGGCCTTGCGTCGTTGCCGGGCCGTGAGGACGAGTTCCGCCGCAGCATCGACACGGCACTCGAGTACGCGCGCGTGCTCGGCAATCGCAAGCTGCATGTGATGGCGGGGTTGATCGCCGGCGATCAAGCGGGCGAAACGCAGCGCAAAACACAACGCGACGTGTACCTGAACAACCTCGCCTATGCCGCCCGGACCGCGCAAGCCGAACAGATCACGGTCGTCATCGAGCCGATCAATACGCGCGACATGCCCGGCTATTTCCTCAATCGACAGGACGACGCGCAAGCGATCTGCGCCGAAGTCGGCGCGCCGAACCTGAAGGTGCAGTTCGATTGCTATCACTGCCAGATCGTCGAGGGCGATCTCGCGATGAAGCTCAAACGCGATATGGCCGGCATCGGTCACATCCAGGTTGCGGGTGTGCCCGAGCGGCACGAGCCCGACATCGGTGAGCTGAACTACCCGTACCTGTTCGATCTGATCGATGCGCTCGGCTACGACGGCTACATCGGCTGCGAATACCGGCCGCGCGCGGGGACCTCGGCGGGGCTTGGCTGGCTGAAGCCTTATCTCGATGCGGGGCGTTGACTCTTTCCGACAACCACTGACGCACACGTAACCATGAAAGTACTGATCACCGGCGGTGCCGGTTTTCTCGGCCAGCGTCTCGCGCGCGAGCTGCTCGCGCGCGGCGCGCTGAAAGATGCGCACGGCGCATCGCAAGCGATTACCGGGCTCGTGTTGCTCGACGTCGTGCGCGCACACGATTTCGGCGATGCGCGCGTGCGCACCGAAGTCGGCGATATCGCGGAGCGCAGCGTACTCGAACGCGTGATCGACGATCGAACCTCGGCGATCTTTCACCTCGCTGCGATCGTCAGCGGCCAGGCCGAGGCGGACTTCGATCTCGGCATGCGCATCAATCTCGATGCGTCGCGGCTGCTGCTCGAAATCTGCCGGCAGCGCGGGCACCAACCGCGCGTCGTGTTCACCAGTTCGGTCGCGGTCTACGGTGGCGATCTGCCTGCGGTCGTGCAGGACGACACCGCGCTCAATCCGCAGTCGTCGTACGGCGCGCAGAAGGCGATCGCGGAGCTGCTGCTCAACGATTATTCGCGGCGCGGTTTTGTCGACGGCCGCGTGCTGCGGCTGCCGACCATCAGCGTGCGGCCGGGGCGGCCGAATGCGGCGGCGTCGTCGTTCGCGAGCGGCATCGTCCGCGAGCCGCTCAATGGCGAGGAGGCCGTGTGTCCGGTCGCCGGTTCGACGCGGCTGTGGTTGCTGTCGCCGCGCAAGGCGATCGAGGGTCTTATCGCCGGCCTCGAACTCGATGGCGCCGCGCTTGGCAAGCAACGCGTGCTGAACCTGCCTGGCTTGTCGGTCAGCGTCGACGAGATGATCGCGGCACTGCGCGAGGTCGCAGGCGAGGCGGTCGCGAACCGCATTGTGCGGCAGCCCGACGAGCGCATCGAGAAGATCGTCGGGAGCTGGCCCGGCGCGTGGGATACGTCGCGCGCCGAACGGCTCGGGCTCGCGACCGAGCGCAGTTTCGCGGACGTGATTCGCGGCTACATCGCCGATGAAGGAATCGAAGTTCGCTGAAGATCGCCCTCTCCGCGTATTCCCTGGTGTCGCTTGGCACGGCTGCGGCCGTGCTTGACATGCTTTCGCGCCCCCGCCTATTATCGAGGCTGTTTTGTTCGATATATGACCTTGTGTTCGTATATAGAACATGAGGTAGGGTGAAGAAGGGGCGGCAGCCGTATCGGTCGTCAATCCCAAGCCCATCGTTCACGATCCTGCGCTAAGCTGCTTCGACGTGTCGGCGCGCTACGCCGCCGCCATTTTGCAGCTGGCCGTCCGCGGCCGTTGGCGCCCAGGGCCGATGCCTCGGCGCATCGAACCGGCCTCATCGGTGCGAAGCCGGCCGAGGCGCAGCGCACGCAGCATCTCAACTGGAGACATCCCATGACCGAAGCATTCCTGTGCGACGCGATTCGCACCCCCATTGGCCGCTATGCGGGTTCGCTGTCGTCGGTGCGCGCCGACGACCTGGGCGCGGTGCCGCTCAAGGCGCTGATGGAGCGCAACAAGAACGTCGACTGGACCGCGATCGACGACCTCATCTACGGCTGCGCCAACCAGGCCGGTGACGACAACCGCAACGTCGCGCGCATGTCGCTGCTGCTCGCGGGTCTGCCGAAGGACGTGCCGGGCTCGACGGTCAACCGTCTGTGCGGCTCGGGCATGGATGCGGTCGGCATCGCCGCGCGCGCGATCAAGTCGGGCGAGGCCGCGCTGATGATTGCCGGTGGCGTCGAAAGCATGAGCCGCGCGCCGTTCGTGATGCCCAAGGCGACCAGCGCGTTCTCGCGTCAGAACGAGGTCTACGACACGACGATCGGCTGGCGTTTCGTGAATCCGCTGATGAAGAAGCTGTACGGCGTCGACTCGATGCCGGAAACCGGCGAAAACGTCGCGACCGACTACAACATCAGCCGCGCCGACCAGGACGCATTCGCGCTGCGCAGCCAGCAGAAGGCGGCGCGCGCGCAACGCGACGGCACGCTCGCGCAGGAGATCGTCGGCGTGACGATCGCGCAGAAGAAGGGCGATCCGATCACGGTCATGCAGGACGAGCATCCGCGCGAAACGAGCCTCGAAACGCTCGCGAAGCTGAAGGGCGTCGTGCGTCCGGACGGCACGGTTACGGCCGGTAATGCATCGGGCGTGAACGACGGCGCGGCGGCGTTGCTGCTTGCCAATGAAGAGACCGCGAAGCGCTTCGGCCTCACGCCGCGCGCCCGCGTGCTCGGTGTGGCCACCGCCGGCGTCGAGCCGCGCGTGATGGGCATCGGCCCGGCACCCGCCACGCAGAAGCTGCTCGCGCGTCTGGGCATGAAGATCGACCAGTTCGACGTGATCGAACTGAACGAAGCGTTCGCCTCGCAAGGTATCGCGGTGCTGCGCGCCCTCGGCGTCGCCGACGACGATCCCCGCGTGAACCCGAACGGCGGCGCGATTGCGCTCGGCCACCCGCTCGGCATGAGCGGCGCGCGTCTGGTGACGACCGCGACGTATCAGCTGCAACGCACCCAGGGCCGCTTCGCGCTGTGCACGATGTGTATCGGCGTCGGCCAAGGCATCGCGATCGCGATCGAGCGCGTGTGATGCGTGAGCTGGTTTAGCGCCAGCTTCGGTCCCCGCGCTAGGCGGGTCTCCGCGCAAGCTGAATAGTAAAAAGCGGAAGGGCCGGCGTCGAGACACGCCGGCCCTTTGTTTTGATCGCGCCTTGTTGCGCCGGGCGCAGGCGCTATGACGCCGCTTCGACGGTCAGATGCATGACCTCATGCACCGGCGCGAGCCGCGCGCGAATCGTCTCGGCCGTAACGCCGCCATGCGTGCGCACGCTGACGATCGCCGCTCGCGCCTCCGGGCCGATCTGCCAGACGTGCAGGTCGGCGATCTCGGCATCGCCGTGCGAATCCAGGATTTCGCGGATTTCGCCGGCCACGTGCTCGTCGGTTCTGTCGAGCAGCACGCCGGCCGTGTCGTGCATCAGCGTCCATGCCCAGCGCGCGATGACGATCGATCCGACGATGCCCATCAGCGGGTCCGTCCAGACCCACCCGAGATAGCGGCCGGCCAGCATGGCCACGATCGCCAGCACCGAGGTCAGCGCATCGGCGAGCACGTGCACATAGGCCGAGCGCAGATTGTTGTCGGACCCATGCGCATGGTCGTGATGATGGTGATGATCGTGATGCCCATGGTGCGCATGGCCGCCCGACAACAGCAGCGCGCTGACGATGTTCACGACCAGCCCGATCGCCGCAATCACCGCGGCCTGCCCGAACGCGACACCGGTGGGATGAACGAGGCGGATCGCCGATTCGATGCCGATGCCAAGCGACACCAGCGCGAGAATCAGCGCCGAAGCGAAGCCGGCAAGCTCGCCCACTTTTCCCGTTCCGAAACTGAACGCGCGGTTTGCCGAGTTGCGTCTCGCGAACGCATACGCGAGCGCGGCAATGCCGAGCGCGCCGGCATGCGTCGCCATGTGGAAGCCATCGGCGAGCAGCGCCATCGAGCCGGTCACGTAACCGGCCGCGATTTCGCCGATCATCATGACAACGGTGAGCGCGACGACGAAGTGGGTCCGGCGCGCGTTGTCGTCGTGCGAGCTGCCGAGAAACGAGTGCTCGTGTTTGCGGATCAGTTGGTCAGTCATACAAACTTACTTCGAATAGCGGCGGATTGCGCCGATCAATGCATCAACTCCCTTCTTGCGCTGGCTGGCCGTCAGGTCCGGATGCGCGACATGTTCGCGCGCGTGCGCCTCGACGATCTCGTCGAGCAGGCCGTTCATTGCGCCGCGGGTCGCGGCCACCAGGTGCAGGACTTTTTCGCAATCGGCGTCCGACTCCAGTGAACGCTCGATAGCCTGAACCTGGCCCGCGATGCGACGAACGCGCTTCAATAAGCCGTCTTTGTGTGTGCTCAGATGTGCCATACATATACCCCCTATGGGTATATAGGATAGCACGGTGCCGAGATGGCGTTTCTGATGGCTCGGCGGCCATGCCGATGCATACGTCGGCAAATCGTTCGCGTCATACTGTTGGCCGTGGTTGTCCTGTAGGCGCAGAGTTCATGACGCCGGGCACGAATGCTGCGTAGCACGAAGCGATTGCGCTCGACGCGCATGACCGACCGTCAAGCCGTATCGATACCTTGCAGGAGGAGAACGCGGATGAAAATAGCGACGATAGCTGCAGCATTGGTCATCGCGGTGGTGGCCGCGGCCCCGCCGGCGCGAGCGCAGGGCGACATGGCGAGCACCGCGCAAGCGATGCTCAGCGCGGCGCAGCCGGTGCATATGACGGCGGAGATCGTCGCCATCGATGCGGGCAACCGTTCGCTGACATTGAAGGGTCCGCATGGCGACGTCGCGATCGTGCTCGTCAGCCAGCAGGTTGCCGGTTTCGATCAGCTGAAGATCGGCGATCGCGTCGACGTGCTGTACAAGAATGCGTTGCTCACCAAGGTCGAGAAGGCAAGCAGCGCGGGCAAGGGGATTCGCGAGCGGGTCGACCGGCGGAGCTATGCGCCGGCGTCGGGCGGGTACGAGTCGGCGCGGCAGACCGAGGTGCTCGCGACCGTGCTGAAGATCGATCGCAAGCAGCGCCTCGTGACGCTGCGCGGCGCGTATCAGACCCAGACCTTCGAAGCCGCGCCCGACGTCGATTTGAGCGACGTGAAGGTCGGCGACACCGTGCATGCGGCGTTCGTGTCGGCCGCCGCGGTGCAGGTGACGCCGGTCGGGCAGTGAGCGGCGGGGCCGCAGTCGATTCCGGCGGCCGCATCTGTTTCGCAAACTATGTCGAAATATGTCACGGCTCCCGCCGAATGCCCGCAAAACCTTGCCTGGCGGGCCCGCGTCGCGGTGAAACAGCGCGACATATGTTCCGTGATGATTTCCGCGGAGTGTCCTTCTATAGTCCGTTCGTCGCCACGCGGCAGTGACGCAAGTGGCCCGAATCCAGCAAGGACATACCGTGAAAAATCGTTCATTCGCAGGTTCCGAGAGGGTCTGCGCCAGCATGGCGCGAGGCGCGCTGCGCAAGGTGGTGCTCGGCGCGGCCGCCGCCGTGCTCGCGCTCGGCAGCGCATCGGCGTTCGCGTGGTCGGGTCACGGCACCGCGTACACGTCGCGCGGCGTCTATAACGGCGCGCACTACGGCTCGTGCGGCGGCGGTAGCTGCTCGCATGCGGGCAGCGTGGCCGGCCCCTATGGCGGCGTCGCAAGCAACACTGGCACGGTCACGCGCACGGCGCCCGGCCAGTTCTCGAACTCGGGTACCGCGACGGGCCGCTACGGCAACTCGGTGCAGCACTCGGGCGACACCAGTTGCGCGGGCGGCTCCTGCTCGCATAGCGGCACGCTGACCGGTCCCGACGGCAAAACGGCGACGACGTCCGGCGACGTGACGCGCACCGCGCCGGGCCAGTATTCGTCGTCGGGCTCGATCAGCGGGTCGAACGGCAATACGGTCAATCATTCTGCGTCGACGAATTGCGCGGGGTCGACCTGCGCGCGCTCGGGCACGGTGACGGGTCCGGACAACAACAACGTCTATCACTCAGGCACCGCGACGCGGGTCGCGCCCGGCGTCGTGACGACTTCGACGAGCGTGACCGGCACGCAAGGCCACACGGTGACCTCGAGCGGTACGGTGGTAACAGGCGGCGTGGTGGTCGCGGGCGGGACCACGACGGCGACCGGTACGACCGTGGTCGTTGCGCCGAAGCCGGTGGTGGTCGTGGCGCCGCCTCCGCCGGTCGTCGTCCCGCCGCCGGTCGTGTACGTGCCGCCGAAGACCGTCGTGGTGACGCCTCCGCCGGCCTATGTTCCGCCGCCGATGGTGGTCGTGGCGCCGCCCCCGCCGCCGGCCGTCTACGTCGCGCCGCGTCCCGTGTATGTCGCGCCGCGGGCTGTGGTCTGGGTGCCGGGCCATTGGGTCGGGCGCGTGTGGGTGCCGGCGCATTGGGCCTGACGATGAGCGCGGCGATGAGAATCAGAACCTGCGTAGAATCGTGGCGCTCACGTCGCGCCGCGCGGTGCGACGCGATGTGCGAAATGGCGGGCTCGTGTCCACCATCTGCTGAGGCGGAGCGTCACTCGCGAGCGCAAAGGGCTGCGCGGGGCGCGCTCCGCAAAACGGTCGCGCTCGCGACGATCGTCGTGGCGACGTTGCTGGCGGTCAACGCAGTCATCGACGCCGGCGACGCCAACGACGACCTTCGCGCGAACCCCGCCGCCGGCGCGGCGAGCGACTGTTCCGCGCGCTACGCCGCGTTGCTCGATCTGGCCGAACTCGCGCGGCGTGACGGCAAATCGTCCGAGGTGGTCGTGCGTGGCTTGAGCCAGCAGAACGGGGCAATGAGCGAGTGCATACCTGCAGGCCGGTTCAGGCCTGCACCGACATTACATTGAACGCGGCCGCGTCAGATCGCGTTCCAGAAAAATCGCGCCGGGGATCGGATTGAACACGTAGGCGTCGATGGGCTCGAATCCCAGCGATGCGTAGAGGCCGAGCGCCGCTTGCATCGTCGGCAGCGTGTCGAGACGCATGCGGCGATAGCCCCATCGCGAACAGCGAGAATCCCTTGAAGAGGTATCGGCCTGATCCTGCGCAACCCAGTTTCTGGCTGATTCGTGAAACAGCCACCGCCAGTGGCGCCACGCCGACGCTGCCGCGCCTGGGTGATGGCACTCTTCTTACTCACAAACGACCCATCGGCGACAGGTAACGCAAGGTCCAGTTCATCGACGACCTCGCTGATTGACTGGTGTGTGGCTGATACCAACTAATGGATTGAATCGCTTGACCGGGTATTTGCGGAGGAGGCGCAAGATCAAACTATGTTTCAGTCAGGACGGGTGCATTGCAGAACATCTTTGTCACAACGTTGCTCAAAATCGCTTCGGCCGAAGCGTTCGACAGATCATTGGGCATCGTCATGTTGAAGTAGAGGATGCCGTCGATCAATGCGATAACGGCGAGCGCGTGGTCGGCGAAAGGGCCCGGCAACTGTATGTTGAGGCGCTTGCATAGCTGCTCAACGAAGTACGCGATCATGTCGCGCTTTTGCAGGCATAAGGCATTCACATGTTGTCGGAATTTCGCGTCACGCATGGCATGCAAACGTGCCTCAGCCCAGATGATGTAGTTGTTGTCGTCGCGATAGCACTGCGCGTACAACAAGGTGAGCTGCACGTGCAGGTTTTCGCTGGACGGTGCGGCGTCTCGCAGCTTCTGCAAGTTTTCTTGCATGTTCTGGTGATCGAGACGGAGCAGTTCGACGAATAGATCGCTCTTGCTGCTGAAGTTCGAGTAAAACGCGCCGCGGGTATAGCCGGCCTGGGCTGCGATATCCTCCACGCTAGTCGCAGCAAACCCTTTTTCGGCGATGCTCGACGCTGCTGCGTCGAGCAAGCGCCGCCGGGTTCGCTCTCGACTTTCTGCTCGCGTCATTCGTTTGTGTGGCATGCGGCAAAGCGCTCATATGGCAAAGAACGATGGCCAAAATCCACGCTCCTGGCAAATCGTTGGGTGCGTAGGGTTGCTATTTGATGGCGACCGCTTCGGATTCGCGAGGTTGCCATCCGCCACCGAGCGCCTTGAAGGCAGCAACGGCTGCGCGTGCGGATTCCGTTTGCGCCTGCACCCGCTCGTCCGAGGCGCGTAGCAGGTTGTCGTCGGCCTGCAAGACTTCGATCAGGCTGACGACGCCTTTTTGATAGGCTGCGAACGAGGCAGCTCGCGCCCGGCCGAGCGAGTTCACTCCCTGGGCGAGCACCGCGGCCTCTTGCTCGCGCTTCACGAGTGCCGAGAATGAGTTCTCGACGTCTTCGGTTGCATGAAGCGCGGCGAGCCGATACGCGGCCAGCATTTCCGCCTGCTGCCCCTTGGCCTGCTCGATCTGCGCATTGATGCGGCCGAAATCGAACAGACGCCAGCGCAGCCCCAGCACGCCGGCGGCCTGATTGGCGCCGGTACTGAACAGGTTGCCGCTGGCCACCGAGGTGGCGCTGCCGAGCAGTCCACTGAGCGACACCTTGGGGTAATACTCGGCGATGGCCACGCCGATGCGCGCGTTCGATGCGGCGAGGTGACGCTCGGCCACGATCAGGTCGGGCCGGCGCCTGAGCAACTCTCCCGGCGATCCTGTGTCCGCGATCCGCGGGGCGACCGGGATGTCACCAGCTTCGACCAGTTCGGCTCGATGCGTGCCGGGCTGTGAACCCAGCATTACATCCAGCGCGTTCATCGCTGCATCCAGACCCGCCTCGAGGACCGGGACGGATGCCTGAACCTGGGACAGCGCACCTTCGGCCTGGCTCACCTGAAGGTCGGCCGCCAATCCTTTGCTATACAGGAGGTTGATGGTCGAAAGCAGATCCTGCTGCGTCTGCACCTGCCGTCGGGCAACCTTCAGACGGGCCTGCAATCCACGAATCGTGATGTAAATATCGCCAGTCTGCGCCGCCACTGCCAGGCGCGTGGCCACCGCACCGGCTTCCGAAGCCTGGTATTCGGCAAGTGCCGCTTCCCGCCCGCGACGCAGGCCACCAAACACATCCAGTTCCCAGCTCGCGTTGAAATTAGCCTCGTAATCATTGCCGTAGCGATCGAAACCGGGCGTCGAATTCAGGACTCGCCCCAAGGGGGTTTCGACCGACTGGTAGACTCGCGCCGCCTGCCCGCTGACAGTGCCGGACGGCAGCAGCGCGGCATTCGCCGCGCCAAGTCCCGCGCGCGCCTGCGAGACGCGAGCGGCGGCCTGCGCGAGGTCCAGGTTCTGATCCAGTGCGAGCGTGACGAATCGTGTCAGTTGCGGATCATCGAAACCCGTCCACCACGTGACAAGGTCGGCACTGGCCGCCGCGTGCCGGTGATCCACCGCGGCCTGGCCCTGGAACTGCTCGGGCATGGCTACATTGGGCCGGACATAATCGGGGCCTACAGCGCAGCCAGCCGAGAGACTGGCGGCAATAACCGCGGCAAGGATGGGTTTGGGTAGCATGAGCGTCTTCGCAAGATTCCGGTGGTGACTATAATACCAAATAGTCACTGGTTGTCCATTCCTGTATGCTATACCCATGAAAAAAGCCACCAGTTCCCCCATCCCGGCGCGCGGCCCCGCTGACCACGAGGTACGGGATCAGATCGTTGTCGCCGCCACCGAGCACTTCAGCCGGTATGGCTACGAGAAAACGACGGTCTCAGACCTCGCCAAGGCGATCGGGTTTTCCAAGGCCTACATCTACAAGTTCTTCGAGTCCAAGCAGGCCATTGGCGAGATGATTTGCGCGAACTGCCTGCACGAGATCGAAACCGAGGTCAGGTCGGCCGTCGCACAGACCGATCTGCCACCGGAGAAGCTGCGGCGGATGTTCAACGTCTTCACGGAAGCGAGCCTCCGTCTGTTTTTCCAGGACCGCAAGCTCTACGAGATTGCCGCATCGGCGGCCACGGAGAACTGGCAGGCGGTGCTTGCGTATGAAGAGCGCGTCCAGAAGCTGCTTCGGGACGTCCTCCAGGAGGGTCGGCAAAGCGGGGACTTCGAGCGCAAAACCCCCCTCGATGAGACTGCGATGGCGATCTATCTGGTGTTGCGCCCCTACCTCAACCCAATGCTCCTGCAGTACAGCTTCGATTACACCAAGGTCGCGCCTGCACAACTGTCCGGTCTCGTGCTCCGCAGTCTGTCGCCTTGATGGAAATCTCGGTTGTGACCATTGACTAATTTGGTCACTAGAACCATAATGAAAGCCCCGATCACTCCGTCAATGGGTCTTTCATGCTCCGGCGTCGCCTTGCTACCTCTACAGTCGTCTGTGCACTGGCACTTGCGCTAGCCGCCTGCGGCGCAAAAGCACCGTCCGATCCGCGCACCGAAGCGCCCCTGGTGCGTACCGCCATCGCTCGGGCGGCGATCCCCGCCTCCCGTTCGTTTACCGGAACCGTCGCCGCGCGCGTGCAGAGCGACCTGGGATTTCGCGTCTCCGGCAAGGTGCTCGAGCGGCTGGTGGATGCCGGGCAAACCGTCAAACGCGGCCAGCTGCTGATGCGCCTCGACCCCATCGATCTGAGGCTTGCCGCGCAGGCCCGGCAGGACGCGGTCACCGCCGCGCGAGCACGGGCGCAGCAGACCGCGCAGGACGAAGAGCGCTACCGCGACCTGCGCGGCACCGGCGCGATATCGGCATCGGCCTACGACCAGATCAAGGCGGCGGCCGATGCCGCCAAAGCGCAGCTCAGCGCGGCCGTGGCTGACGCCGACGTTGCGCGCAATGCGACTGGCTATGCCGAACTGCTGGCGGACGGCGATGGCGTCGTGATGGAAACGCTGGCCGAACCGGGCCAGGTCGTCAGCGCCGGCCAGCCCGTGGTGCGCCTGGCGCACGCCGGGCGCCGCGAGGCTGTCATCCAGCTACCCGAAACCCTACGCCCCGCAATCGGTTCGGTCGCCCAGGCCACGCTGTTCGGCAACGGCGGTGTTAGCGTGCCGGCGACGCTGCGCCAGCTTTCGGATACGGCGGATCCTCGTACCCGGACCTTTGAAGCGCGGTATGTGCTGCAGGGAGAGCTGGCCGACGCCCCACTGGGCGCCACCGTCACGGTCCAGATTCCGGACGCGCGTTCCGCGGTGCAAGGCGGTTTGCAGGTGCCGATCGGCGCGCTGTTTGACGCGGGCAAGGGACCGGGGGTGTGGGTCATCAACGGCGAGCCGGCGAAGGTTGCCTGGCGGCCGGTTACTGTCGAACATCTGGACGACGATAGTGCTCGCGTCGCCGGTGAGATCAAGCAAGGCGACCGGATCGTCGCGCTCGGCGCGCAGCTGCTGCGCGAAGGCGAGCAGGTCCGGGTGACAAGTCAAGCCGTCGCCATGACGGCCGAGGGAGCCCGTCCGTGAGCGAAGGCCGTTTCAACCTGTCGGCGCTCGCCGTGCGCGAGCGCTCCATCACCCTGTTCCTGATCTGCCTGATTTCTCTGGCAGGGCTCGTTTCGTTCTTCAAGCTGGGCCGGGCGGAAGACCCCGCGTTCACGGTCAAGGTGATGACCATCATCACCGCATGGCCGGGAGCCACGGCGCAGGAAATGCACGATCAGGTCGCCGAGAAGATCGAAAAGCGCATGCAGGAGCTGCGCTGGTACGACCGGACCGAGACCTACACACGGCCTGGGCTGGCCTTCACGACCTTGACCTTGCTCGACAGCACGCCGCCGTCGGAAGTGCAGGAGCAGTTCTACCAGGCCCGGAAAAAAATCAGCGACGAGGCGGGCAATCTTCCATCCGGCGTGATCGGACCGATGGTCAACGACGAATACGCGGATGTTACCTTCGCGCTGTTTGCGTTGAAGGCGAAGGGTGAACCGCAGCGCCTGCTCGTTCGCGATGCCGAGACGCTGCGCCAACGGCTGCTGCACGTGCCGGGCGTGAAGAAGGTCAACATCATCGGTGAGCAGGCGGAGCGGATCTATGTCGAGCTCTCACATGACCGGCTGGCAACGCTGGGCGTGAGCCCCCAGGACGTGTTCGCCGCGCTCAACGGTCAGAATGCCCTGACGCCGGCCGGCTCCGTGGAGACCAAAGGTCCGGAGGTGTTCATTCGCCTGGACGGTGCCTTCGACAACCTGCAGAAGATCCGCGACACGCCGGTCGTAGCGCAGGGCCGCACGCTGAAGCTGTCGGGCATTGCCACCGTTACGCGTGGTTATGAAGATCCGGCGACGTTCATGATCCGCAACAACGGCGAACCGGCACTGCTGCTGGGCATCGTCATGCGCGACGGCTGGAACGGGCTCGATCTCGGCAAGGCGCTGGACAGCGAGGTCGGCGCAATCAACGCCGGGCTGCCGCTGGGCATGAGCCTCACCAAAGTCACCGATCAGGCCGTCAACATTCATTCGGCGGTCGACGAGTTCATGCTCAAGTTTTTCGTCGCGCTGCTGGTGGTCATGCTGGTGAGTTTCGTCAGCATGGGCTGGCGGGTGGGCCTCGTCGTTGCCGCGGCCGTACCGCTGACACTCGCGGTCGTGTTCGTGGTGATGGCCGCAACCGGCAAGAACTTCGATCGCATCACGCTCGGATCGCTGATCCTCGCGCTCGGCCTGCTCGTGGACGACGCGATCATCGCGATCGAAATGATGGTGGTAAAGATGGAGGAAGGCTACGGCCGCATCGCCGCCTCCGCCTACGCGTGGAGTCATACGGCCGCGCCGATGCTGGCGGGCACGCTGGTGACCGCCGTCGGCTTCATGCCCAATGGTTTCGCGCGCTCCACGGCCGGCGAATACACCAGCAACATGTTCTGGATCGTTGGCATCGCACTGATCGCATCGTGGGTCGTCGCCGTGGTCTTCACGCCCTACCTGGGTGTGAAGATGCTGCCCGACTTCAAAAAGGTCGAAGGCGGTCACGACGCGATCTACGACACGCCGCGCTACAACCGCTTCCGTCAGTTGCTCACGCGCGTCATCGCGCGCAAATGGCTGGTCGCCGGTTCGGTCGTGGGCCTCTTCGTGCTGGCCATCCTCGGCATGGGCGTGGTCAAAAAACAGTTTTTCCCGATCTCCGACCGTCCCGAAGTGCTGGTCGAGGTGCAGATGCCCTATGGCACGTCGATCTCGCAAACCAGCGCCGCGACGACGAAGGTCGAAGCGTGGCTCGCGAAGCAGAAGGAAGCCAGGATCGTCACCGCATACATCGGGCAAGGCGCGCCACGCTTTTACCTGGCGATGGGGCCGGAACTGCCCGATCCGTCGTTTGCCAAGATCGTGGTGCGCACGGACAGCCAAGATGAGCGCGACGCATTGAAGCAGCGACTGCGTCAGGCAGTCGCCAACGGTCTCGCCTCCGAGGCGCGCGTGCGGGTCACGCAACTCGTGTTCGGTCCGTATTCGCCGTTCCCGGTCGCCTACCGTATCTCTGGTCCGGACCCGGACAAGCTGCGCGGTATTGCGGGAGAAGTTGAGCAGGTGATGGACTCCAGTCCGATGATGCGTACGGTCAACGCTGACTGGGGTACGCGCTCGCCCACGCTGCACTTCACGTTGCAGCAGGACCGTCTGCAGGCGGTGGGGCTGACATCCAGCGCCGTGGCGCAACAACTGCAATTCCTGCTAACCGGTGTGCCTGTCACCGCCGTGCGTGAGGATATTCGAACCGTGCAGGTCATCGCGCGTTCGGCCGGCGATGTTCGTCTCGATCCGGCCCGGCTCGGCGACTTCACGCTGGCTGGCGCGAACGGGCAACGCATTCCGCTGTCGCAGGTGGGCAAGGTCGACGTGCGCATGGAGGAACCAATCATGCGCTGGCGGGACCGCGTGCCGACGATCACGGTACGGGGCGACATCGCCGACAACCTTCAGCCGCCGGACGTATCGACGGCGATCACCAGGCAGCTCCAACCCATCATCGCCAGGCTTCCGACCGGCTACCGTATCGAAGAGGCGGGCTCCATCGAGGAATCGGCTAAAGCGACGAAAGCCATGTTGCCGCTCTTCCCGATCATGCTGGCGGTTACGCTCATCATCATCATCTTCCAGGTGCGCTCGATCTCCGCGATGGTCATGGTGTTCCTGACCAGCCCGCTGGGCTTGATCGGGGTGGTGCCGACGTTGATCCTGTTCAGGCAGCCGTTCGGCATCAATGCGCTGGTCGGTCTCATCGCGCTATCGGGCATCCTGATGCGCAACACGCTGATCCTGATCGGACAGATTCACCAGAACGAGCAGACGGGGCTGGATCCGTTCCATGCGGTCGTCGAAGCTACCGTGCAGCGTGCCAGACCGGTGATCCTGACGGCCATGGCGGCGATCCTCGCTTTCATCCCGCTGACCCATTCGGTGTTCTGGGGAACCCTCGCGTACACGCTGATCGGCGGCACGTTCGCCGGGACGATTCTGACCCTGGTCTTCCTGCCGGCGATGTATTCGATCTGGTTCAGGATTCGACCCGAGCGTATCGCCGGCTTGCGCAAAGATCGGCATGAGCAGGTGCAGCCTTCCGAGCAAACGCTGCAGGACGCGCTCGACGCGGACAGTTAAAAAAACACCATCAATTCACCTGAAGGGAGCTGTTCATGTCGAATTCCACTGTTGTCGTTGTTACCGGCGTGTCATCGGGTATCGGACGCGCCGCCGCCGAGAAGTTTGCCAGGCGGGGGTGCCGCGTATTTGGCACCGTGCGCAGCATCGCAAAAGCCGCGCCTATCTCGGGAGTCGAGCTTGTCGAGATGGATGTTCGCAACGATGCTTCGGTCCAGGCTGGAATCCAGTCCGTCATCGATCGCGCCAGGCGAATCGACGTGCTCGTCAACAATGCAGGAACGAGCATGATTGGCGCGGTCGAGGAAACGTCGACTGCCGAGGCCTCGTCTCTGTTCGATACCAACGTATTCAGCATTCTGCGCGCGACACAGGCTGTACTCCCCCACATGCGGGCACAACGCGGTGGAAGGATCGTCAATGTCAGTTCGGTGCTCGGGTTTCTCCCGGCGCCCTACATGGGACTCTATTCGGCGTCCAAGCACGCTGTGGAAGGGCTGACCGAAACCCTCGATCATGAGGTGCGCCAGTTCGGCATACGCGCAACGCTGGTCGAACCGACTTTTACCAGGACCAATCTCGACATCAATGCGCCCCAGGCGGGTTCGAAAATCGCCGACTATGACCGCGAGCGTGCCCTTGCAATGAGCGCAGTCGTGAACAGTGTCAAAGGTGCCCCCGAGCCCGAGGGCGTGGCCAACACTATTGTCGAAGCGGCGCTTGGCGCCTGGCGGATGCGTCGCACGCCTGCCGGACAGGCGTCGTTGCTGAGCAAGTTGCGCCGCTTTATGCCTGCTGGTCCCGTCGATTCAAGCTTGAGGAAAACATTCGGCCTTGGTTGAAGCGCTCGTCCACGCATCACATTGCGGCCAAGGTTCGACGCAGCGGAAACCGGATCTCGAACGTGGTCCCCACGCCCTCGCGCGACGCAAACTCGATCTGCCCATCGAGCACGCGGCATAGCTCCCTGACGATCGCGAGCCCGAGCCCCGTGCCCGGAATCTCGTCGCAGGCCGCGCGCTCGAACTCATCGAATACGCGCTCCGCGTCGGCGGGCGCAATGCCGACGCCGGTGTCGGAGACGCGAATCGCCCAGTGTTCGGCGCCATGCATCGCGAACCGGATTTCGACTTGCCCCGACTTCGTGTACTTGATCGCGTTGGTCAACAGATTGACCGCGATCTGCTTGAGCTTCAGCCGATTCGACGTGACGACCGGCAGCGCCGCGTCGAACGCGCTGCGCAACGCAAGCCCTTTCGCCTCGATCGACGGTCGCGTCGACGCGACGAGTTCGTCGAAGAGTTCGCGCAAATCGACGTCTTCGAGCACGAGCGGCGCGGAGTCTCCGAGCACGACCGAGTACTCGACCATCTGGTCGACCAGTTGCTTCATGTCGGCAGCCTGACGGTTCGCGAGCGTCAATGCGGCATCGGCTTTCGACGGCGCTCGCTCGATCAGTTGCAGCGCGACCGAAAACGCGTTGAGGAAATTGCGCAGATCGTGCACGACGCTGCGCGTGATCTGCATCCGCGATGCATATAGATCGCCGACCAGCCGTTGCTCGAGCGTCAATTCGTGATTCGCGCGTTCGAGCCGTCCCGTGTATTCGTCGATCTTGCGATCGCGTTCGGCGACCACTTCCTTGATCGACTCATACCTGACCACGCTGAATGCTTCGGCGATCAGGCGGCGCGCGCGGCTCTCGTGACGGCGCGTGCAAGTCCGGTCGCGTTCGACGAACTCTTCGAGCGCTTCGAAGAGCACCTGCTGAAAGAGGTCCAGTTCGCGCACCAGCTCTTCGATCCGGTAGCCCTGCTGCCAACGGACCTTGCCGTGCTTCTTCGCGTCGCGTTCGATCGACGTTTCGACGCGCTCGAGATCTTCTGCATCGAGCGCCCGGCACAGCTCGTCGAGAATATCCGGCAGATGGTCGGCGAGTTGCCGATAAGTGAGCTTGTCCGCTTCGACGAGATCGGCGTCGGCGGAGACGGCATGCATCCATTGCCGCGTCAGGCCGCCCCGTTCCGCGCGGATGAAGTTGGCGAAGTTGCGCAGCGGGCTCACGCGTCTGTCGGTCATGATGGATACCGGAATGGAGTTTCTACAACATACAACGCGCGAACGGTTCGAACGCCTAGATTTGCGCGGGCACCGCAAACCTGTTTCGCTGCCGATCGGCCAGGCGACCCGATGCGCGCCGGCAACCCGCGTCATTATCCGCGCAATTGCCGTTCGTGGAACATCTCTTGCGGGACTCTGATCAGACGAGAAGGCAAATTTTGTCCGCAAAACATGATGTATTCGATATTGCTGGTCGACGACGAACCGGAAATTCTAGCCGCATGGCGGTTGATTCTGGAGAGCGAAGGGTATGAGGTGAGTTGCGCGAGCAATGGCGCCGAAGCACTCGCTTGTGTCGTCGCTCACGTTCCCGACCTGATTGTTACGGACTGGATGATGCCGGTCATGGACGGCGCGGAGTTATGCCGCCGTTTGAAATCGATGCCGTTATCCGTCAACGTACCGATTCTGGTCCATACCGCGGTGCCGCCTTCGGACAGCGATGCGCATTACTGCAGCGCATGTCTGCTGAAGCCGATCGGCGCGGATCTCTTTCTGACCACGATCGCGCAGCTCTGCGCGCCACGATGCTGATATGGCACGCGTCGCCGCGTTCACCGTCGTGTGATGACATCAACGCCGTGCCACGTCATCGTCTGGGACACTTGCTGAGTCGGCCTTCAGGAAATCGACGAACGCGCGCAGCGGCGCGGGCACATGACGATGGCCCGGATAGTAAAGAAAAGGCCCTGAAAAGCGCTGCCACCACGGTTCGAGAATCGCTTCGAGCGCGCCGCTGTCCAGATGCGGGCGCAGCATGTCTTCGAACAGGTGAATGATGCCGAGGCCCGCGACCGCGCCGCTGACCGCGAGGTCGATTGCGGCGCCGGGCCGCACCAGCAGCGGTCCTGTCGGATTCAATTGCAGCAGCTCGCCGTCGCGCTCGAAGTACCAGGTCGGCATCGCGCCGCTGGCGAATTGCCCGCGCAGGCAGGCATGCGCGAGCAATTCGCCGGGATGGTGCGGACGGCCGTGCGCGTCGAGATACGCGGGCGCCGCGGCGGTCGCGAAGCGCTGCACGCGCGCGCCGATCGGCACCGCGATCATGTCCTGCTCGAGGCGTTCATCGTAGCGAATGCCCGCATCGCACCCGATCGATAGCACGTCGACGAAGCCATCCTCGACCACCACTTCGACGCGAATATCCGGGTACTGCTTCAGAAAGCGCGCAAGCACGTCGGGCAGCACGATGCGCGCGACGCTCGACGGCACGTTGAGCTTCAATGTGCCGGTCGGTTTGTCGCGAAAGCCGTTCAGCACGTCGAGCGCCGCTTCCATTTCGCCGAACAGCGGCGTCAGCTTCTCGATCAGACGCAGCCCGGCTTCGGTCGGCGCGACGCTGCGCGTGGTGCGGTTCAGGAGTCGCAGCCCGAGTTTCGTTTCGAGGCGCCGCACCGCGACGCTCAGACTCGACGCCGACACGCCGCTCACGCGCGCCGCGTCGCGAAAGCCGCGGGCGCGGGCGACGGAAACGAAGGCGGCCAGATCATTCAGTTCCATGATGATTGATTGTGCAGAATTTTGAACAACCCGTACACGTTAGACCGCTTTATTCAACAACGCAATTCCGGCGATACTGCCGCTCATCACTTCACAAGGAGATCGTCATGCCGAACTTCAGCTCCATCGACACTTTCGCACTAGCCGGCCGCCCGGTGCGGCGCATGGGCTATGGCGCGATGCAGCTGGCCGGCCCCGGCGTGTTCGGGCCGCCGAAAGACCGCGACGCGGCGCTCGCGGTGCTGCGTGAGGCGGTCGCGTCGGGCGTCGACCACATCGATACCAGCGATTTTTACGGGCCGCACGTGACCAATCAGTTGATCCGCGAGGCGCTCCACCCGTATCCACGCGATCTGACGATCGTGACGAAGGTGGGCGCGGTGCGCGACGGCGCCGGCGCCTGGCTGCCGGCGCATGAGCCCGCCGACCTCGAGCGCGCGGTGCATGACAATCTGCGCAACCTCGGGCTCGACGCGCTCGACGTGGTCAACATGCGCGTGATGGGCAACGTGCACGAGCCGAGCGAGGGCTCGATCGAAAAGCAGGTCACGGCGCTTGCCGAGCTGCAGCAGCGCGGGCTCGTGCGTCATGTCGGCCTGAGCAACGTGACGGCCGCGCAGATTGCCGAGGCTCAGCGCATCACGAAGGTCGTGTGCGTGCAGAACCACTACAACCTCGTGCATCGCGACGACGATGCGTTGATCGATGCGCTCGCGGAGCAGGGCATCGCCTACGTGCCGTTTTTCCCGCTGGGCGGCTTCACGCCGATTCAATCGTCCGAGCTGTCGGAGCTTGCGCGCAAGCTCGAGGCAACGCCGATGCAGGTCGCGCTTGCCTGGCTATTGCATCGGGCACCTAACATTCTGCTGATTCCGGGCACGTCTTCGGTGACTCATCTGCGTGAAAACCTGCAGTCGGCGCAGTTGAAGCTCAGCGACGAGGTGCTCGATCAACTGAATGCGATCGGCGCTGAAAAGGGCTGATTACACCGATGCCGCGATGAACTCCCGCAACCATTGATGCGCGGGATCGCGATGCACCCGCTCGTGCCATAGCATCGCCATCTCGTAGCCCGGCACCTCGACGGGCGGCTCGACCGTCCGCAGCGCGTCCGTGCCGCGCACGAGACGCGCGGGCAGCATCCCCACGAGATCCGTGCTCGCGAGCACCGACTGCATGAACAGAAAGTGCGCCACCGACAGCACGACCTTGCGCGCGAGACCCACCTTCGCGAGCGTCTCGTCGGTGACGCCGAAAAAGCCGCCGCCATCGGGCGACACGATCACGTGTTCGAGCTTGCAGAACTGCGCGAGGGTGGGCCGGCGCTTCAGCTTCGGATGACCCGCGCGGCCGACCAGCACGTAGCGCTCGGCAAACAGCACGCGACGGCGCAAGCCTTCGGGCGCGCCTTCGCTTTCAGCCAAGGCACGAACGTGTATGCGTCGTATGCGTTGCTGCCCATATAAATCCAATTGCTGAGAATGTTGGACATCACCATCTCCCACTCCTTCCGTCGCTAACGGGCGCCGCCCCCGGTTTCGCGGCAAAAGCCGCTCCCAGCCACGTTCTCACGCCTCTCGATGCCGCGGCACCGCTCTTGTGCCACGACTACCAAAGGTGCGGATATGCCAGACGGCCACAAATACTGTACACAAAGACTAAGACAGGTATGTTTACAAAATAAAGCAAGGAGGTTCGGACGGCCCGCTCATCGCTTTCGTCCTCGAAGGCGGGACCTCGGCGCCCGAGCTGCTTGCAGGAACAGGAGCCGCGTTCTGCTTCTAACCGTGGCTTGGCATCTTGTGCTCAACCTTGTGAAGGCAGGGAATTCCCTCTCTTTTTTCTTTTTTTAGGTTTTGTATCATGACCTAACTTTGGTAGTATTTTCTATGAAGGTGCCGCGGGAAGCGTTTTGAACCGGGCTGCCGATTGACGATTCAGGAGTTCAGACATGGATGAAGCCACGCGCGAGGCGTTCGCCGAGGACGGCGCCGTTCTCGTCAAAGGTCTTCTCAGCGAGCAGCAGTTGGCCCGGTGCCGGGAGGTCTTCGACTGGGGCATAGAGAACCCCGGGCCTATGGCTTGCAGCCTGTTCGAAGGCACGGTACACAAGACCCACAACGACAACGCCAATCCGTATGCGAAGGGGCGTCTGGACGAGCTGGTTGGCCAACTGCCGTTCGGCCGACTGTTCGCGGACCTGTGGGCCTCGGATCACGTCTGGTATTTCGCAGAGGAGCTGTTCCTCAAAAGTGGAGGCAGGAGCGGTCGCTCGCCGTGGCATCAGGACACGTCCTACCTGCCATGGGAGGGGATGCACCTCGGGAATGCGTGGATCAGCTTTGAGGCCGTCCCCAAACAGAATGCGCTTGAGATTGTGCGGGGATCCCATCGAGGTCCGCGTCACGATGGCACGACCTTTCAAAATGCTGAAGATCCGACTGATCCTCTCCATGGCGGCGATGTCTGGCCGCGCCTGCCGAATATCGAAGCTGAGCGCCGCGATAACCCGGCTGCTTACGACATCATTTCGTGGGCGACGGAGCCCGGTGACGTCCTGCTGCTGCATCCGGGCGTGCTGCACGGCGGCGGCGCGGTGGACAGCGCGTTTCCAGAGCGCCACACGCTCGTGCTGCGCTTCTTCGGCGACGACGCGGTTTTCAGTCCGCTGCCGCAACCGAGCGTCTCGGGCTTCACGTCGTCCGGTGTCTTGCTCATCGAAGAACTTGCCGCGTTGAAAGAAGGGGATCCGTTTCGCGCACCGTGTTTCCGTCAACTCGTCTGACCAAAGGGGCCACCATCATGACAATGTCCACTACGCGGCAATCGATCATCCCGCCGCCGTTCCAGGCGTTCTACGACGCTTACCACTTTTCACCCGCGACCCGCGTGGGGAACACGATCTGGGTCTCCGGCCAGGTCGGCATCGGCACGGATATGAAAGCCGGCGAGGGCATGCCGGCGCAGGCCCGCATCGCCTTCGAGTCGCTCAAAGCCGTGCTCGAGACGGCGGGCGCGAGCCTCTCCGACGTGGTGGAGCTGACCACCTTTCACACGGACTTACGCGGTGAAATGGAGGCCTTTTCGGCGGTCAAGGACGCGTACTTCCCGGCGCGCTATCCGTCGTGGACCGCGGTTGGCGTAACACAATTGGCGCTGCCAGAGTTGTGCATCGAGATTCGGGCTGTGGCCGTGGCAGGCTGCGGCGAGGACTGAGCGGTTCGGCCCCGATGTGTAGGGTTTGATTCTAACGATGCGTACTACGAATGAAAATGGGATCGGAAGGAGAGTCATGATGAGAAAGCACACCATCGGAACCATGTCCGCCGTCGCGGCTACTTTATTGCTCGTGGCCGGAGTGGCAGTTGCCGACGACCTCACGCCGTCAGGCGCCGAGCGCGCGGCCAGCAAGGACGGACTCGTGCCGGCGTTTGCCGGCAGGGAAGCCACGCCGGCCGGCTGGGAGTGGGGCAAGGTCCGCGGTGACTTCTGGAAGTACAGGAACGAAAAACCCCTGTACACGATCGATGCGTCGAACGTCGACAAATACGCCGAAAAGCTGTCACCGGGGGAGATTCAGCTCGTCAAGCAGTTGAAGGGCTACCGCATGGACGTCTATCCGTCCCACCGCGAATGCCAGCTGCCGGATTTCGCCGAGCAGAATTCGAAGGCAAATCTCACGACGGCGAAACTCGCTTCGGATGGCGAGACGCTGCAGGCAGCGGCGCTACCAGGCGTGGCGTTTCCGCAGCCGAAAAACGGCGCCGAGGCGATCCTCAACTATGAAACACGGTACCGCGGCGAGGGGGTCGAGTGGTCGCCGGTTGTCACGTCCATTTCACCGCGCCCGGGCGGCAGCGACTGGATCGACGCAATCGGTCCCCAGGTGTTCTATTTCCCGGGGGGCAAGGATGGCAGCAGCACGCCGCAGGATGTTGACCAACTCAGTCTCGGTGCCTACTTTTCCGTCGATTCGCCGGCAGCACTGGCCGGGCAGGCCTTCGTGCAGCGGCAGTACTTCGATAAGGATTCGGAAACGTATTACTACTTCCCCGGCCAACGCCGGGTGAGACGCATGCCGGCCTATACGCACGATGCGCCACTGATCGGCTTCGAGAATCAGTATCTGATCGACGAATCCAACATGTTGAACGGCTCAATCGACCGCTTCAACTGGAAGCTCGTAGGCAAGAAGGAAATGATCGTCCCGTATAACGATTTCGGCATGTACACCTTCAAGGACAAACTGCATGACGTCGCCACGCCCAATGGCATCTCGTCCGATCATCGCCGCTACGAGGTGCACCGCGTCTGGGTCGTGGAGGCGACGCTCAAGCCCACGGCGCGCCACGTTGCGTCGAAGAAGGTGTTCTACCTGGACGAGGATAGCTGGCTTGCGCTCGTGGGCGAGGACTATGACGCGCAGGGCAAGCTCTGGAAGGTGCGCGAGAGCTACCCGATCCCGGTGTGGGAACTGGGCGGCGCCTGCGATAACGAGCCGTTCGTGCAGTACGACGTCAACAACGGGCGCTACGTGTTCGACGCCTCGTCGATTGGCCAGGGTAAGGACATTCGCTGGTACCAGCAGGTCAACGACCCGCGTTTCAAGACGGACTTCTTCACGGCTGAATCCTTGCGATCGGTGAGCGAGCGCTGAAGTTCGGCGAAGGACCAGGGACCGGCGTGCATCGGTGACGTGCGCCGGGATCGAGGGTGACGGCAGGGGAGATCCATGAAAACGAAGATCATCGGAAGATATATTGCGGCGTCGCTGGCCATGTTCGGTACGGCTGCGACAAGTGCGTACGGTTATGAGTTCACGACGGGTCTGGGTGATCTCACGGGTTCATGGGTGACCAACCTCACGGGGGGCGCGGGCATCCGCACAAAAAACCCGAGCTGCTCGCTTACCGGCGACCCGAACTCGTTCGGTTGCGGCGCGGCAGCCAACACCAATCAATGGGGCGTGGGTGACGACGGTAATCTGAACTACCGCAAGGGTCAGCCCTTCAGCACCTACATCAGCGCGACGAGCGAACTGCTCTTCAAGATGCCAAGCGAGGGCCTAAAGTTCATGATCCGTGGCACGGGTATGTACGACTTCCTCGCCGGCGACACGAACCGCACGCTGCTGTCGAGCACCGCTGCGGCGCAGGTCGTCTACAACGTGCAACTGCTCGACCTGTGGGGCGAGAAGGATTTCACGATCAACGGGCAGAACGCGCACGTGCGCCTCGGCAACCAGGTGGTCAACTGGGGCGAGAGCATGTTCGCGCAGGGCGGTATCAACGCCACCAACTCGCTCGACGTGCAGAAGCTGCTGATTCCCGGCTCGCAGCTGAAGCAGGCGCTGCTGCCCGCGCCGATGATCAGCTTTGCAGCGGACCTTTCTCATGGCTTTAGTACTGAGGATTACTACCAGTTTTCGTGGAACGGCAACCGCTATCCGCCGGTGGGCTCGTTCTGGTCGGTATCGAACAGCCTGGGCCGGGGAACCAACCCGTATACGGTGAGCACCACTAATCTGAACGTGGCCGGCCCCAGCGCCGGCACCATCGCGGGGGCCAGCAGCGGCAACCAGAACGTGCTCGACGGCATCAATAACGGCCTCGTCAGCGGTGCGTTTGCGGGGCCTCCCTTTAACGTTGTCGGCCTGCCCGTCAACTGGCAGGCGCCATCGAAGTACCATCCGCAGTTCGGCATGAAGTTCAACTATTCGCCGCGCTCCTTCGATGCGAACTTTGCTGTCTATTACGAGAACTACACCGACAAGTCGCCGGTGCTTTCGTCTCTGGCCAATGGGACGTTGGACTGGTCGTATCTGCAGAACCGTCAGCTCTTTGGCGCCAGCGCGAACTTCGGGATCGGCAATTGGGCGATCGGCACCGAGCTCTCGTACCGGCCGCACGATGCCGTCGCACTGTCGAGCTGCTATGGCGCAGGTGGCCCACTGGACCTGAACACCAACGGCGTGGCCGGCGTGAATTGCCAGCAATGGGCCGACATGAAGAAGCTCCAGTACGACATCAACGGGCTGCTGGCGCTCACGCGCAGCGAGTATCCGTTCCTCAAGCTGCTCGGTGCGGATGAAGCGACGCTGACCTGGGAGCTCACATGGATCTACTACCCTGGCCTGAGCCAGCGCGGCGTCACGCGCTCGGTGGATGGCCAGACGGTCACGCAGGTGCCTCAGGCGGGCTACCTGCCCTGGCTGAACAACGGATCCAGCCTGGGCTACCCGATCGGCATGGCGCAGGGCACGTCGAGCTCCGTGGGCGCAACCATCGATTTCAACTGGACCTACGACGGCACGCTGATTCATGGCTGGCAGGTGACGCCGGGCGTGACGTTCGCCGACGGACTCTACGGCTATACGCCGACGCTTACCGCGAACTACCTGCAGGGCTCGAAGTCGCTGAACCTCTACGTGCTGTTCAACCAGAACCCGACGGTCTGGCAGGCGGGCATCAATTACACGCTGTTCTGGGGTGGGCACAACACCGTAGGCAATCCCTACGCAGACCGCAACTTCGTCGGCATGTTCGTCACCCGGAACTTCTGATGGCCGAAGCGCCGGTGTGGGGTCCGATGCCGCTTGTCGCCGGAGCTGCCGAAACATTTGAAGGGAAAATGCCGTGTTAAATCGTCTGGTAAAAACGCTGGAAAGGGTGTTCTTCGGTCACCGCATGGCGGTGCTGGTGAGCATTGGCCTGTTCACCGTGGTCATGGCATTTTTTGCCGTGCAGTTGCGGATGGATGCGGGCTTCGAGAAGCAGATGCCGATCGGCCACGAATACATTCAGACTTTCCAGAAGTACCGCTCCGACCTGCTCGGCGCGAACCGGATCACCGTGGTCGTGCGTGCACGCAAGGGCTCGATCTGGACGAAAGAAGGGCTTACGCGACTGTACAAGGTGACCCAGGCGGTGACGTACCTGCCGAACGTGGACCGCATTGGCGTGCAGTCGCTGTGGACGCCGAACGCCTACGTGAACGAGATCACCGACGAGGGCTTCCGCGCGGAGCCAATCATCTCCGGCACGATCACGCCCGACCAGCTCACGCCCGACGTTGTCGCGAAGGTGCGCCGTGCGACGACACTCGGCGGCTATATCGGCACGCTCGTTTCGCACAACGAAGACAGCGCCATGATTACGGCCGAGCTCAACGAGCGGGACCGCAATGGCAAGGTGCTCGATTACGTGGCGTTCAACCACCTGCTCGAAGCCCAGATCCGCAAACCGTTTGAAGATGCGGGCTATGAAATCCAGATCATTGGCTTCGCGAAGCAGATCGGCGATATCGCCGATGGCGCGACCGCCGTGCTCGGCTTCTGCGGCATCGCGTTGCTGCTCACGGCGCTTGCGGTCTACTGGTACTGCCATTCGGTGCGCTTCACGGTGCTGCTGATTTCATGCTCGCTGACATCGCTCGTCTGGCAGTTCGGCACGCTGAAGCTGTTGGGCTTTGGACTGGACCCGCTCGCGGTGCTGGTGCCATTCCTGGTCTTTGCGATTGGCGTCTCGCACGGTGTACAGCAGGTCAATTTCATCGTGCGGGAGATTGCGCACGGCAACAGCTCGTTCGATGCGGCGCGGCACAGCTTCAGTGGTTTGCTGATTCCGGGCGTACTGGCACTCGTCACCGCATTCGTATCGTTTATCACGCTGCTGCTGATTCCGATTCCGATGGTGCGGGAACTGGCAATCACGGCATCGCTCGGCGTCGCATACAAGATCGTGACGAATCTGATCCTGCTGCCGGTGGCGGCGTCATGCTTCAACTTCGCGAAGAGCTACGCGGACAGCGCGCTCGAGCGCAGCGAGCGGCGCTCGGCGTGGTTGCGCGGGCTCGCGCGCATCGCCCAGCCGCGTTATGCAGGCGTGACCGTTGCATTGACGCTGGTGGTGTTCGCACTTGCCGCGTGGCAAAGCCGCGACCGTGTGATCGGCACACTGCAGCCGGGCGCGCCAGAACTGCGTGCGGATGCGCGTTTCAACCGCGATGCCACGTCGATCGCTTCGAGCTACGACATCGGCCTCGACTGGCTCACTGTCGCGATCGAGTCGGCGCAAAAGGGCTGCGATAACCCGGCAGTCGGCCTGTACGAGGACGACCTCACGAGCGCGATGCGCACCGAGCGAGGCGTGGTGTCGGTCGAGTCCTACTCGGCGACGCTGCGCCGCTACAACCAGGGCTACAACGAGGACTACCCGAAGATGAATGTCGTGCCGATCGACCCTGGGAACTACGGCGCGGTCTCGGTGGATGTGGGCCGGGTGAAGGGCTTCATGAAGGCGGATTGCAGCATGACGGCCGTGCACCTGTTTCTCACCGACCACAAGGCCAAGACGATCAGCCGGATCCTGGACGACGTGAAGACGTATCGCGCTACGCATCCGTTCCCGGGCATCACTGTGCGTCTCGCGGCGGGCAATGCGGGCGTACTCGCCGCGACCAACGAGGAAGTGGCAGCGAGCGAACTGCCCATGATGCTCTACGTGTATGCAGCGATCCTGATACTGGTGTTCCTCGCCTACCGCGACTGGCGCGCGATGCTCGCGTGCTGCCTGCCGCTCTCGGTGGCGACCTTCATCGGCTACTGGTTCATGAAGGAACTGCAGATCGGGCTCACGGTGGCGACGCTGCCCGTCATGGTGCTGGCGGTGGGTATTGGCGTGGATTACGCGTTCTATATCTACAACCGGCTGCAGGTGCATCTGGCGGGCGGGCAGAACATCGTGAAGGCTGTGCAGCACGCAATGCTGGAAGTGGGTGTGGCGACGATCTTTACGGCTATCACGCTGGCCATTGGCGTGGCGACGTGGAGCTTCTCGGCGCTGAAGTTCCAGGCCGACATGGGCAAGCTGCTGGCGTTCATGTTCCTGGTGAACCTGCTGATGGCGATGACGGCACTGCCGGCGCTGGCCTCTGTGCTGGAACGGTGGTTCCCGAGGCGCAAACCGGCGCGTGCGCCTGGACTCTTCAGCCATTGAACAGGGGAGACGCAGTCATGATCAAGATACTTGTTGCCTGTGCCGCGCTGTGCGCGAGTGCGGCAGTCTGGGCTCTGCCGCCGGGAGCCATTGCGGAGTGGGCGGCGATGCCCGCACACGCGTGGGCGGCCCCGTCCCACATGATGCTGCTGGACGCCACGCGTGCGGGTAAGCGCATCGTGGCGGTGGGCGAGCACGGCGTCATCGTTATATCGGATGACGAAGGAAAGACGTGGCGCCAGGCGAAAGGAGTGGCTGTTTCGGCGACGCTCTCGGCAGTCACCTTTACCGACGCGCAGCACGGCTGGGCGGTCGGCCAGTGGGGCGTGATTCTCGCAACGGGCGACGGCGGCGAGACCTGGCAGAAGCAGCGGATGGACCTCTCGGTGGACCAGCCGCTCTTCTCAGTGCTGTTCACGAGCCAGAGAGATGGCGTGGCCGTAGGCCTATGGTCGCTGATGCTCGCCACGCACGACGGCGGCAAGACGTGGACGAAGGTGACTGTGCCGAAGCCGCCGGGTGGCACGAGGGCGGACCGCAACCTGTACCACATTTTTGCCGACAGCAAGGGCGCGCTCTATATCGATTCGGAACAGGGGATGGTGCTGAAGTCCACGGATGGTGGCGCGAACTGGAGCTATCAGGCAACGGGCGGCAAGGGCACGCTGTGGACGGGCGTGGCGCTGCCCGACGGGCGGATCGTGGTGGGCGGGCTGCTGGGCAGCCTGTACCAGAGCAGCGACGGCGGGGCGACGTGGGCGGCGCTGAACGCGGGCACGAAGAGTTCGATCACCGATCTCGTAGCGACTCGAAACGGACTGATGGGCGTCGGGCTCGATGGCCTTGTGTTCCGGCAACGCGAGGGCAGCACGTCGTTCGAGGTTCATCAGCGCGACGATCGCGCAACGCTCACCGTGGCATTGATTGATGGCGCCGGCAAACCGGTGTTGTTTTCGCAGGAGGGGGTGCTGACGATCCATTGAGAAGCGCCAGTCGCTACCTTATTAAGAGTTCTCCTTAAGAGCGGAGAAGAAAGGGGAGAAACAATGAAACTGAATTGGGCATGAAAGATGGATCGGAAACGTAAGCCGGATACACAGACCCGGCGCCAGCTGCTACGCGTTACGGCGATGGGCGCGGCGTCACTCGCGGCCGGCGGCATGTCGCTGGCACAGGCCGCCGTAACGAAGCCCATGAACGGCGACATTCTGGACGTCGCGATCATCGGCGCGGGTCTCGCTGGATTGACCGCGGGCCGTGACCTCAAACTGGCCGGATGCGATTCGTTCGTCGTGCTCGAGGCACGCAACCGCGTCGGTGGACGCACCTATAACCACGACCTCGGACACGGCGTCGTTTCCGAAGCCGGAGGGCAGTGGATCGGTCCCGGCCAGACCGCGATCTTCGATCTGGCACGTCAACTCGAGATCGATACGTTTCCGAGCTGGTACACGGGTAAGACCGTCGTGATGGCGCAGGGCGCTACGGTGGCCCAGGATTTTCATGGCGGCACGGGGGGTGACGACACGATCGGCAACCGGCTTGCCCAACTGTCGCGCGGCGTGCCGTCCGGCGCGCCGTGGAAAGCACCGCATCTGGCGGAACTGGACAAGCTCTCTTACGGCGAGTGGCTCTTGCAGCAGGGCGTGAAATACGAGGACGGCTACTTTCTCGCGCTAGCCGCGAAGCTGACCACGGGCGGTGCGCCGGCGCAGCTGGGTCTGCTGCACTACTTATCGATGATCAACAGTGCAAGCTGCAACTACACGCAGCTCGAAGCGTTCAAGGGCGGCGCGCAGGAAACGCGCATCGTCGGCGGTTCGCAGCGTCTGAGCATCAAGATGGCCGAGCAACTCGGCGACAAGGTCAGGCTGTCCTCGCCCGTGCGCAAGGTCACCGGCTGGGATCGTGACGTCGTGGAGGTGCACACCGATCAGGGCGTGGTTAAGGCGCGTCGTGCGATCGTCGCGATGAATCCGGCCCTGTGCAATCAGGTTGTTTTCGATCCGCCGTTGCCCGGCGGGCGGGCGCAACTCCAGCAGAACTGGCCCACGAACGCCCCCATGCGCAAGACGGTCCACGTCTACGACAAACCGTTCTGGCGCGACGCCGGTTATTGCGGAACGATCTTTCAGGTCGGTGGCCCCGTCTTCATGGCGTACGACAACTCGCCTCCCGATGCATCGCTCGGCGTGATCGCCGCATTCGTCGCGCCCGGGATGTTGCCGGACGATTCCGCGATGGCCGAAAAGACGCTGTCGGCCACTTTTGCCAAGGCATTCGGCGACCGCGCGCTGCATCCGACGCAGTTCCACGACTACGACTGGGGCCGGGTCGATCCATGGACCCTGCATTGCATCAATCCCATGCCGCCGGGCTTCTGGACCAGGTGGGGCAAGTATCTGCATCCCGAAGTGGGGCGCCTGATCTGGTCAGGGACCGAAACCGCCGACATCTGGGCCGGCGCGATGGACGGTGCCGTGCGTTCGGGCCACCGCGCTGCCTTGCAGGCGCTGGCCGGCTTCACTCGACGCGGCGAGGAGGCGTGAATGAAACGGGCATGGATCGTAAGCGCAGCCGCTGTGCTGGCAGGCGTCGCGGGCGTGGGAGCGCTCTACGGACGCGATTACGTCGACGGTATTCATTTCGAAAAGGCGATGAGCGAGATCGACAAGACGGCAGTGGCCAACGGTGGCCCATGGCCGCAACCGCAGGAGACCTGCTACTTCCGCCACGGTGCGTACGGGCAGTCCGTCAACGCCTGGTATCCGGCGCTGTCCGGACAGCCAGAAGCTTATCTCGTCGCCCAGTTGCACGCGTTTGCCGGCGACCTGCGACCTAACCCCCACATGGGGGCGATTGCGAGGGAGCTTACGGACGAGCAGATCAAGTCGTTGGCTGTCTATTTCGCGCGGCAGACGCCGGCCCAAAGCGAAGCGGTGCACGGCCAGGCGGCGCTCGAAAAGCGCGGGATGGCGCTCGTAGCGGCGAAAAGCTGTCAGGCCTGCCACGGGGCGTCGTTCATGGGCCGCAACCTGGTGCCACGACTGGCGGGCCAGGGCGAAGCCTATCTCGCGAAGCAGCTTGCTGCGTTCAAGACGGGCGAGCGTCGTGACCCGAGCGGCGCAATGAACGGGATGGCGGCCACGTTGTCCGGCGAAGACATCCAGGCGGTGGCCAGCTATCTGGCGAACCTGACGCCGGGTGGCAGCGCGGCAGGCACGCAATAGCTGCCATGGCGTAACGGGCAGGAACAGTGGGGTGACAGGGGAATACCCTGTATTTTTTTCAGTTTCGTTAAGTTGTCGATATGACCTAAGTTGGGTATTTTGTTCTATTAATGAGGCGTGCTTCATCGCAACACTGCACTGACTGACGGTGCTGTTTGTCAGCCGCCGGCGACATCCCCGCATTTGACAGACGCAACATTTAACCAATCACGTTTCAGGAGACAAGCATGGCAAAGCATCCCGTCGTCGTTTATGGCGCAAGTGGTTACACCGGCATGTTGATCATGGACTGGCTCATCGACCAGGACATTCCCTTTACGGCGGTCGCGCGTAACGCGAAGCGCACGCAGGACATGATGGCGCAGCGTGTCGTGCGCCTCGAATCGGCGAACTACGAAGTCATCGAAGCCGAGCACAACGTGGATTCGCTCGTGAATGCCTTTCGCGGTGCAAAGGTCGTGTGCAACACGGTCGGGCCGTTCTTCAATTTCGGCCTTACCGCCGTGGAAGCGGCGCTCAAGGCAGGCTGCCATTACCTCGACACCACTGGCGAGCAGCACTATATCCGCCAGGTTCGCGAACAGTTCGGCGAGAAGTTCCGGCAGGCGGGGCTGCTGGTATCGCCCTCGAATGCCTACATGTACACGTTCGCGGAAATCGCCGCCGAACTGGCGCTTGAAACGCCCGGCATCGATGCGCTGGAGACCGCCACGCTCACGCGCGGCCCGCGCGGCGCCGGCGCCGGTGTGAGCGTGGGCTCCACTGCGACCATCTTCGAAGGCTATCGTCAGGAAGCATGCTATCTGTGGGAAAAGAAGCTGGTGCCGCATGACTGCCACGCTTCGTTCAACATCGCCTCTCCCGACTTCCTTCAGCCCGTGTTCGCCCTGCCGTGGGGCGGGACGTCGCTGCCGGTCTACTTCGAGCACGATCCGCGCGTGCGCAGCTGCGTTTCCTGCGTGGGCTTCTACGACAACAATGCGATGCAGATGGTGCACGCGCTCGGACAGAAGTGGGAAGCCGAGTACGCGAACTTGCCGCGCGAGCAGCAGGATGCGGTGCTCAAGCAGCTCGTCGACTCGACCACGCCGGCCATGCCGCCGCGCGAACGCACGTCGCTTCATCGCACTGTCGACTTCGCGATCGGTCGCGGCCAGCTCTCGGCCGTGCGCGCGACCGTGCACGGCATCACGCCGTACATCGCGACCGGCGCCATCCAGACGGCCGCGGCTATCAAGCTCCTCGACGGCGAGACTGCGAAGGTGGGCTTCGCCTCGGGTTCCAAGGCATTCGGGCATCGCTATCTGCTCGGCTTCCTCGAGCAGCGTGGGCTCGCGCGCGCGACCGTCGCTCAGCTGTAAGCGCCGCGAGCGCGCAGTTTCGGTACAGATTCAGGACAGACAGGGAAACACGGGATATGGCAATCATTGACTTCTTCGACCGCGGTTGGCGCATCAACCCCAACGGCATCGCCTACATCCAGGACGAGCGTAGCTATTCGTTCGATGAGGTGCACACGCTGTCGTGCCGCATCGCTAACGGCCTGCTCGCTGCCGGCTTCGAAAAGGAAGCGAAGGCAGCGGTCTGGGCCGACAACGACGTCACGGCATGGACCTGCACGCTGGCGCTGTGGCGTGCGGGTGTGGTGTGGATCCCGGTGAACGGGCGCAACGCGCCGCAGGAGAACCAGTACCTCCTCGACGCGTTCGATTGCGAAGCGCTGTTTTTCCACCAGGCGTTCGCACCGGCGATCGAAGCGCTGCGTCCCAGTCTGCCCATGGTCAGGCTCTGGGTCTGTATCGATGCCGATCTGCCGTGGGCGCCGTCGCTCGAGAAGTGGAGCGCGGCGCAACCTGCGACAGAGCCGCGCGTCGATTACGACATGGACGACATCGTGACCCTTTCGGCCACGGGTGGAACGACGGGTTTGCCGAAGGGTGTGATGAACACGCATCGCGCGTTTCAAACCTACTTCGCGCAGTTCATGATGGCGTTTCCGTATGGCGTGGAGCGTCCGGTGAATCTCGCCGCCGCGCCCATGACGCATACTGCGGGAATGCTCTCGCTGCCGTGCACCGCGCGCGGCGGCACGGTGGTCGTGTTGCCCAAGCCGGAGCCGGCGCTTCTTCTCGCGGCGATCGCGAAGCATCGGGTCACGGAGTTCTTCCTGCCGCCGACGGTCATCTATCGCCTGCTCGATATCCCCGGCATCGAGGACCAGGATTTTTCGTCGCTCAAGTGCTTCCTGTACGGCGCCGCGCCGATGTCGGTGGAGAAGCTCAGGCGCGCGATCGTGGTGTTCGGTCCGGTTATGGCGGGCGGCTACGGACAGACGGAAGCCCCCGCGTCCATCTCCTATCTCACGCCTGCCGAGCACTTCGTCGACGGCAAGCCTGCGCCGGACAGCCGGCTCTCGTCGGTCGGCAGGCCCAACCCGCTGATCCGCGTCGAAATCATGAACGATCGCGGCGAGATCCTGCCGCAGGGCGAGACCGGCGAAATCTGCGTGCGCGGCGACCTTGTCATGAAGGGCTACTACAAGGCGCCGGAGAAGACCGGGGAAACGATCATCGACGGCTGGCTGCACACGGGCGACGTCGGTCATCTGGATTCCGAAGGGTATCTGCACATCACCGACCGCAAGAAGGACATGATCATCAGCGGCGGCTTCAACGTGTATCCGAGCGAAGTCGAGCAGGTGATCTGGGCCCATCCGGCGGTGCAGGATTGCGCGGTGATCGGTGTGCCCGACGAAAAGTGGGGGGAGGCCGTGAAGGCGGTGGTGGAGCTCAACGCGGGTCAGAGCGTCAATGCCGAAGATCTCGTGGCGTTGTGCAAGGAGAAGCTCGGCTCGATCAAGGCACCGAAGACTGTGGACTTCGTCGCGGCACTGCCTCGCAGTACGGCCGGCAAGGTGCTGAAGAAGGATCTGCGCGAGCAGTACTGGCAGGGTCAAACCCGCCGGATCTGAGTCTGCAACTTTGAGATAAAACACCATGAGCGACATTTACATCGCCGGCATTGCAATGACCGTGTTCGGCCGGCACTTCGAGCGCAGCATCCACGATCTCGCGGGCGAAGCGCTACGCGGAGCATTGAAGGATGCGGGTTGCGATGCTGGGGCGATCGGCGCGGCTTTCTATGCCGGCATCACCAATGGGCCGCTGCAGGGCCAGCTGTCAATTCCGGGGCAGGTCGTGTTCAGCAAGATCGGGATTGAAGGCATTCCGGTCTACAACGTCGAAAACGCCTGCGCATCGGGCAGCACCGCGGTGCATCTCGCAGCGCAGGCACTTCGGTCGGGCGCCTGCGATGTGGCGCTCGCGCTCGGCGCGGAGAAGATGAACGTCGCGGACAAGGCGAAGTCATTCGCCCTGTTCGAGGCGGGCTGGGACGTGTCGCGCGTCGACGAAAACTTCGCCAGGCTGATGAAGCTCGGCGAAGGCATCGAGCCGCCGCCCGGATCGGAGTCCGATCGGCCCTATAGCCGCTTCATGTCGGTCTACGCCGCGCTGTGCCGGTATCACATGAAGACCTACGGCACCACGCAACGCCAGATCGCCGCCGTGTCGTCGAAGAACCATCTGCATTCGGTGCACAACCCGTATTCGCAGTTCCGCCAGCCGTTCACGATCGACGAAGTACTTGCGGCACCGCCGATCACGTATCCGATCACGCTGCCGATGTGCGCGCCGGTTACGGACGGTGCGGCAGCGGCGATCCTCTGCACCACGGAGGGGCTGCGGCGCATCGGCGCCGACCACAAGCGTTGCATCCGGATTGCGGCGAGCGTGATCCGCAGCTTCACGCATCGATGCGCCGACGAGCCGGAAAAGAACATCGGCCGCCTCGCCGCGCTGCAGGCCTATCAACAGGCAGGCCTCGGCCCCGAGGACATAGATGTCGCAGAAGTGCACGACGCGTCGGCAATGGGGGAAATCATCCAGGCTGAAAATCTGCAACTGGTCCCGATCGGCCAGGGCGGCCCCGCAGCCGAGCGCGGCGAGTGCACCCTCGGCGGGCGTATTCCAATCAACACATCCGGCGGCCTCGAATCGAAAGGCCATCCACTGGGTGCGACGGGAATCGCTCAGCTATACGAACTGGTGACTCAACTGCGCGGCGAAGCGGGCGCGCGTCAGGTATCCGGCGCGCGGCACGCAATTCAGGAAAACGGCGGCGGATTTCAGGGTATCGAAGAGGCGGCGCTCGCCGTCCACATTCTGAGCAAGACTTGAAGGAGCTTGCATGAGCGAGACAACGGAAACCCAGGCAGGACAGCAAGGCGACTCGCGCTCCGGAGTGAACCGCCGCACTTTCCTCAAGGGCGCGGCGGCAGTAGCCGTAGTGGTGCCGGCAGTGGCGGCCACGCAATGCGCGCGCGTCGAATCGGCTGGGCCAGTGGAGGAGGCCAAAATGACCGCTGACATGGAGAAGTACCGCACGCTTGGCGGCTGGGTGGAAAGGCCGGGCGACATACAGCCGGAACTCGTGGGCGACACGAGTGCGGATGTGATCATCGTCGGCGCCGGGTTTGCCGGGCTGTCGGCTGCGCTGGAACTGGTCAGGCACGGAGCGAAAGTGATCGTGCTCGAGCGCGAGTTTGCCGGCTTTGGTGCAAGTGGACGCAACGCTGGCTATCTGGCCGGCGCACTCGCGCTCGAGTACGATCTTTTTCTCAAGGACATAGGCAACCAGAAAGGCAGGGAGATCGTTCGCTACTACGAGGAGGCAGTCCCCTTCGTGGAGGGAAAGCTCAAGGAGCACGAGATCGACTGCGACTATAACCAGACGGGCATTATCCGCGCGGGCATCGATCCGGCGCAGGAAGACAAGGTGCGCGAGGACATGCGAACCGGCGCCGAGCTGGGCTTTCAGTCGGAGTTTCTCGATCAGGCCGAGATGCGTGCGCGTGGCATTCCGCCTGCGTTCCTGTTTGGCAACTACGTGCCGCGCGGGGGCACGCTCCATCCCGGCAAGTACGTGATGGGGCTCAGGCGCGCGGCTCTGCGGGCAGGCGTGAAGATATACGAGAACACGCCGCTGCTGTCTTACACGGAAGGGCCGGTCATCATGGTGCAAACTCCGCGAGGCAGTGCGAGTGCCCCGGCTCTGATGCTGGCCACCAACGCCTATACGCCGCAACTCGGCCTGCTTGCAGACAAGGTCGTGCCGTTACGGGTCTCGGCGATCGAGACCGAGCCGCTTTCCGACGCTCAGCGCAAGGCATTGGGTTGGCTGCGACGCGAAGGCATCGTGACGGCGCACTGGACCATGGAAAGCCATCGCCTGACCGTCAATAACACGCTCGTGGTGACGACCAAGCGCCTCCGTTATCCATACGGCTCCAAAACACCGAACGTACCCGACTATGATTCGTATCGCGAGCTGCGCACGGCTCTGCATGACCGCTTCCCGACCCTCAAAGGCATCGCGCTGCGGGCATGCTGGAGCGGCTATATCAGCTTTGCCAATGACGCGCTGCCGGTCGTCGGGGCAACGGGCGCGCATCAGAACATTTTCTACAGCGCTGGGTGCTCCGGGCATGGCGTGGCCGCCCAGTCCATGGTGGGAAACATGATCGCCGGGCGGATTCGCGGCACCGAAAATCCGCTCCTTTCGGCGCTGGATCACAAGACGCCGTCGACACTGCCCGAGCCGTTGCGATGGTGCGTCATGAATGGGGCGCTGGGCGTGGTGAACGTGCTCGACGACCGTGTGAACGGCAAGGCGCGTGCCGCGCAAGCGCAGCGGGCGTAATGCGATCAGCGCCACAGAATGCTTTCGGAGACCATGTCGCTCGAGGCCCCGATGGGGGCATTCGGAGAGTCGCTTGATGTTTGACTACTGCGAATTGAGGTGATATTGGGCGAGGACGAACGCTGCATCACGCGCCCGCCATGAAAATGGATGTTCAACCTGGTGTAAGGTATAGTCATGTTTACCTAGAGAACGGTTCGTGTGACCGCGTTGCTTCGCTTCGGCGAGGCGTCATACTTCACTCAGGACGGAAAGCGATGACAGTGCCAAAAGAACCCAGCACCCGTAAGCGGCGCCCGTCGAGCGCAGCACCTTCCACGGGAACCGCACCCGACGGACTGCGGGCCCAGGGCATACGTACGCGCAATGCCATTATTCGTGTGGCGAGGAAGCTCCTGCTCGAGAATGGTCCCATGGACTTCTCGCTGCGTGCCGTTGCGCTGAAAGCGGGAATCAGTGTCAGCAACCTCCAATACTACTTCCCGACGCGGCCTGACGTCGTGCGGGCGGTGATGGCGCCGGTGATCGACACGTATCTCGATGTTCTGAAACAGGCGCTCCAGAACAATGCCTCGCCACGTGAGGCAATCGACGCCATTCTCGATCAGTCGTTGCGGGACGCGAAGGACTCGAAGAACATCCCGCTGTGGTGGCATTTCTTTTCGTTTGCGTCTACAGACCCCGAGTGCGCACAGATGCGAGACGAATGGTACGACACCTTGACAAGCGAATTTGCCCAGCTCATTCGCGCCGTGAATCCGGAGCGTGGGGCGGCCGAGAGTGCACATATCGCCATGTTGCTCATTTCAATGGTGGACGGAATGACACTCCATCTGGGCACCGCGCGCAGCAAGCGCGCATATATGCGAGGGTTCGAAGCGAAATTTCTTCAGGTCGCGCATGAGATGGTGTGGGGGAAGACTGTCGACGCCAAGGCGGCTTAGGGCAGGTCACGCCAGTTCTGGCCCCGGCAGCCACAGCTGCCATGGCAGTGTAGAAAGAGGACAGGGGAATACCCTGTCTTTTTTTTTCAGCTAGTGTTTTGTATTGTTGCCTATGTTTGTATTTGTGTTCTATAAGTGAAATGACCGGGTTGTCGGGCAGTCCGGTCGACATGCGTCCAGGAGAGGAGGAGTACCGAAATGATTCGACTGCACAAGTCCGTAGGGTTGCCGCTGGCAGGATTGACCGGTTTCGAAACGCCGATGAGCGAGGAGGAGCGTGCGATCCAGGACACGGTTCACCGTTTCGCGCGCGATGTACTGAAGCCCGTCGGCCGCGAACTCGACCGCATGACGCCGGAGGAAGTGATCGCGCCCGGTTCGCCTTACTGGGCCGCCATGATGGAAAGCGCGAAACTGGGCCTCGATCCGCAGCTTCTCACGCAGCTTCCCCCAGACATGGCGGTGCGCATCGAATCGCTGATCGGCGAAGAGCTCGGCTGGGCTGATGCTGGGCTTGCCGTTTCGATCGGCGTGGCGCCCGCTCCGTTGATGATGGCGCAGTCGGTTGGCAATCAGGAGCTGATCGACATGTGCACCGGCAAGATCGGCTGCTGGATGAACACCCAGCCCGACCGCGGCTCCGATGCCGCGATTCTCTACCGCGACGAGATCAGCGCGGGCGGCAAGCAGCCGGTCGGCAACCTCACGGCGAAGGTGGGCACGGACGAGATCGTCATCAACGGGCAGAGTTCGGCGTGGATCTCGAACGGCTCGGTCGCGCAGGTGGCTCTTGCGTATATGGCTGCAGACTACGGTGACGGCTTCTACGGTACCGGCGAACATGGCATGTTCACCAACGGCGTGGGCATGATCATTCCGCTCGATCTGCCGGGTATCTCGCGCGGCAAGCCGCTCGACAAGATTGGCCAGCGCTCGCTGCCGCAGGGCGAGATCTACTTCGACAACGTGAAGGTGCCCAAGCGTTTCGCCGTTGCATTGCAGGACGATTATCTCGGCAATCTGGCCTCGACCTGGTCGTTCGCCGGCACGCACATGTGCCAGGTGTTCGTGGGTGTGGCCCGCGCCGCGTTCGAACTGGCACTGGCGTATTGCCACGAACGTAAGCAGGGCGGGGCGCTGTTGATCGATCACCAGATGACGCAATTGCGCGTGGGCGAGATGCTGCGTCGGCTGGAGATGGCGCGGGCCATTGCGCGACGCAGCCTCGCGTTCTCGCGCCTGTCTCCGAAGAGCCATCCCTACGCGACGGCCCAGGCCAAAGTCAGCGTGACCGAGGAAGCGATGAAGATCACGCACGAGGCCTTCCAGCTCTTCGGCGGCAATGGCACCACCCGCGAATTCCCGATCGAGAAACTGTTCCGCGATGTGCGGTCCGCACTGATCGAAGATGGAGAGAACTACCACCTCACGTTGCGCCTCGGCGTGCTGGCCGGAAAGCTCTACCAGGGCGGGTGGACGAAGGAGTAAAGATGTCGTCGGCCCGATGTCGCGGCGTGGCGTCAGGGTAATCGTGGCGGTCAACAAGGACGGAGAAGCGCCCATCTTCAGCGTGGCTGATTACGGTCTCGTCGGCGACCTTTTCCAGGTGGTGCCGGAGTTGGTGTCGTTAATCTGAGCGCATAAAAGGTGGGATGTCGCGAGCAGGCTTCGAGATACAGGGGAATACTCTGTATTTTTTTCTGTTTTGTTTGTGTGTATTATGACCTATCTTTGGTTGATTGTACTAACACAGATAAGCGGAGCAGCAGACTTCGCGGTTCCCAGCCAGGCGCGCGAATGAATGTGAAAGGATTCCGAATGATTCTGGCAGCAGGGTGTAGCGATCGGATATGGAGCCTGGAACCTGGCGCCTGAGCAGAGCGGCTTCGGTGAGCCACAAGGAGCGGGAACCTTCATCACGTAGACAGAGGCACTATGGCAAAAAAATCTTCCCCTGACGGCGCTGCGAACCTGCAGCGCAGGCAATGGCTCAAATATGCCAGTGCCTCGGCTGCTGTTGGCACGCTCGCCATGGGTGCCCGACAGTCGCATGCCGCGGTTACCAAGGCCGCGCAAGGCGCGGACGGCATTCTCGACGTCGCCATCATTGGAGCGGGGCTGGCCGGACTGACCGCCGCGCGAGACCTGCGTCAGGCGGGCTGCGAGTCCTTTCTGGTGCTGGAAGCCCGGGATCGTGTGGGGGGACGAACACTCAACTACAACATCCCCGGTGGCTTCGTTTCGGAAGTCGGCGGGCAATGGATGGGGCCCGGCCAGACCGCCGTCGCTGATCTCGCGCGTGAACTGGGCGTCGGGACGTTCCCAACCTACTACGACGGCAATACGGTCATTCTGGGCGGTGCGGGGCGTGTGACAGTCGATCTGAAGGGCACGTTCGGCACCGACGAGGCGGTCGGAGCAAGGCTCGGCAGGCTGTCACGCGACGTGCCTTGTGGTGCGCCGTGGACGTCCTCGAAGGTCGGCGAACTGGACAAGCTCTCGGTCGGCGATTGGCTGGCGAGGCAGGACATCAAGCCTGAAGACCAGGTGGCATGGAATGCCAGCAGCATTCTCTCGGGCGGCGCAGCGCCGGCGAAGATGGGGTTGCTGCATTTCCTTTCGATGATCAATTCGGCGGATTGCGATTATTCGCAGCTCGACAGCATCAAGCACAGCGCCCAGGAAACCCGCTTCGTCGGCGGCTCGCAAATCCTCAGCATCAAGATGGCCGGGCAACTGGGCGACAAGGTGCGACTGTCTACGCCGGTTCGCCAGATTTCCGGATGGGACGGCGACGTTGTCACCCTGCATACCGACCATGGAGAAGTGCGGGCACGGACCGTCGTCGTGGCCATCCATCCGGCTTTGTGTCATCAGGTGCAGTTCGATCCGCCTCTGCCCGACAAGCGCGCGGCCTTGCAGCGCGCATGGCCCGCGCATTCCCCTGCACGGAAGACGGCCATGGTCTATCGCCGCCCGTTCTGGCGCGACAAGGGCATGAACGGCAGCATCTTCCAGGTCAATGGCCCCATCCTCTGGGCCTTCGACAACTCCCCGCCCGCTGGGGAGATCGGGGTGATCAACGCGTTCGTCGAGAATGGGATGGTCCCCTCGGAGCGGGACGCGGCAATGGCCATGCACAAGCAACTCTACGCGCAGGCATGGGGCGACGATGCGCTGTCTCCCATCGCCTACCACGATCAGGACTGGAGCCGGGTCGATCCCTGGACCATTACCTGTATTTCCGCCATTCCGCCGGGCTTCTGGAGCGCCCACGGAGAAGCGCTGCACCCGTCGTGCGGCAAGCTGATCTGGTCGGGGACGGAGACGGCGAATATCTGGGCCGGCTACATGGATGGCGCCGTGCGCTCCGGCCATCATGGCGCGCTTCAGGCACTGAATGCCCTGCGTCGGGCGTAAGAGGGCAGCGATGAAAAAATACCTATTGATTGGCATTCCTTTGGTTATCGTCCTGCTGCTGGCCGTTTTCGGTTCTGATCTGCTAGGTCTCTACAGGCTTCAGGGCTATATCACTACTTCGACAGCAGCCTATCTCGCCGACGGCGGCCCCTGGCCGCACGTGACCGACACCTGCACTGTGTGTCACGGCGTCAAGGGCAATTCGCTTCATCAGGGCTATCCGAGCCTGGCGGGCCAACCGGCCCCCTACCTGGAAACCCAACTCCACAATTTCGCCGGTGAGGCGCGGCGCAATCCGAACATGGGACCTCTCGCGATGACGATGAGCGATCCGCAGATCAAATCCCTCGCTGAGTATTTCGCCGGTGCGACCCCTGTCGCGAATCGCTACTTCAAGCCGGATCAGCAACTGCGCGAGAAGGGACAGCACCTGGTGGCTGCGGGCAACTGTGTCGCATGTCACGGTTCCCAATTGATGGGCCACGATCAGTTTCCGCGTTTGGCTGGTCAGGGATATGACTATCTGCTCGCGCAGTTCGACGAGTTCGCTTCCGGCACCCGAAGCGAACCCACCGGCGTAATGAAAAGCCTGTCGCAAGGCTTTTCACCGGAAGACCGCAAGGCTATCGCGAGCTATCTGGCAAACCTCGATCCGAAGAAAAATTGACCAATCAGATGCAACCGGAGTTAGGAGTTTAGTCATGGACCTCAGATCTTTAGTTCTTATGCTCTCTAGTGGTTTGCTGGCATTGAGCTCATTTTTCTACGGCTGGAAGATCGTTAAGAAACGAAACTATCTTCTCGGGCTGGAGATGTGGATTGTCGGTATCTCCGCGACGAACGCGATCGGATTCTTTGCCACTGGCAATGCAGTTTCCTATGAGGTAGCGCACTTCTTCGATGCGTTCTCTCGCGGATTCGGCATGCCCATCATCGCCGTCGCGGGCATGATGGCGATTACGCATGGCTACAAGCCGTCAATTCGCCAGGACGTCGCGGCATTCGTCGCCTCGTTTGCGCTCACATTCGTCCTTGTGGGAGCGGATTTCATCGCTGGCGTTTTGCCCTATTACTATCTGGCGATGTGGATCTGGCTGTCGATCTATCTCGCGTATTTCATCGTGCGATTGCTGAACGTCGGCGCGATGCTTGAGGCGCTGGGCGTGGCAGTGGCGCTGGTGACGTCGCTCGCGATTGCCGGCATCTACGATTTCTACAAGATTCCTGGTGAGGAAACCAACGTCGTGCTCAATTTTTACACGCTTGCGCTGTGCACGTGGGCCTACTTCATGCCGGCGATCTATTACGGCTACTGCGCCCTTGAGCGTGTTCGAAGCGGGAGCGTGGCTTCGAGGAACGCTACTCCCTACTGCAATTGAATGAAGAACGTTGCTGTTGCCGCGGTCCGCGACAACCGGGAGTTATGCGCGGGCGGCGCTGAAGGTTTTATCCTGGAGACTATGATGAATCAGACCTCGCGCAAGGTAATGCGCTTTACGGCTTGGAGTGCCATCATCGGCGGCATTCTGGCGTACGCGAATGTTGGATTGTCTGTCGCGGTGACGGGCCCGGATGCGGACATGGTGCTGCATGGTGTATCGATGCTGGCATTGCCACCGGATATCCGCGAACTGTTCCGCTGGTGCATGGTTGCCGACACGCTTGGCTTCTACCTGCCGTTCCTCGTCATCGGCGGATACTTCGTGCACGTATTTCGTGAGGAGTTGGGCGCGCTCGGCAACATGGTGGCAATGGCCGTCGTGCTGTATGTCATGGTGGGCGTGACAGGCGCAGTTCTGCAGTTTGCAATCCTTCACCCGCTGGCACATCTGTATGCGGGCGGGGACGATGCCACGAGAGGCGCAGCGGCGGCAGTATGGACAGCGGTAGCCAATGGGACGCAAAACGGGCTCTGGTGGATCGAAGGCCCCCTCGTGCTTTTCTGGACGTTGATTGCGGCCAAACTGCTCAAGAACGCGGGCTGGAAGGGAGCGATTCTGTTGAAGATCGTCGGCTGGGCTTTCGGCTTGTTTTTCGTGTTCGGCTTTTTTCCGGATCTCGACGCGCTTTCGAATGCCAGTGAAATGGTCGTCGTGCTGGTTCTGCCGCTGTGGATGTTGTTGTTCGGCTGGCAGTTGCTCCGCCGCGCACGGACGTTACCGGCACGCTTGCATGGCGTTGGCGCAACCACTTAAGGCATTGCTCGGGTTTGCTCCGCTTGTCCTCTCGGCGTGGGGTGAGTTCGGTCTGCAATCGGCCGAGGTCCTTGGTCAGGAACTGATGCTGAAACTCGCGCACGGCGTGGCGTCCTGGCTCGTCGGCCAGAAGATTCCGCTGCTGCAAGTCCGCTTTGCGTTTCCGCGTCCACCGCATGATATCGGCTTCGATGATCCGACCGCCTTCCATCGGGCCTTTCGGCACTGGACGGGCAGCACACCAGGCGCGTACCGCCGCGGCACCTGATTCCATTGACAACACCGGGCCTTCACGAGGGGCCGGTGTTGTCGCGCATCGGCCGTGAAAAACGCGCCGCGCCACGGCTACACGACCGGATTGCTCGTATTCCGTGGCCGACTTTGTCAATAGATGGTCCGGTTCGGTCAGCCGGATTCGCCATGTTCGAGGCTACGATGTCCGTCAATCGTTGCCGTGCAGGACCTGGCGTTCCAGTGTCTTGGCACCCCTTTAAATTCCACCATTGGGAAGACACAGGATGAGCTATTCCGCGCCCGTCAAGGACATGCTGTTCGCCATGAATGAACTTGCAGGTCTCGAACACGTGTCGACGCTGCCCGGCTTCGAGGACGCGACAGTTGAAACTGCGCAGGCAGTCCTCGAAGAAGCCGCCCGCTTTAATGCGGACGTGCTGGCGCCACTGAATGTCGAAGGAGACAGGAACCCGAGCAGCTGGACGGATGGGGCGGTCACCGCCTCGCCAGGCTTCAAGGAAGCATTTCAGCAGTTCGCCGAGGGCGGCTGGCAGGGTGTCGTTCACCCCATCGAATATGGCGGCCAAGGGTTGCCGAAACTGCTTGCCACACCGTGCATCGAAATGCTGAATGCCGCGAACCTGTCGCTTGCGCTGTGTCCGTTGTTGACCGACGGCGCGATCGAGGCGCTATTGACCGCGGGCAGCGAGGAGCAGAAGCAACGCTACGTGCCGAAGCTGATCTCTGGCGAGTGGACCGGTACGATGAACCTCACTGAACCGCAGGCCGGTTCCGATCTCGCGCTCGTGCGCACACGCGCTGAACCCTGCAACGACGGCACATACCGCATTTTCGGAACGAAGATCTTCATCACCTGGGGCGAGCACGATATGGCGGGGAACATCGTGCACCTTGTGCTCGCGCGGATACCGGACGCGCCGCAAGGTGTGAGGGGTATTTCGCTCTTTATCGTCCCGAAGTTCATGATCAACGACGACGGCACGCTTGGCGCGCGCAACGACGTGCAGTGTGTGTCGATCGAACACAAGCTGGGCATCAAGGCGAGCCCCACGGCGGTGTTGCAATTTGGTGATCACGGAGGCGCAATCGGTTACCTGATCGGCGAGGCCAACCGCGGGCTCGAGTACATGTTCATCATGATGAACGCGGCGCGCTTCGGTGTCGGCGTGCAGGGCATCGCTGTTGCCGATCGCGCGTACCAGAAAGCCGTTGCCTATGCGAAGGAGCGCGTGCAGAGCCGGCCGGTTGACGGTTCGGCTAAACAGTCAGTGGCGATTATTCAGCATCCCGACGTGCGCCGCATGCTCGCGACGATGCGCGCGTTGACGGAAGGAGCCCGTGCGCTCGCCTACGTCGCTGCTGCCCACAGCGACATCGCGCATCGTCACGCCGACGAGCCGGTGCGAGCCGACCATCAGGCGATCTACGAATATCTGGTGCCAGTCGTGAAGGGTTGGAGTACGGAGCTGTCGATCGACGTCGCGAGCCTGGGCGTACAGGTGCATGGCGGGATGGGTTTCATCGAAGAGACTGGCGCCGCGCAGTACTACCGCGACGCACGCATTCTGACGATCTACGAAGGTACGACCGCGATCCAGGCGAACGACCTGGTCGGACGCAAGACGCTCCGCGACGGCGGTGCAGTCGCCAAGGTGTTGATTGAGCAGATTGACGAAACGCTTGCGGCGTTGTTGGAGCATGCCTCGTACGAGTCCAGCCCAGCGTTCCAGGTGCTTTACCGTCATCTTGCGGCGGGTCGCGTTGCGCTGGCGAACGTCGTCGAGTTTGTGCTCGCCCGAGCCCAGCAGGAACCGAACGTGGTGTTTGCCGGCAGTGTGTCGTATCTGAAGCTGGCCGGCATCGTGCTGGCTGGCTGGCAGTTCGCCCGGGCGCTACTGGTGGCCACGGAGAAGCGCAGCGACGATCCGTCGTTCTACGACGCGAAGATCGCGACGGCACACTGTTTCGCGACGCAGGTCCTGCCGCAGGCACTCGCGTTGGAAGCGGCCATCGTCGGCGCGCAGGATGACGTGGGCGTGCTGGCGCTGACGGAAGACCAGTTCTGATGCAAGGGGGGATCATGACTGAAGCTCGCCTCATCGAGCAATACGGTCCACGCGAGTCGATGGAATACGACGTCGTGATCGTCGGCGGCGGCCCGGCTGGGCTGTCCGCGGCGATCCGGCTGAAGCAGTTGGCCGCGGAGAAGGGCGTCGAGCTTGGCGTGTGCGTACTGGAAAAAGGCTCGGAGATCGGGGCGCATATCCTCTCGGGCGCGGTGATGGACCCGCGTGCGATCACCGAACTGATTCCCGACTGGAAGGAAAAAGGCGCGCCGCTGACGGTGGACGTGACCGACGACAGATTCCTGTTCCTGACGGAAACCGGTTCGAAGAGCGTGCCGACCTGGGCGCTGCCGGACAATTTCAAGAATCACGGCAATTACGTGATCAGCCTCGCGAATGTGACGCGCTGGCTGGGTCAGCAGGCTGAGGCGTTGGGTGTCGAGATCTTCCCGGGCTTTCCGGCTGCCGAGATTCTGTACAACGACGATGGTTCGGTCAAAGGCGTCGCGACCGGCAACCTCGGCATCGGCAAGGACGGCGAACCGACCGGGAACTTCCAGCTCGGCATGGAACTGCACGCGAAATACACGCTGTTCTGCGAAGGCGCGCGCGGGCATCTCGGCCGTCAACTGAATGACAAATTCAGGCTGCGCGAAGGCGCCGATCCGCAGGTCTACGGCATCGGCATCAAGGAACTGTGGGAGATCGATCCGTCGAAGCACAAGCCGGGTCTGGTGATGCACACGGCCGGCTGGCCGCTCGAAAACGACACGTATGGCGGCTCGTTCCTCTATCACATGGACAACAACCAGGTGGTGGTGGGCTTCGTGGTCGGCCTCGGCTATTCGAATCCGTATCTGTCGCCGTTCGAGGAATTCCAGCGCTACAAGACCCATCCGGCGATCCGCGCGATTCTCGAAGGCGGCAAGCGGGTGTCGTACGGCGCGCGCGCGATCACCGCGGGTGGCCTGCTGTCGCTGCCGAAGCTGGTGTTCCCGGGTGGCGCGCTGGTGGGCGACGATGCGGGTTTCCTGAACGCATCGCGGATCAAGGGCTCGCATGCGGCGATCAAGACCGGCATGCTGGCGGCGGAGGCTGCTTTTGAAGCCGTGCAGGCAGGCCGCACCAGCGATGAACTGACGGCCTATCCGGAGTCGTTCAAGACCTCGTGGCTTCACACGGAATTGCATCGTGCGCGCAACTTCAAGCAGTGGATGAGCAAGGGCCTGTACCTCGGCACGCTGATGGTCGGCATCGAGCAGAAGCTGCTCGGCGGCAACGTGCCTTGGACACTGCATCACCAGCATTCCGATCACGAGATGCTGAAGCCCGCATCGCAGTGCAAGCAGATCACGTATCCGAAGCCAGATGGCAAGCTGACCTTCGACCGATTGTCTTCCGTGTTCATTTCGAACACCAACCACGAAGAGAATCAGCCGGCTCACCTGACGCTGAAAGACCCTTCAGTGCCGGTGAATGTGAACTGGCAGACCTATGCCGGCCCCGAGTCACGCTACTGCCCGGCTGCCGTCTACGAGTTCGTCAGGAACGACGACGGCAGCGAACGCCTCCTGATCAACGCGCAGAACTGCGTGCATTGCAAGACGTGCGATATCAAGGACCCGACGCAGAACATCGTGTGGGTGACGCCTGAAGGCGGCGGCGGTCCGAATTATCCGAATATGTGATCGGCCGACAGCGCTTCGTTTCAAGAAGGGCACGGCAACCAATTCAAGGAGCAACTGATGCAGAGGGAAGTCGTTGTTGTCAGTGGTGTCCGCACGGCCGTCGGGAAATTCGGCGGCAGTCTGAAGGATCTGCCACCGACTGAGCTCGGCGCGATCGTCGTGCGCGAGGTGCTGGCGCGCGCGCAGCTCGCAGGCGACCAGGTCGGCCACGTCGTGTTCGGAAACGTGATCGCGACCGAGCCCAAAGACCTCTATCTGGCGCGGGTCGCCGCGCTTAACGGCGGCGTCTCCGAAGCGACGCCGGCCTTTACCGTCAACCGGCTTTGCGGGTCGGGCCTGCAGGCGGTCGTCTCTGCTGCGCAAACCATTCTGCTCGGCGACGCGGATGTAGCGATCGGCGGCGGCGCGGAGAACATGAGCCGCGCCCCGTATGTGACGCCCGATGCGCGCTTCGGTGCGCGCATGGGCGACGCCCGCCTGATCGACATGATGCTCGGCGCGCTGAACGATCCATTCCATGCGGTGCCGATGGGGGTTACCGCGGAGAACGTCGCGCAGAAGTACGGCATCACGCGTGACCAGCAAGACGCACTGGCGCTGGAATCGCACCGCCGGGCCACCCGCGCGATCGCCGAGGGACGCTTCAAGGAACAGATCCTCCCGATAACGCGGAAAGTCAAAGGCAAGGAGGTCGTGTTCGATACCGACGAGCATGTGCGTCAGGACGTCGATCTGGCGGAACTCACCGGGCTGCGCCCGGTGTTCCAGAAAGAGCGCGGCACGGTGACGGCTGGCAACGCCTCCGGGATCAACGATGCGGCGGCAGCGGTCCTGATGATGGAGCGCAAGGAGGCTGAAGCGCTCGGACGCAAACCGATGGCACGCCTGGTGTCGTACGCGCATGCGGGAGTCGATCCGCGTTATATGGGCATCGGCCCGGTGCCTGCCACGCGCATCGCGCTGGAGCGGGCCGGCCTCACTATCGGTGACCTTGATGTCATCGAGGCGAACGAGGCGTTTGCCGCGCAGGCGTGTGCGGTGGCGCAGGAGTTGCAGCTCGATGCAGCTAAAGTCAATCCGAACGGCTCGGGCATCTCGCTCGGCCATCCGATCGGCGCGACAGGCGCGCTGATCACGGTCAAGGCGCTTTACGAACTGCAGCGCATCCATGGGCGCTACGCGCTCGTGACGATGTGCATCGGCGGCGGCCAGGGCATCGCGGCCGTCTTCGAGAACCTTCAGTGAACGGCACACGAGAACTTGCAGGAGGCGACAGATATGGCAATTGAAACGATAGGAATCGTCGGCGCGGGCACCATGGGCAACGGCATTGCCCAGACTGCCGCGGCGTCCGGACTGAAGGTCATGATGATCGATCTTGCCGAGGCGGCGTTGGTGAAGGGAATGGCGACGCTTACGTCCAGCCTCGAGCGGCTCGTCGCGAAAGAAAAAATCGATGCAGCCACGCGCGACGCGGCGCTCGCCCGCATCGAGACCTCGACCGACTATCAGCGCCTTGCGAACGTCGATCTCGTGATCGAGGCCGCCACGGAAAGCACCGAACTGAAGGTGCGCATCCTGAAACAGATCGAAGCCTCAGCTCGTGCCGACTCGATCATCGCATCGAACACCTCGTCGATCTCCATCACGGCGCTTGCATCTACGCTGTCAGACGCTTCCCGCTTCGTTGGTATGCATTTCTTTAACCCGGTACCGCTGATGCCGCTGGTGGAGATCATCCGCGGCTTGCAGACGAACGATGCCACTGTGCAGGCGATCCGCGAACTGACGACGCGGTTTGGCAAGTCGCCGATCTGCGTCAAGAACGCCCCAGGTTTTGTGGTCAACCGGATTCTGGTGCCGATGATCAACGAAGCGTTCTTCGTGCTTGCAGAGGGCGTTGCCACGGCGGAAGAGATCGACGCCGGCATGTGTCTTGGCGCGAACCACCCAATCGGCCCGCTAGCTCTCGCAGACCTCGTGGGGCTCGATGTCTGCCTGTCCGTGCTAGATGTATTCGCGAAGGATTTCGGTGACCCGAAGTACCGCGCGTGCCCGCTGCTGCGCGAATTCGTGGCCGCCGGCCGGCTTGGTCGAAAGACCGGACAAGGTGTCTACGGCTACGACTGAGCAGCGTGTCGACGAGCGAACTGCACTTATTGTGGGCCGCCAGCCTGGCAGGCTGCGCGATAAGTGGCGGGGTTGTCGAAGAGGACCCGGCCGTGGCTTGTAGTTTTCGATCGTCCGACAGGTACTGGAACTCGACTTTATTATTTTGGAAAACCAGATAGATATGGAACACTCAGCGATCAAGGCGACGTTGTCCTTCAGTGACGAGTCGCCAAGCGTCGAAATGCCGATTTACAAGGGCACGATTGGCCCGGATGTGATCGACATTCGCAAACTGTACGGCCAGACCGGCAAATTCACGTACGACCCGGGCTTCATGTCGACGGCGGCGTGCAATTCGGCGATTACCTACATCGACGGCGACAAGGGCGAACTGCTGTACCGCGGCTACCCGATCGACAACCTCGCGCAAAACGCCGACTTCCTCGAAACCTGCTACCTGCTGCTGAAGGGCGAACTGCCGAACGAGAAGCAGAAGGTCGAATTCGTGAAGACGGTCACGAACCACACAATGGTGCATGAGCAGATGCACTTCTTCTTCCGTGGTTTCCGTCGTGACGCGCACCCGATGGCAATTCTGGTCGCCGCAGTCGGCGCGCTGTCGGCGTTCTATCACGACTCGCTCGACATCAACGATCCGTGCCACCGTGAAGTGTCGGCGATCCGTATGATCGCGAAGCTGCCGACGCTGGTCGCCATGGCGTACAAATACAGCATCGGCCAGCCGTTCGTGTATCCGAAGAACGACCTGTCGTACAGCGCGAACTTCATGCGCATGATGTTCTCGAACCCGTGCGAAGAGTACAAGGTCAACGACGTGCTGGTGCGGGCTCTGGACCGTATCCTGATCCTGCATGCGGACCACGAGCAGAATGCATCAACCTCGACCGTGCGTCTCGCCGGTTCGTCGGGCGCGAATCCGTTCGCGTGTATCGCGGCGGGTATTGCGTGTCTGTGGGGCCCGGCGCACGGCGGCGCGAACGAAGCCGCGCTGACCATGCTGGAAGAAATCGGCTCGGTCGACAACATTCCTGAGTTCATCAAGCAGGTGAAGGACAAGAGCTCCGGCGTGAAGCTGATGGGCTTCGGCCACCGCGTGTACAAGAACTACGATCCGCGCGCGAAGCTGATGCGCGAAACCTGCCACGAAGTGCTCGAAGAGCTGGGCCTGCACGACGACCCGCTGTTCAAGCTCGCGATGGCGCTGGAAAAGATCGCGCTCGAAGACGAATACTTCGTGTCGCGCAAGCTGTACCCGAACGTCGACTTCTACTCGGGCATCGTGCAGCGCGCGCTGGGCATCCCGACGTCGATGTTCACGTGTATCTTCGCGATGGCACGTACGGTCGGCTGGATTGCGCAGTGGAACGAAATGATCGCCGATCCGGAACAGAAGATTGGTCGTCCACGTCAGTTGTTCGTCGGAAACGGTGCTCGCAGAGTAGCTGCTCGCTAGTTCGTATGCGGACATTGTCAACTTGTCCCTGTGATGCGGATTTGCCGTCTCGCGTGACGGCAGATCTGGCTCGTTTCATTTAATAAAACGTTCCCACGACGTCGAAAGAGGGTATATGCACATCGGAGTGCCAGCCGAGACGCGCGCGCACGAAACCCGCGTCGCCGCGACGCCCGAAACGGTCAAGAAGTATGTGACCCAGGGCCACCGGGTCACGATCCAGAGCGGCGCCGGCACCGGCGCCAGCTTTCCTGACGATGCCTTTACGGCCGCCGGCGCGGAGATCGTCGACGCGGCGACCGCGTTCGGCGCCGATCTCGTCCTGAGGGTCCAGTCGCCCACCGACGCCGAATTGCCGTTGCTCAAACGCGGCGCGGTGCTGGTCGGCATGCTCGATCCGTTCAATACCGAAAACTCATCGAAGCTCGCCTCCGCGGGTGTCACCGCCTTCGCGCTCGAAGCCGCGCCACGCACCACGCGGGCACAAAGTCTCGACGTGCTGTCGTCGCAGGCGAACATTGCGGGCTACAAGGCGGTTTTATTGGCCGCCACGCTCTATCCGCGCTTCATGCCGATGCTGATGACCGCGGCCGGCACCGTGAAGGCCGCGCGCGTGCTGATTCTCGGCGCTGGCGTCGCGGGCTTGCAGGCGATCGCGACCACCAAGCGTCTGGGTGCGGTGATCGAAGCCTCCGACGTCCGCCCCGCCGTGAAAGAGCAGATCGAATCGCTCGGTGCGAAGTTTCTCGACGTGCCCTACGAAACCGACGAGGAGCGCGAAGCCGCGCAAGGCGTCGGCGGCTATGCGCGGCCGATGCCGCCTTCATGGCTGCAACGCCAGTCGGCGCTGGTCCACGAGCGCGCCAAACAGGCGGACGTGGTGATCTCCACCGCGTTGATTCCGGGCCGCGCCGCGCCGACCTTGATTTCAGTGGAAACCGTGCAGGCGATGAAACCCGGCTCCGTACTGGTGGATCTCGCCGCCGGACGCGGCGCGGAGTATGAAGGCCGGCGCGGCGGCAACTGTCCGCTGACCGAAGCGGACCAGGTCGTCACGAAACATGGTGTGATCATCGTCGGCTATACGAATCTGGCCTCGATGGTGCCCGCCGACGCGTCGTCTTTATACGCGCGCAATCTGCTCGACTTCCTCAAGCTGATCATCACGAAGGAAGGGACACTCACCATCGATCTCGCGGACGACATCGTCGCGGCCACGCTGCTGGCCCGTGACGGCCAGGTCACGCGCAAGGCCTGAGCAACCACTAAAGGAGAACGGCGATGGAAATCATCAACCACACCGTCATCAATCTGATCATTTTCGTGCTGGCGATTTACGTCGGCTACCACGTGGTCTGGAACGTCACGCCCGCGCTGCACACGCCGCTGATGGCCGTGACCAACGCGATTTCGGCGATCGTGATCGTCGGCGCAATGCTCGCCGCGGGCCTGACCCTGGGCACGCCCGGCAAGTTCTTCGGCACGCTCGCGGTCGCGCTGTCGGCAGTCAACGTATTCGGCGGCTTTCTCGTCACACGACGAATGCTGGAGATGTTCCGCAAGAAAGAGCCGAAGAAGCTCCCCGCTGACAAGGCACAATCCACGACCAGGGAGAACGCGTAATGAGTCTGAACGTCGTCACGCTGCTTTATCTGGTCGCGTCGGTCTGCTTCATCCAGGCGCTCAAAGGGCTGTCGAATCCGAAGACGGCGCGCATCGGCAATACCTTCGGCATGGCCGGGATGGCGATCGCGATCCTCACCACCATCGCGCTGATCATCAAGCAGGCGAACGGGCTCGGCTCGAACCTCGGACTGGGTCTCGGTCTGCTGCTGGTCGCGCTGGTGGTCGGCGGCGCGGTGGGCGCGTTCGTCGCTGCGCGCGTCGAGATGACCAAGATGCCGGAACTGGTCGCGGCCATGCACTCGCTGATCGGTCTCGCGGCCGTGTGTATCGCGTATGCGGTGGTGTCGGAGCCGGCCGCGTTCGGTCTTGTCGATCCCGAGAATACGGCGCCGGGCTTCCTGCCGTATGGCAATCGTGTCGAGCTGTTTATCGGCACGTTCGTCGGCGCGATTACTTTTAGCGGCTCGGTGATCGCGTTCGGCAAGCTGTCGGGCAAGTACAGGTTCCGCTTGTTTCAGGGTGCGCCGGTCGTCTACGGCGGCCAGCATCTGATCAACCTGATGCTCGCGCTCGCGATGCTCGGCTTCGGCGTCCTCTTCTTCCTCACGCAGTCGTGGCTGCCGTTCATCATCATGACGATCATCGCGTTCGTGCTCGGCGTGCTGATCATCATTCCGATCGGCGGCGCGGACATGCCGGTGGTCGTGTCGATGCTGAACTCGTACTCGGGCTGGGCGGCGGCGGGCATCGGCTTTTCGCTGAACAATCCGATGCTGATCATCGCCGGCTCGCTGGTGGGGTCGTCGGGTGCGATCCTGTCGTACATCATGTGCCGGGCGATGAACCGCTCGTTCTTCAACGTGATTCTGGGCGGCTTCGGCAACGAGGCGGGCGCGGCGGCCGCAGGTGGTTCGGCCGAGCAGCGTCCGGTGAAATCCGGTTCGGCCGACGATGCGGCCTTCATGCTCGGCAATGCCGAAACCGTGGTGATCGTGCCGGGTTACGGGCTGGCCGTGGCGCGCGCGCAGCATGCATTGAAGGAGCTGACCGACAAGCTGGTCGAAAAGGGTATCGAGGTGAAGTACGCGATTCACCCGGTGGCCGGCCGGATGCCGGGACACATGAACGTGCTGCTCGCGGAAGCCGAAGTCGCCTACGACATGGTCTATGAAATGGACGATATCAACGGCGAGTTCGGCCAGGTCGACGTGGTGCTGGTGCTCGGCGCGAACGACGTGGTGAATCCGGCGGCGAAGAACGATCCGAAGTCGCCGATCGCGGGCATGCCGATCATCGAGGCGTACAAGGCGCGCACGGTGATCGTCAACAAGCGTTCGATGGCAGCGGGCTACGCCGGGCTCGACAACGACCTGTTCTACATGGACAAGACGATGATGGTATTCGGCGATGCGAAGAAGGTGATCGAGGATATGGTTAAGGCGGCGTAACGCCGTTGGCACAACAATTGATACCCTGGAAGTTTCCCGGTTTGTCGACAAAAAATTTCCCTGAACGATAAGGACCTGCGTGAAAACATCTCGCCGTACTTTTATGATCACGACCGCCGGTGTCGCTTCGAGTCTGGCACTTTCGCGCCTCGCATTCGCCGATTCGCCAAAGTTATCGGACACTGACTCCACGGCTCAGGCACTCGGCTACAAGTACGACGCGACCAAGGTCGACAAGGCGAGGTACGCGAAGTACGCGGCCGGTCAGATCTGCGGGAATTGCACCTTCTATCTGGGCAAGCCGAGCGACGCGTTCGCGGCTTGCCCGATGTTCGGAGGCAAGCAGGTCGAGGGCAAGGGCTGGTGCAGTGCCTATAGCAGGAAAGCGTGACGTAGCCGACCGTATCGGCGGTCTCTGAAGCGTCACTTGGCAACGCCAGTAAGAGGCGCGGCAGCAGGACGGCAAAACCAGATAGTTCGTAATACGAGAGTAAAAGGCTGGCCGTATGGGAGCTTTCGCGGGGACAATCCGGTTCAAGGTCATGCTGACGCTCAGCGTCTGCGTGGCGCTGATGGTGGTTATCGGTCTCATGGGTCTGCGCGGTCTCGCAAGGCTCAGCACCGACATGGGCAGCATGTATTCGGCGAGTACCGTGCCGATCGAAGATCTCGCCGCGATGCAAGCGGCGGCGCTGAAGATCCGCCTGCAGATGCGTTACATCCAGGCGTTGCACGAACAGGAGAGGGCGGCGGATCTCGTGGCAGATATCGGCAAGGAGCAGAAGAAGCTCGATGTGGCTTGGCGTGACTACTATCCGGCAAAGATCGCGACGACGGATGAGCGCAGACTGGCCGATCGGGTAGCGAGGTCCTGGCCGCCTTCCGGACGCAATCCGACGACATCGTCGAGGTGCTTCGCTCCGGCAATCTGGACATGGGAGGACGTTCGGCGTGCGATCCAGCGCGTGGTCGAAATCAACGACAGCATCTTCGAAGCTTCAGAAGAACAGCGCGGCGGGATCGGGCAGGTGAACGATGCGGTGAATCGCATGGATCAGGTGCTCCGCAACAATGCTGCCGTGGTCGAGCAGGCCGCGCAGGCGGCGCTCTCGCTGGAGGACCAGGTCGCCGCCCAGCGGTGTGCGATTGCAGTCTTCGAGGTCCGCTCGCAGGCATGCGGGACAGCGACCTGAGCTTGGGGCGACCGGGGTTTCGGGCGCTAATAGTGCCAAGGCGCTCGACGCGCGTTTCATGGAGACCGCCAACCTCCTCCTCCTGCTGGAGGAATCGTCGGGCGTAAGAAACGGCTAGCAACCGGAATGCCACCACGGCGGCCAGAAAAGACAGGGTATCCCCTGTCTATTTTGTTCGCCATTATTTTGTATCATGACCTATGTTTAGTAACGTTTCATATAGGCGGTGTGTCGGACACGGAGGCTGATGGCAGGAGCCCGGTAGATCGCCGGCCGTGGGTGCTGAAGGTAGAGGAGTAGGAAATGAGCAGCAACGTAGAGTCTTTGCGAAGCCTGATCGAGAAATGGCTTGCCCCCACGCCGGCCTCGCCGATCAGTTTGACCCGGATGAATTACGCGAAGTCGCGGTCTATGCGATGTGTACGTGTGGAGTCGCTTCGGGCGTCGGGAGCCCTGGCGATTATCTTTTTCCGCCACGACGACGGATCGTGGTGCGTGTTTCCTCCCGAGCCGCGGCGGCCGGCAATGCGAGCTTCTCTGTAGCCCGGGTAAGGAAAGCCGGCGCATGCGTCGACATTTGAGTGGAGGTTGCGATGGATATCGAAAAGATTGCGAACGACTCGGGTATGCTGCTCGTGCTCGAAGGCCGGATCGGCCGTGAAGAGTACAAGAGCGTGTACGGATCCCTGCATGCTTTGCAGCGCTTTGCCAACAACATTCGCGAGCTGGTCGCCAGCGAAGCCTGTTCCGAGATGCTGCACACGGATACGAGCTAAGGCGCCATGCGGCGCGGCGATGCCGCGCCGGCGCAAGGACTGCAAGAGAAAGGTGGTCGCGAACCGCGCCACCAGGGTCCGGCAGCGCCGATCAGGAAATGCCATCGTGCCTTTGTCAAAGATCGATCTGAATCTGTTCGTCGTTTTCGAGGCGATCTACAGGACGCGCAATCTCACGCGCGCCGCGGAGATGCTCTTCATCACGCAACCCGCCGTCAGCAATGCGCTGGCGCGCATGCGCAAATCGCTCAACGATCCGCTATTTGTCAGCACCTCGACCGGCATGGTGCCGACGCCCCTCACGGAGAACATCATTGGGCGGGTGCGCGAAGCGCTGCAGCTGCTTGACTCGAGCGCGCACGCGGGCGAGCAGTTCGACCCGGCGGCTTCTGAACGCGTGTTCCGGCTCAGCATGACAGACCTGACCGAAGCGCTGTTGCTGCCCGGGCTGGAAGAGGTGTTGCAGCGGCTGGCCCCGGGCATCCGTATTGAAAGCTACTTCACTCCCCGAAGCAACATTCCGGACGCGCTGGCCAACGGCGCCGTGAATCTCGCCATCGACGCCCCTCTGATCGATGACCCTCACCTCGAACACGCGCCGCTGGGTGGGGATCGATATGCATGCATGCTGCGCCACGATCAACCGTTCGCACGCAAGAAACTGTCGATGGACGATTACCTCAGGCTCGGCCATATCCACGTCTCGAGCCGGCGGCAAGGCCCGGGGCTCGTCGACGCCGAACTCAACAAGCTCGGCGTCAGGCGAACGATCCTGACGCGCGTGCAGCACTACCTGGTTGCACCGTTGATCGCAATGCGTACGGACCTCGTGCTGACCGCACCGCTCATGCTGCTGCAACGCTACGATGCCCGCATCCTCGAGCTGCCGTTCGACCTGCCCGAGATGGAGTCGCGCTGCTACTGGCACCGCAGTGCCGCTGAAGATCCGGCGCATCGCTGGTTGCGAGAACAGGTCATCCGCCTGATGGGAGAGACGAGCGCATAGCGGGTTAGTGTTATCACCATATTTTATGACGCGTAATCACAATAATAAATTTTTGGAATGGTATCGAGCTGAGTATGCTGTCGATCAGAACTTATGAGGGATCGCATGGCAGAACTCCATTTGATACGGCATGGCCAGGCGTCCTTCGGCGCCGAGAACTATGACCGGCTCTCAGACATCGGAACGCGCCAGGCGCGTTGGCTTGGCGAATACTTTGCCGATTCCAAACTGTGTTTCGATCGCGTCGTCATTGGCACGATGCGGCGCCATCGGCAGACGGCGGATGCGATTCTTGAAGGATTGGGCAGTCCTGTCGTCGAGATGACGCAACATGCCGGACTGAATGAATACGACTTCGATGCGCTCTATCGGGCGGCGCGTGACGACAACCCGGCATTGAACGCGCTCGCGCAAGGCACTGAGCGACATGCAGATCCGAAACAGCAGCGTCTGCCAGTATTTCTTCAACGCTGATGCGATGTCGCTAGCCGGCTTCAATTGCGTGCCTCACCTCGATCGCCCCGAGGGCCGCGAATTCGTCACCTATGGTTGACCCCGTTTCAGGATGTTTTGCACCTCATGAACGATAACCTTTATTTCGACGCCGACAAACTCTCCCACTACCTCGCATCGCACGTGCCGGGCTTCGAAGGCCCCATGACCGTGGAGAAATTCGCCGGTGGGCAGTCGAATCCGACGTTCCTGCTGCACGCGCGCAGCGGCCGCTACGTGCTACGCCGGCAGCCGCCGGGAACGTTGCTGAAATCGGCGCATGCCGTCGACCGTGAATTCCGCGTGCTGGCCGCACTTGCAAATACACCGGTGCCGGTCGCCCGAGCGTTGCATCTTTGCGAAGATCGCGATGTGATCGGCAGCCTGTTCTACGTGATGAGCTACAAGGAAGGGCGCATTTTCTGGAATCCGGCGCTGCCAGAAATGGCGGCCAGCGAGCGCGGCTCGCTTTATGAATCGCTGATCGAAACGATGGCAGTCCTGCATGACGTGGACGTTGATGCGGTCGGGCTGTCGGACTATGGCCGCAGCGGCAACTATTTCGAGCGTCAGATCGGTGTATGGACCAAGCAGTATCGCGCCGCGGAGACCGGGACGCTGCCGGCGGTGGACGCGTTGATCGAGTGGCTGCCCGCGCATTGTCCTGCCGAATCGGATCGACCGTCGCTGGTGCACGGCGATTTTCGCCTCGATAACCTCGTATTCGAGCAAAACGCGCCAACAGTCCGCGCGATTCTCGACTGGGAATTGTCAACGCTCGGCAATCCGCTGGCAGACCTAGCGTACTTCTGCATGTGCCTGCGGCTGCCCCCTGAGGGGTATATCACCGGGCTCGGCGGGCTGAATCGCAACTCACTGGGCATTCCCGACGAACCTGCCCTGGTTGAGCGCTACTGCCGGCGTCGCGGGATTTCGTCAATCGCAGACTGGAACTTCTACCTGGCGTTCAGCTTCTTCCGGCTCGCAGCGATCGCGCAGGGCGTCAAGAAGCGGGCGCTGGACGGCAATGCGTCGAGCGACAAGGCGCGCCAGGTTGGTGAGATGGCCGGTACGCTCGCGCAGATGGGCGTTGATCTTCTTTGACCTTTGATGCGGACGGGACGTGCACGCGTTGGTGGCGTGTGTGAGGAATCGGCAGGATTCAGGTGACCGCGAATATTGGAGACAGTTGTGACGACGAATTTATTTGATCTGACGGGAAAGATTGCGCTCGTGACCGGTGCGAGCCGCGGCATTGGCGAGGAAATTGCGAAGCTGCTCGCCGAGCAGGGCGCGCATGTAATTGTCTCGAGCCGCAAGCTGGAGGACTGTGAAGGTGTGGTCGGCGGGATCCGGTCGGCCGGCGGGAGCGCGCAGGCGCTTGCATGCCACGTCGGCCGGGTTGACGACATTCTTCTTGCATTCCAGACCATCCGCAGCCAGCACGGGCGCCTGGATATTCTGGTCAATAACGCCGCCGCAAATCCGTATTTTGGGCATGTGCTCGATACCGATCTGGCGGCGTTCGAAAAGACAGTCGAGGTGAATCTGCGCGGCTACTTCTTCATGTCTGTCGAGGCAGGCAAGCTGATGCGCGATAACGGCGGCGGGGCTATCGTCAATACGGCGTCGGTCAACGCGCTGCAACCGGGCGACAAACAGGCCATCTACTCGATCACGAAAGCCGCCGTCGTCAATATGACGCGTGCGTTCGCGAAGGAGTGCGGCCCGCTGGGTATCCGCGTGAACGCGCTGCTGCCAGGGTTGACGAAGACCCGTTTCGCCGGCGCCCTGTTCGAGGATCAGGAAACTTATGATCGTTGGCTCTCGAAGGTTCCACTGCGCCGCCACGCGGAGCCCCGCGAGATGGCGGGAACGGTGCTGTATCTGGTTTCTGATGCGGCCAGTTATACGAACGGCGAATGCATTGTCGTCGACGGCGGTTTGACGATCTAGCCATTGGCGGCAGGCACGGTCTCAGTCGTTTCAAGCGGACATTTTGCAAGGAAGAATCATCATGGATTTTGGCTATACCCCCAAGGTCGAAGCGTTGTGCGAGCAGTTGCGCGCCTTCATGGATAAACACATCGTCCCGCGCATCCGGCAGTGGCACGATGAGGTGAACCAGGGGCAGTACCCTGTGTCGTTCATGGAGTCGCTCAAGGAGCAGGCTCGTGCCGAGGGCCTGTGGAACCTGTTCCTGCCGCATCTGCGGGACGACGAGCCGGGCACGCGGCTGACCAATCTGGAATACGCGCCGCTCGCGGAAATCATGGGGCGGGTGTCGTGGGCGTCGGAAGTCTTCAACTGCAACGCGCCCGACACCGGCAACATGGAACTGCTGCACATGTTCGCTACGCCCGCCCAGCGTGACCAGTGGCTGACGCCGTTGCTCGATGGCAGGATTCGCTCGGCTTTCGCGATGACGGAACCTGAGGTCGCATCTTCGGATGCGACCAACATTACGACCTCGATTCGCCGGGACGGCGACGACTATGTGATCAACGGCCACAAATGGTTCATCACGAACGCCGCGCATCCTCATTGCAAGTTGTTCATCGTGATGGGCAAGACCGACCAGCAGGCACCGGCGCACCGGCAGCAGAGCATGATTCTCGTCCCCAGGGACACCGCAGGTGTCGAGATCGTGCGCAACATAACGGTGGTCAATCACGTTGCGCCGGAAGGGCACTGCGAGATCGTGTTCCGCGATGTTCGGGTACCGGCAGCCAATCTGCTCGGTGAAGAGGGCAGCGGTTTCGCGCTGGCTCAGGCGCGTCTTGGACCGGGGCGCATCCACCACTGCATGCGCTCGATCGGCGCGGCCGAGCTTGCTCTCGAATTGATGGTCGAGCGCGCTCAGTCGCGCACGACGTTCGGCAAGGCGCTGCATGAGCACGGCGCGGTCGGCGAATGGATCGCGAAGTCGCGCATCGAAATCGAGCAGGCGAGGCTGCTCGTGCTGAAGGCGGCCTGGATGATCGACCGGGTTGGGGCCAAAGAAGCACGCAAGGAGATCTCGATGATCAAGGCGCTCTTGCCAACGGTGTACGCCAATGTTTGCGAGCGAGCGATGCAGGTTTTCGGTGCGATGGGACTGAGCCCTGATACGCCATTGGCCGACAACTGGACCTGGGCACGCGCGCTGCGCTTTGCCGACGGTCCAGATGAAGTGCATTTGCAAGGCATTGCGCGCATGGAAATCAAGGCACGGCCGTACGTTGCGGGAGCAACCAATGCCTATCTGATAATGCCTGCACGGGACTGACCGCGGGGAGTGGCCGGGCGACGTCAACGTGTTGCGGCACCTTGCCGCAAAATACTCCTCGTCGCGATTTCACGACGCGCATTTTTCATGCCGTCACAAGGCTCTGTCAACTTGGCGGGCGTAGGGTAATTACGTAGCCAAAGCGTAGCTATCCTTATCAGATAACTTCCTCGAGTGCGGCAATAACAGTCCAACCATGCCATGTGGCGAAGCGTTCTTTGAGTACGGCACGATGCCATGCCGCGTTCATTTGATGTGTGGGCAACGCGAAGTGCTGCCGTATCGGTCCGAAGCATGAGAGGAATTCCTGCGTGCGACGCGCATCGCGAAAGCCGCACATCTGGCGTTCGCGCCTGCGGGTCGGCTGATGGCTGTTCTCGGCACGGTTGTTCACGCGTGCAGCCGCCTTGACGAAAACGTGCTTCACATGAGCGAGCTCAGGAATATCAGCCTTCGCCGCCGGATAGCTGCGCAACTGGTCGGTAACGATCTTGCGCGGCACCGGGTTTGAACGCAGCACCCGCCGGAAGAAGCGCTTTGCCGCAGTCTTGTCGCGCCGCTTTTGCACCAGCAATGCTCATTTCTCACTCAAGCATATTGGCGACTATGTTGGCCATCGAAGCATCTCTTCTACCCAGATTTACGGCAAGCTGGCAATCGATCAACTACGCGATGTCGCGCAAGGCGATAGGGAGGATGTGCTATGAGATCTCCCACCCGCTTCCGGAGCTTTCTTGGTCCAGATATCGAACGGTTCCTCGGCTACAAGCGTAAAATCTGACACCCACAGCGCGTTAGGTCGTTCGGCCTTGAACTGCCGCTGCACGCGGTCCAGCGGGCAAGGTCTCGAACTGTCGCTAACGGTCGTCCTGATGAATCTGCCGCGCCGCACACCCCGCAGGCCCAGCTTCTTCAACCGCTCTACCGTGCAGCGGGCCACCTGGATGCCTTCGCGTGCGAGTTGCAGCCAGACCTTGCGGACTCCGTACACTTGGAAGTTCTCCTCCCACACGCGCCGGATTTCCCCGCATAGCATTGCGTCACGCTGGGCCCGCGCCGGCCGGCGTGCTGGATCGGCCCGCCGGGCCACATGCTGGTAATACGTCGACGGGGCGATCGGCAGCACCCTGCAGATCGGCTCGACCCCGTAGACCTGCCGGTGATCATCGATGAACGTGATCATCACTTCGATCGGCGGTCGAGCTCCGCCTGTGCGAAATACGCCGATGCTTTGCGCAGGATTTCATTAACCTGGCGCAACTCGCGAACCCGCTCCTGCAGTTGCTTCTTCCAGTCTGTGATCTGGTTCGGATGGACATCAAATTGCTGCGCCAGCTCTGCCAGGGTTTTTTGTCGCCCTTGAGCGCCGCAAGTGCCACCTTTGCCTTGAACGCCGGTGAATGTGTTCGTCGGTTTCGTTTCGTCATCTTCTGGTTCCTTCGCCGGCCATTATGACCGACTCACTCCCCAGCTTTTCCACTCAATCAACTGTCCGAACTCCCGGAGCCACCTCTGCCAGTGGTCACAGGTCTGCACATTGGTGGTCGGCCATGTGTAGCGAGCTATGAGCGTAGTCGGCTTTCGGCCGGCGCCTCCGCCCGAAGGACAACATGAACATGATTATGGCAAGAGCCGATGCGGCAATGAGTGTTATCGCCGCGACACCTTTAGACCCTCGCGGATTGCGCGATCGCACTGGCGGCAGCATGCGCATCGATCCTGATCGCGCTGTCTTCGAACACCGTCATCTATGTCAGGTGATGGTTAGCACAAGCAGCGCGCCGACGACGAATTGATAGATCGTATGACCCCGCGAAGTCAGCACGATAAAAATGCCGGCTAAAGGCCGCCACGTAATCCGCCACTTTCAGTAGAGAATCGTCCGGTCATTGAGCCCGTCATCGGCTCGCAGAGAATCATATGCATAGCTACGCATTGACAAAGTGACGAGATTCGGCAGATAGTTGCCGGCGTTCTCGCCTAACACGCGTACAAGGAGTGTGGTGGGTTCCGTCAAAATCACAATCACAAGCAGATCGAAACCAAAGATCGATTTGCGGTGGTGAAGATATTCCGTAGCGAGACTACGTGCCCTCAGGCCTGCAGGTGACCGACAAAGTGGCTAATGAAGCAGCAGTCGGCACTTGGGCATTACCCTTCTCCTTCACAGTTTCTCGCCCCGACAGGCGGAAATGCGTGAACCGGGAAGATTTGTTGCACATCTTCAGCGACGCGCGCCAAACAGATTTCGCAGCACCGACAGCATGCCCACGGGAACGAGACGGAAGGGGGCATGGTTCGCGATGCTTGCATGGCTGTGCGAGTTCGAAAATTCAATCAGAGAGAAAGGCTCCATGGCTATCTCCGTGCAAATCTCAAGAACATAAATGAGAAAGTACGGGAATAAGATTTTGCATTGTATCGAACCAGTCAGAAATGATGCTGCTACTAGGAATTCCGACTGCGGCAGGAAATCGTGTGACAAGTTCACTGTTCGGCACAGCCATGAACGTGCCCTATCCGCACCTCGCCGCACGCCTGTTCAACACGCCGCTCTCGCGCCAACGGTTCGATGAAAATAGGCGAGCAATGGGTTGGCCACTGTCGATACGGGCAGCCCTATCTGGTCAGACAATCGCGCGCGGAAATCAGTGCTTGTGAAAGACTGCGAACAAAAAATTCGTACCAGTCTCACTACGTTGTCGCGGCTGTCTGATTTCGCGGGGTCACCGATATCCGGACAATTGGAGCCAGTACGAAATCTCGTGTTTCGTTCACCAAGGTCACCCGAATTAGCCGAATCGATCCTTTAAACGACGAGCATTGCTTCATTGTTTTCTGAGTCTGGATTGCGGTTCAGGTGTCGCACCACATACTTCAATCTAACCGGTTACGATCATGACTCGAAACGATTTTCCTGACGTACAGGCTGCCGCGCCCCTCACCAACGGGGACGGCCTCTCCGGTTTGCGGCTCCGCCCCCTGTCATGGCTGGTTTCGTCGCTGCTGGTCGTGCTCGCCTTGCCGGCGAGTGCCATTGCGGGCGCTCAAACGAAGTCTGATCTGGCGCTGGCGAGCGATGCAGCAACTGCAAGCACATCGACTCCGGTCGAGATTAAACAGCCGTCGACCCCGGGAAGCCATGCTCCTCCGGTGACGTTCTCACAGTGGCTCGAAACGCAACCGTCCAGTAGCGAGGGAGGACCTCCGGTGGATTCCGCCACGCTGCGGCGTATCTTCCTGAGCGCCGTGGAGGAAGCGGAGAAGCGCAGTCCCGAAGTCGGGCAGGCGTATGCCGCCTACGAAGCCGCGAAATCAGACGTCGACGAAGCGAAAGGCTTGCGGTGGCCGCAAGTCGACATCGGTTCGCAGACACAGGGTGTGCAATTTGGTCCCGGTAATCGAAATGGCTCCAACAACGGGAACGTAGTGACGGCGAACGTCACGACAACGGTGTACGACTGGGGGCGCACAAAGAACACAATCGGAAGTCGGGAACAACTCTCGGATGCCGCGTTCAGTAGTTATGTAGCGGCCCGCAATCAGAATGCGTTCGAGGTGACGAGCACGCTCGTTGAACTGGGCAAGCAGCGCACGATCGTTGACGTGAGCCAGCAATTTGTTGAGCGTATGGCCACGCTCGTGAAGATGCTCAGCGAAATTGTGGCTGTCGACCGTGGTCGCGGCAGCGAACTCACGCAGGCCAAGGCGCGTCTGCTGCAGGCTGAAGCTGCGCGCGATTCAGCGCAAGCGAAGGCACGTGATGCGGAACTGGCGTTGCAAAAGCTGCTGGGCGAAAGCGTACCGCCGATTCCGCACGCGCGCGACTGGCCGCTCCAACCGGGCAATCTGCCGCAACTCCTGGAGCTGGTGAATGCTCATCCGAGCTTGCATCAGATTCAGTCCGAGGCAAATGCGGCCGACCTGAATGCCAAAGTGGTGAAAGCGTCGGGCCTGCCGTCGGTGAATTGGGTTGTCAGTGCGAATGCCGGAATCGGAGGCACGGGCGCGGGACAACGTGCGCCATGGCAAACCATGTTGACGCTCAACTGGGCCGCATTCCGCGGCGGTTCGACGCAGGCGGCGACGGCTGCGGCAGGGTACCGGGCACAGGCTTCGTGGCAGCGCCTCGACCAGCAGCGGCGTGACCTCGAGTATGGCATTCGCACCGCGGATCAGGATGCGCACACCATGCTCAGCCGTGCGGAGCAGTACAAACGCCTCTCCGCTGAAACCGATCAGGTGCGCAAGGCCTTCTTCGAACAGTGGTACCACCTGGGCAAACGAACCCTGCTCGATGTGCTCCTTGCGGAGAACGATCACTACGGCAACAGCGTGAGCGAAGTGACGAACCGTTTCGATGGCTACGCGGCGGTACTGCGGGAGCACGCATCCGCGGGTTCGCTGGTTGACTGGCTGGAGACCGGGCGCTCCGGCGGTTAGGTGTTGCGGATCGGAGCCGCACCGGATACAGGGCTTCGCGATGGGCTGCCTTCCTTTCTGGATGGCGGCCCTTTTTGCGTCTGGCGCACAGAGGCGAGAAACATTGGACAACTGCCTGTTTAGCCCTTACGCAATCGTGCATAGGCACCGCTGCTCGCGATTCCCGTGCCGAGAAATGCCTCGTTTCTGTCTCGTCCAAATTCGAACTCGTCATATTTCGTTTTATTGCTCACCCATCAAGAATAGAGGTAGAGCAGCACTCTTGCGACTGCCATGTCGCCATTTTCTATCTATACGCTGGCCAGGTGGACCAGCATACGCACTCAAAGAGGCACTACCATGAGTACCAGTTCAGTGAAGCTGGCCGTTGTCGACGGCAGCACCATCAAGCAGACTGTTGAATTGCGCGGGTCCGCGCAAGGCGCTGC